>NZ_AP024678.1:1248946-1561183 GCF_025999095.1 Thermosynechococcus sp. | reverse complement strand
GCTCTATGAATTTTGAAAATAGAGATGAATTCAATAAATCCTTTATGCATGCCTCTGCCCCCCAGCCCGACTGAAGAGTTATCCACTCCTGCAGCTAGGGGTATGCAGTCACGTTTTAGGAATTGGCCGTACTGTCTTGGAGAAGGGATTTAATTTGTGCTAACAATTGGCCAAGTTTCCCCTCCTCAAAAAGGGCATTGATCAGGGCCAACCCACTAGCAGACAGGAGCAGGTTATTAAAATCAGCGGTGCCGCCGCCATTGGCAAAGGTATAAATTTTGGCATCGCCAATCACCCCCGGTTGGGGGGCAAGGGCTTGGAGAACTTGCGGTAGTTGGGGTGCCAGTTCTGGCCAGAGGGCTGTAATCACTTGAGCTGTCAAGTTAGCGTTGCTAATGACATTTTTGGCCGCGAGCATGGCCTCTATTCCTTCGGCCTCAGCAAGGGCTTTATCGCGGTTGGCCGCAGCAAGGGTGCGAATCGCTTCCGCCTCCAGTTGTGCTGCCTGTTGGGCAATTTCCGCTTGCCGCCGCCGCCGAAAAGCATCAATTTCCACAACGTTTTGCTCCAGTACCCGTTTTTCAGCTGCTTCCCGTTCTGCGGCAATGATGGCTAGGTTCTTGTGGCGATTAGCTTTCTCCACTTCGATGGCGGTGGTGACCGCAGATTCTGCCCGTGCCCGCTCGGCTTCGGCCATCAGACTTTCTTTTTTCTTGGTGGCAACGGCGATCGCCACGTCCTCTTGGGCAAGGCGCGCTTGACGTTCGGACTCTGCAATGGCCACCTGCGCTTGTAAACGGTTGGCCTGCACCTGCTGCTGGCGACTGATCTCGGCGATTTCTGCCTCCTGTTGTTGCTGGGCTTGCGTCACTTTCAGGAGTTTATTTTTTTCCTCCAGTTCAATGCTGGCCTCAATTTCCTTTTGTTGGATGGCCAGTTTTTTGCGGATTGCTTCTTCCTCGACCACTTGGGCCTGGAGCAACTTTGCCCGCTGAATCGCGGCGGCCTCCGCTGCTTTGGCCTCCTCAATTTCCCGCTCCCGCTGCGCTTTCAGGGCTTCCAGCTTCAAGCGTTGGCTCAACAGTGCCGCTTCTTTTTCCTCTTCAATTTGCAGGGAGCGTTTTTGGGCATCCAGCTCCTTCTGTTCGATCGCCACCCGCGTTGAGAGTTCGACTTCCCGCTTTTGCTGAATCGAGCGTTGAATAGTTTCTGTGCGCAGCCGCACCCCCTGAGCATCAAAAAAGTTATTTTCGTCGTAGGTGTCGCTCTCTTGGACTTCTGAGATGGCAATGTTATTGAGGGTGAGTCCGACTTTTTGCAGATCTTGCTGCATCAAGTTGAGCACCTCTTGGGCAAACCCCAGTTTGTCGGAGTCAATTTCAGCAAGGGATTTGTGTTTTGCTGCTGCGCGAATGGCATCGTCCGCCCGTTTTTCGAGGGCATTTTTAATGTCTTCGGGGGTAATGCGGTTATTTTGGGAAAGGCGAGCGGCAGCGGTAAGGACATCCTCTTCAGTGGGGTTGATGCAGACATAGAAGGTGACCCGCATATCAGCCCGTAGATAATCTCGGGTACGCACCGCCAATTTGCCAGTTCGCTCTACATCAATGGAAATCTCCCGCAGTGGTACCCGTGTCAATTCATGGAACCCTGGCAGGGCGATGCAACCACCATTGAGGATCACGGTTTTTTTCTTAACAAAAATCCCCCCCGTGCGCACAAAGGCTTCATTGTTGGGGGTAATGACATAGACGCGCGTGTAGGCCCAAATACTCAGGAGCAGCAAAATTACAATGCCGGCAATAACACCGGGAAAGAAGAGCAGCCCGCCCAGATTACCCATGACCATGGGGGGAGGCTCCGCCAGTAGCGTGGCTTGGGTTTGCGCTCGGGGTCGTGCTGACAGTTCTGGTGTCGGTAATGCCTGCAAAAATGTCAGCCAGTAAAGCATCATAGGCCTGCAGGGGTAATTTCAGTGTGGGGAGCGATCGCCCGCTGTTTTTACGGGTTTTTAATTTGCAGCAGCCACTTCGGTGGTTGAGGCCACGGCGGCATCTTTACGTTTTTTCTTCTCTGTCACTGTCACAGGTCGCATTTCAATATGGTTGAGCAGAGTCGTGACAAAGGCAAAAAGTAAAAAGGGCAAGGTTAAGACCAAAATTAGTCCCCCGACCAGAAACGCCTGCACTGGATTGTTGTAGAGGGTGAGGGAGGCAGCCAAACCAATAAAGATCACAATCAGCCAAACAATGACTTGGCCATAAATATCCCCGAAGGTGAGGGTGCAGACGAAACGGTATTTTTGTAAGCTGTTTTGTAGTTCGTTGGCCATAGGGGCTATCCTCGCGGCGTATCCTTAACGGTTCCAGTTAAAAAACAAGCTTTTGACTAGGGGGGGTGAAACTTGGCGTCGTGTTACAGGGTTTGCAAGTATAGAAAAACGAAAGTACCTGAATTTTAGAAAACCTGCCCGCAAGATTAAAGCCCTTGCAACAAATGTACAAACTTTGGTCAAAAAAGCAGGCCCGGGCATTGAACAGACCCTTTCTACAATCGGGATACCCTAAAAAGCCTCTCTGATCGGATCGTAGTTTTCACCAGCTTGCGTGGCTTCTCTGTGTGGGAAAAGGGCTGTAATATGACAGATTGTATCAAAACTCCATCGATCGCCCCCGAAGCACTCTATGGGTAAGTTTTACCGTTTAACCACCACGGCGGGTTTACAGACTGCCCTTGGCACATTCTCTGCCGCAACCACGGTTGGTTTTGTGCCAACAATGGGGGCCCTCCATGGGGGGCATGCTGCCTTGATTCAGCGGGCACGGCAAGAGTGTGATGTGGTTGTTGTCAGTATTTTTGTCAATCCACTGCAGTTTGGTCCCCAAGAGGATCTGGAACGCTATCCCCGTGCCCTTGAGGCCGATACTGCCCTCTGTCAGCAGTTAGGGGTGGATCTGCTCTTTGTGCCCAGTGTGGCTGAGCTTTACCCAACGGGGATGGAGCAGTTGACCGTGGTGGAGCCGCCAAGGGAGTTAACGGAACACCTCTGTGGGCGATCGCGCCCCGGCCATTTTCGCGGGGTAGCAACAATTGTGCTGAAGCTGTTGCATCTGGTACAGCCCGATCGCGCCTACTTTGGGCAAAAGGATGCCCAGCAGTTAGCGATTATTCGCCGCTGTGTAGCGGACTTGAATCTGGACGTGGAGATCATTGGCTGCCCCATTGTCCGCGCTGCCGATGGCCTTGCCCTCAGTTCCCGCAATCAATACCTGAGTCCTAAGGAGCGCGCCACTGCCCTTGCCTTAAGCCAAAGCCTGGAGGTGGCTCAGGCGGCATTCCGTCAGGGCTGCTTGGAAGCGAGTCTGCTTCTAGCCCAGGTTCAAGATCATCTGCGCCAGTTTCCCCAGTTGCGCCTCGACTATGCCGAATTGGTGCATCCCCAGACCCTTGTGCCCTTGGAACGCATTGAGACCGTCGGTCTGTTGGCGATCGCTGGCTGGGTGGGGCAAACGCGCCTCATTGACAATTGTCTACTGGATCGCCGCCTGCCGATTCTGGCCGTGGATGGCCCTGCCGGTGCCGGGAAGTCAACCGTGACGCGACTGGCTGCCCAAGCCCTAGGGTTGCAGTACCTTGACACCGGTGCCATGTATCGGGCGGTAACCTGGTGGTGCTTGGAAAATAACATTGATCTCCAGGATGAGCCAGCGATCGTAGAGGCGATCGCCCACTGCCAATTGCGTCTTGAAAGCAATGATCCCCATCAACCAACGCGAGTGTGGATCAATGATCGCGAGGTCAGCCAAGCGATTCGCTCCCTAGAGGTGACGCAGCGGGTATCCCAGATTGCCGCCCTGCGCGGTGTGCGGCGGCTAATGGTACAACAGCAGCGGGCGATCGGGGCCAATGGCGGAATCGCTGCTGAAGGGCGTGATATTGGCACCCATGTCTTTCCAGAGGCGGGCTTGAAAATTTTCCTAACGGCCTCCCCCGAAGAGCGTGCCCAGCGCCGCTGGCAGGAATTACAACAGCAGGGACAATGCGACCTCTCCTATGAGGAATTACTCGCTCAGATGACCGCTCGCGACACAGCGGATCAGCAACGCGCCTACGCCCCCTTTCGTAAAGCGGCCGATGCGATAGAAGTCTGTACTGACAACTTGGGGATCGATGAGGTAGTGAGTAAAATTGTCCATCTCTACCGCAGCCGCTTTCCTCAACCTTGATGAGGACGAGAGATTTCCCGTAGAGTAAAAGGGATAGTCTGCTTCGGGATGAACTCTATGGATCGCAATCCCCTGGAAATTGTACAGCAACTCTACTACACCGGTATTGGAGCTGCGGCCGCTGCCATTGAATCGCTACAGGATGAAGCCAAGCGCCAAGAATACCTGATGCAACTGCGAGTGGATGCCCGGCAACTGGCCACGGTCTGCGCTGAGAAAGGCCGACTCACTGAAGCCCAGGCCCGGGAACTGATTCAAGCCTTTATTGCTCAGGAGCCGCCATCCCCTTCCACCCCTGAGCCTGCTCCCCGCGAAAGTGCCGACTTGGCCGCAGATATTCAGACGCTTCTGGAAACGCTGCGAGCTCTTCGCCAAGACCTACAGCAGGATTTAGAGGCACCCACGTCCTAGGATTTGCCCAGTGGGGGAAGTAGGTGCCCTTACGGATTGCTCTTTATTGCTCTTTAGTCGTTGTCCCAGCATTCACGACCAATGAGGTCACCAATGCGATCGCGCAGCATAAAATCACAGCGCTCTAACTCTGCCTCAATGAGGGGCCACTCCCGAACGGGCACAAACTGGCAAAGGGTATAAATGGGCTGCTGCCGACTTACCACACCTTTGGCCACCAGTCGTCGTGCCTCATCTTTGACGAGTTCAATGGAGTACTGAAGGGATTGAACCATAACATCCTCGTTTGGCTGAAGAGACCCTAGGAGTCAGAATTGGCAAATTGTAATATCCAATACTGAACTATTTTAATTTTTGCCCTAGAGAGCTACCTGCCATAATAACAAATGTTTCCTAAGTCAGGGGGTGCTGACGAAGAAAATCCTAGGACTGGTGGAAGTAAGTGGCACCCAAGTTGCCTTGAGGGCTGAATACCATATCAAGCCGCTAGCTAAGGGCATGCCTTATCCTAGAAGTGCATCCTAAACAAAATCTTAAAGACTGTTCCATGGCCTTCCATCTTCCCCAAGTGAACTGCCAACTGCGTCCGGAGGTCGCTGCCCTCCAACCTGAACTTGTGCAGTGGCGACGCTATTTGCACCAACGACCGGAATTGGGCTTTCAGGAACACCTGACAGCGGCCTTTGTCAGTGAAAAACTGCGGCAATGGGGCATTCAGCATCGCACTGGCATTGCCGAAACGGGCATTGTGGCGGTCATTCCGGGATCTCGACCGGGGCCTGTGCTGGCAATTCGCGCTGATATGGATGCCCTGCCAGTCCAGGAGGAAAACGATAAGCCCTATCGCTCTCTCCATGAGGGGAAAATGCACGCCTGCGGGCACGATGGTCATACGGCGATCGCCCTCGGCACTGCGAAATATCTGGCGACTCACCGCGATTTTGCTGGTGCGGTCAAAATCATCTTTCAGCCGGCCGAAGAAGGTCCCGGTGGTGCCAAACCAATGATTGAAGCCGGGGTTCTCGATGCCCCAAAAGTGGATGGCATTATTGGCCTGCACCTCTGGAATTTTCTGCCCGTTGGCACGGTGGGCGTGCGTAGTGGGCCCTTGATGGCGGCAGCGGAATTCTTTGAGTGTGAGGTGCACGGCAAGGGAGGACACGCGGCTTTACCCCAGTTTACGGTGGATACTGTGCTCGTTGTGGCTCAAATCATTACAGCGTTGCACACCATCGTCTCGCGCAATGTGGATCCCCTAGAGACGGCCGTGATCTCCGTGGGGGCAGTGCACGCGGGCGCCGCAAAAAACGTGATTGCCGATACGGCAACGTTTCGGGGCACAGTTCGATACTTTAAGCCACAGTTGGGGGACTGGCTACCCCAGCGCATTGAACAGGTGATTGCTGGTATCTGCCAGAGTCATGGTGCCACCTATCGCTTTCACTATGAGCGGATGTATCCCCCCACGGTCAACGATGCCAAAATGGCGAAATTAGTGCGCTCTGTTGCGGAATCGGTCGTCGAGGTGCCGGCTGGAGTCACGTCCCATTGTCAAACGATGGCGGCGGAGGATATGTCATTTTTTCTGAAAGCTGTTCCAGGCTGCTACTTCTTTTTGGGGTCAGCCAATGGCACACTGGGGTTAGATTTTCCCCACCACCATCCCCGCTTTGACTTTGATGAAACCGTTTTAAGTATTGGGGTTGAGCTGTTTGTCCGCTGTGTGGAGAAATACTGTGGTCTAGTGGAGACATAAATTTCCTATGTCCCTTACGGTACTCATTGCCGACGATGATCCCGGCATCCGCTTGTCGGTGAGTCGCTTTTTGGAATCCGAAGGGTACTGTTGCCTGACGGCGGGAGAGGGTGCCCAAGCGTTGGAAATGATCCATCGCTATCAACCTCACCTGCTGATTACGGATATTGCCATGCCCAATATGAATGGCTATGAGTTGGTGCGGCAGGTCCGCCAGCATCCCGCATTACGCTTACTGCCAGTGATTTACCTAACGGCGCGCACGGAACTGGAGGAGCGAATTCGTGCCTATCGTACCGGCGGCGATGTCTATCTGGCCAAGCCCTTTGACCTCAATGAGTTGGCAGCGGTGGTGCGCAACCTACTCGATCGGGCCCAACTGGTACAAATGGAGTGGCAGCGGCGACAGCAGCCTTTCTCTGTCCCGAAAAGCCAACGCGTTAGGGTGGATCTGACGCCGCGGGAAAAGGACGTTTTGGCTTTGCTGGTGGCGGGACTCTCCAATGCCCAGATTGGCGATCGCCTGCACTTGAGCGCGCGAACGATTGAAAAGCACGTCAGTAGCCTTTTTCAAAAAACAGCAGTTCACAATCGGGCTGAGCTGGTGCGCCTGGCAATTGAACAGGGCTTGGTGGAGCAACAAACCAGTTCCCAGCTTTGAGCGATATTTGAGCGATAACGGTTACTGTCAAAGCAGGATGTTCAGGAGCTGAGACCCCATGCAACGGATTCCCCCTGGCCAAGAATCAGTTTGGGACTATCCCCGTCCACCCCGTGTGGAACCCACGGCAAAACACCTGCGGGTGGTCTTTAATGGCGTGGTGATTGCCGACACCCGGCGGGGACAGCGGGTCCTTGAAACCAGTCACCCCCCGGTGTATTACTTTCCGCCAGAGGATGTACAGTTGCAGTATCTGGTGCCCTCGGCACGGCAAACTTTTTGTGAATGGAAAGGACAAGGAGCCTACTACCACGTCAAGGTGGGCGATCGCCAGGCGGCTAATGCGGCCTGGTTCTACCCGAAACCCACCCCTGCCTTTGCGCCGATCCGCCACTACATTGCCTTCTATGCTGCTTTGATGGATGAATGCACCGTGGATGGTGTGGTGGTGATTCCGCAGCCGGGGGCCTTCTATGGTGGCTGGATCACTCCGGAGATTGTTGGCCCATTTAAGGGGGCACCGGGAACGTGGGCTTGGTAAGGGCTGCTAAGTGTTTCTTCAATCACTCCATCTGCGCCACTTCCGTAACTACAGTGATGCATGGATCAGGTTTGCTGCGCCGAAAACCATCGTCGTGGGGGACAATGCCCAGGGCAAGTCTAATCTGCTGGAGGCTGTGGAGTGGCTGGCCACATTGCAATCCCATCGCACCCATCGGGATCGCGACCTGATTCAGCAGGGACAAGAGAGCGCCCAAATTGAAGCCACCCTTGAGCGCCAAGGCATCCCCGTTGATCTGGCGGTGAGCTTGCGCCCCCTCTCAGGTCGTGTCCTACGGGTCAACGGCTGTACGGTCAAGCGCACTGCGGAATTTCTGGGTCAACTCAATGTCGTGGAATTTTCCTGCTTGGATTTGGAACTGGTGCGGGGCACACCGGCCATTCGCCGCCACTGGTTAGATCGGATTTTGGTACAACTAGAACCCCTCTATAGCCAGCTCCTGCAAACCTACCAAAAAGCCCTGCGCCAACGGAATGCGCTCCTCAAACAGGCTGACAGTCAACCGTGGGATGAAGCCCTCTGGCAAGCCTGGAATCAGCAGTTGGTGATCTATGGCACCCGCATCATCCGACGCCGACAGCGACTGATTGAGCGCTTAGGGCCCTTGGCACACCATTGGCAGGGTGTGCTGAGTGGCGATCGCGAGGTTTTGACCTTGACCTATGAAAGCCATGTGCCCCTTGGCGCTGGCACCTCTGAAGCCATTGCTGCCGCCTTTTATGAGGCTTTGGCGATGCGACGTCCGATTGAACGATTGCAAAAAACCAGCCTTGTGGGTCCCCACCGTGACGATGTCGGCTTTTGGCTCAACGGGCAACAGGCTCGCCAATTTACTTCCCAAGGTCAACAGCGCACACTGGTATTGGCACTGAAGTTGGCAGAACTGGAACTGCTGGAACGGGTAGTGGGGGATGTGCCCCTCTTGCTCCTGGACGATGTTCTTGCCGAACTGGATTTGCAGCGACAGGGAATCTTGCTGGAGGTGATGGGCGATCGCCACCAAACCCTGATTACCACCACCCACCTTGCCCCGTTCGCAACCCCTTGGCGCAAGCAGGCGCAAATTCTTAAGGTAACGGCGGGGACGATCGCAAGCGTGCCTGACACTGCTGCTCAAACCAGCGACTAATCTGGGGAATGGTTAGCTCGGCAATAGGCACCTTCTCCCTTTCAGCTATTTGCCGTAGTTGCTTGAGGGCACTGACGAGAATTTGGCCATACCAGGTCATAAATCCCCCCTGGCGTGCTTCCTCCACTTGCAACCGCGGATCGGCGGCAATGAGTTCATACACTTGAGCTTCTGTCAGGTCTTCGAGGGGTTTCCCTTCAGCCTTGGTACGCAGATAGCGCTGGGCATAGACCGCCACTCGAATCGCAAAGCGATCTGCTGCGGGCAAAAGCAGTTGATCAATCTCTTGACACTCGCTGACGGTGAGCAGATCCTCAGGGTTCATCAACAGCTTTGCTCAGACCAGTCCGGCGGGTGTCGGTGTTGCTGTGCGTTCCTGGATATTAATCACGTTGGGGGTAAAGAGAAAGACGCCATCCCCAAGGCGCGATTGATGGCCATTGATGGCATAGGTGCTACCCGCGGCAAAATCGGAAATGCGCTGTGCCTCAGCCACATCAAGGTGCTCCAGATTGAGAATCACTGCCTTGTCCGCCCGCAGCGCTTGCACAATCAAGGTGGTATCACTGAGGGACTGCGGCTTGATCACCACTACTTCATAACCGCTGCTCAAGGAATGACTAAAGGCAGTTAGTTCACTCATGACACCCCCCTTGGGAACATAGCAACTGTACCTATGGATTTAATAATCCCATTAGACTTCTATTTTGTTATACCGACTACATCAAAGTCTATGCATATTTCAGCTTTGAGATCTGGCTACCAATCAATTCTTGAGCTATGGGTGGCTGTTTTCCTTATCCGTTGAAGCCCCCACTAGGGATAGTCAGGCAATCGGTTGACCCCTAAGATGGGAGCTACTTGGATTGGAGGCTATGTCTAGTAATATGGTCCAACGTAGTCAAGCAAAGCGATATGCGTCCCTGGGGGCGATCGCCCTTCTGACTACATACCTCGTGGTAGCGAGTCCTAATCCCGCCTTGGCCATGCACATCAGCGAGGGCTTTTTGCCCTTAGGGTGGGCTGTGGGTTGGTGGCTGGCCTTTCTCCCCTTCTTGGCATGGGGACTGTGGTCATTGCAGCAACAGATCAAACAACACCCCGAATCCACCCTACTGGTTGCCTTGGCAGGCGCCTATGCCTTTGTTGTCTCTTCTTTGAAGATTCCCTCGGTGACTGGCAGCTGTTCCCATCCCATGGGGATTGCCCTTGGGGCGGTTCTTTTTCGGCCTCCCTTGATGGCAGTATTGGGGACACTGGTGTTGCTCTTTCAAGCCCTCCTCATTGCCCATGGTGGATTGACGACACTGGGAGCCAATGCCTTTTCGATGGCTGTCGTAGGACCGTGGTTGGCTTGGCTTACCTACTGCGGCGCGTCTCGTTTGAAAGCAAAGCCGGCGATCGCTCTGTTTTGGGCTAGCTTCATTAGCAATGTAGGTAGCTACACCTTGACGTCTTTCCAATTGGCCTTGGCCTTTCCCGACAGCGGGGGTGGCGTGGCCACTTCCTTTGCCAAATTTGGCACCCTCTTTGCAGTCACACAGATTCCCCTCGCCATCAGTGAAGGGCTGCTGACGGTCTTGGTGTGGCACTGGTTGACGACCTACTGTGTTGCAGAACTGCAGGCCTTAAGACTCTTGCCTGAGGAAGAGTTGCCCTAAAGGACTCTACTGGCTACTGAAGGATGGTTATTTCTGGGACGTTTGATCTTAAAAACTGGTAAAAACTGGCACTCGAGGCTGTGCAGCAGAAAGATGGTGGAGGTTTTTGATGAATAAAAAAATAGCGGCCCTCCTACTCGGAGCAGGAACCGTTGCCCTGGGCATCTTTCCTTTACTTTTCGTCAAGGGGAATTTTGAAGGTGCCGATGCCCAAGCGCAGGACTTGATTCAGGAGGTGGCGCCAGACTTTCAGCCGTGGGCAAAACCCCTTTTTGAGCCGCCCAGTAGTGAAGTGGAATCGCTCCTATTTGCGGTACAAGCAGCCCTAGGGGCGGGGGTCATCGGCTTTATTGCCGGTCAGTACCACGCCCGTTCAGCAACCCCTCGACATTCTAAGGATCCTAGGGCGTGAATGCACCATCACCTCGATACCTACGCCTACACCAATGGTCTGCGGCATCTGCACCCCGAACAAAAGCTGATTTTTGCGATCGCCAGCCTGTTATTTACATTTTTTGCTCGCCCCCTTATCCAGAGCTTGCTTTGGCTATGGCTTAGCCTTTGGATTCTTGGCTATGCCCGCATTCCGTGGCGGGTTTACTTCACCCTCTTAGCTCCAGTGGCTGTGTTTTGGCTAGTGAGTTTGCCAGGGTTAGTGGTGCAAATCATCCCGACGGAGACTTTAAGGGCTTCGGGGCAAGTGGTGCTTAGTGACATCTCCCTAATGGGCTGGTCGCTTTTTATTAGTGCCGAGAAATTGCACCAAGGCTTAACGGTAGGACTGCGGACAATTGTTGCCAGCACCTGTTTACTATTGATTTTATTGACGACTCCCTTCCCAGCACTGTTGGCAGTGGCTGAGCGCTGGGGCGTTCCCGCTTTCGTCCTCGATGTCTTGATGCTGATGTACCGCTATATCTTCACCCTGCTCGAAACTGCCTTCACGCTGCAGTTGGCGCAGCGGGCGCGGGGAGGCTATCAACGGCGATCGCGCTGGCTGTTCAGTGTCAGTCTCTTAGCAGCTCAGCTTCTGCAACAATCGCTGCATCGCTATCAAGCCATTCAGCTTGCTTTGGTCAGTCGGGGCTTTCAAGGGCAGTTTCGAGTGTTGCGCCCCTGCACCTATACCTATTCCCAGCGGTATGGCCTCGAAGCCCTCATTGGTGGCAGTGCCCTGCTCCTGCTAAACACCGTGATGGTCTAAGATGTCTGTCCCCCTATTGGAATTTCATCAGGTTGAGTTTCGCTATCCCAATACCCCTGAACCGGTTCTGCGGGACTGCTCCTTTACCCTAGAGGCAGGACGGAAAGTTGCCCTTTTGGGCCTGAATGGCTCAGGGAAATCCACCCTCTTTTATTTGGCTGCGGCCCTCTACCGGCGCGATCGCGGCGAAATTTACTGGCAGGGACAACGCCTGGTTCATCAACCGGAAAAACTGCGGCAGTGGCGGCAACGGATTGGCTTAGCCTTTCAAGATCCGGAACAACAGTTGGTGGCAGCAACCGTAGCCGAGGACATCTCCTATGGGCTGTGCAATTTGGGTCTTAGCCCCCCCGCCGTGGAAGCTCGCCTCTACCAAACCTTGCAGGAGTTTGATTTAGTCGATCTCGCTGATCGTCCATTGCATCATTTGAGCTTGGGGCAAAAACGACGGGTAGCTCTGGCAGGGGTGATGGCCTTGGCACCCAGGCTGTTGCTCCTGGATGAACCCACCACCTACCTCGACTATCAGCAGCGGCAGCAGTTGCGAGAAGTCCTAGGGAAAATTCACCAACAGGGGACAACCATTATGATTGCCACCCATGATCTGGATTTTGCCTACGACTGGGCAGACTCGATTATGATTCTCGTCAATGGTCGTGTGGCGGTGAGCGATCGCGCCCAGCAGGTCTTTCAACAGTGGTCTGACCTTGCGCCTGAACTGGGAACCCCCACCCTCCTTGCTCTTTGGCAACAATTGCCCGCCCCCTGGCGACAAGGGCGCCCCCTGCCCCGCACAGTGGCGGACTTTGGCCGAGAACTGCGGGCACTTTTCCAACCCTGATAAGTTTCAGACCTGAAATGGGTAGCTTAGAGCATAGGCAGTATCATGGGCTGTTCTATTGCCCAATACTCATGCATAATAGTCAGCATATTGTTTGCGTTGTTTGCGGCATCAGGCAAAACTTCTATGGCCACAATTATGGTTGTTGATGACAGTCCCACCCTGCGGGCAATGATTGTTGAGCTGATGAAGGCGCAGAGCTACGATGTTGTGGAAGCAGAGGATGGCATCGAAGCTCAGGAAAAAATTAAAGCTCAATGTCCCGACTTAGTGATTCTCGATGTGGTGATGCCGCGCATGAATGGTTACGAACTCTGCCGCTGGATTAAGGGAGAAGCGGCTTCCCAAAAGGTGCCAGTGATTATGTGTACTACCAAAAGTGAAGAATTTGATATTCACTGGGGCAAAAAACAGGGTGTAGATGCCTACATCACTAAGCCCTTTGATCCTGCAGAACTGGTTGCCACCGTCAAACAGCTCTTGGGATAGCTCTAAATCCAAGACGGTAACCACATCCGCCTGAAAAAGCCTTGAGGCGTCAAGGGCAGTCCTAAGTAGAGGGGAAGCCAGTAGAGGAATCCCCCGACTACCGCCCCTAACACAGCAATACGTGCCCAGTGTGCCCAATTTCCCCAGTGGTGGCTGGCTGCCCAGACCAAGGCCAAAGCCATAAAGCTGTAGAGGGCAGCGGGGAGGTAGTGATAAAGAAAGACACAGCGGGTTACAACTGCCCACGGTAAGAGATTGGCAGCATAGTTTAAGAGCACAAAACGGCCTGCCGTTGTGGTCAGCCCAAGGGGTAAAAGTGCAAGGGTGGCTAGGGTACCTAGCCATAGCAGGGGGGGATTGAAGAGGGCATAAACGGCATAAACCCACGGCGTATCTGCCATGGGTAGGGGCGGGCCAATGACGGGCACGGGTTCGCTGAGGGTTTGCACTCGCTGAAAAAAGTAGCTCATGGGGCGCAGCAACAGCGGCCAAGACCACCACGGGGAGCAGTAGGGATGGGCGGTACTGGCAACACTGCGGTGAAAGTTAAACATTTGGCGATGGAGGTCAAGCAGGCCCTGGTGGGGATGAAACTGGAGATGGGGCAGCCAGAGCAGGGTATAAACCACAAAGGCGACCAGGGGTAGAAGCAGGCACATCTGCCACCACCGGTAGGTCGTCTGCCCCTCAGCAGCCAGGGGCCACCTCTGCTGCACAATCCAGAAAAGCCCCACCCCCAGCAGGAATCCCCAGCCACTCCACTTGACAGCCCCACAGGCCCCAAAGGCAATAGCTGCGGCCATCAGCCAGAGCGATCGCGCCTTTCCCTGGTGGCGCAACCCCCACAGCCACAGAATCTGTGCCACCACGCCAAAAAGGACAAGGGGGATGTTGATGAGGGCATAGCGGGATTCCACCAAAAAGAGGCCATCGAGGGCAACGAAAACTCCCGATAACAGCGCCAGGCGCGATCGCCGCGTCAGGAGATAGGCCAACACCGCCACGGCCACGGGAATCAGTGATCCCATTAGTGCATTCAACCAGCGATAGCCCCAAGGGTGAAAGCCGCCCCCCAGCCAGATGCTCAGGGCAATCAGGTATTTTCCCAGAGGGGGATGGGCATCAAAGAAAGGCACACCTGCAAGATAGTGGCGGCCAAAGCGGGCAAAATAGACCTCATCAAACACTAGGGTGGGAAAGCGGTTCAGCCCCCAAAAGCGGGTAGCAAGGGCAAAGAGCCAGAGCAGCAGTAGCCCTGCGCGCATCCTAGGCCGCTCCCTGCAACGCCGCTGTCCGCACTGCAATCCGTTGGGCGCGATCGCCCCGCTGAATCGTGAGATTCAACACTTGCCCAACACTGGCACTATCCACAATAGTCTGCAACTGCTCGGCACTGGTAATGGGTTCCCCATCTACTGCCGTAATCACATCCCCCCAGCGCAGACCGGCTTTGGCCGCAGGCGTATTGGGCAACACCTGTAGAACAAGAACGCCATTGACTTCCGGCAGAATCACCGGTGAGTTGGGGTTAGCATTGTTTTCCTTAGCCATTGCCGGCGTAAAGGTGGTCATTTGAATGCCAATGTAGGCGTGTTGAATTTTCTCACCCCGAATCAGGCGGGCTTGCAGGGCTTTGGCTTTGTTGATGGGAATGGCGAAGCCAATCCCCATGGCATCGGCACGAATGGCGGTATTAATGCCAATTACTTCCCCCGCTTCATTGAGCAAAGGTCCCCCCGAGTTGCCGGGGTTGATGGCCGCATCCGTTTGAATAAAATCAAGGCGCTTATCGGGGATACCCACTTGAGCGCTGGAGCGGTGGAGTGTACTAACAATCCCCAATGTTACCGTGTTATCAAGGCCAAGGGGATTGCCGACAGCGATCGCCCAATCCCCCACTTTCACCTCACTGGAATCACCAAGGGGCGCCGTGGGCAATGGTTCGGTGACCCCTTTGAGTTTGACAATCGCTAGATCAGACACCTCATCCACGCCGCGCACTTCCCCCTCAAAGACTCGGCCATCCTTGAGGCGCACTGTCACCGTATCGGCTTGACTCACCACATGGGCGTTGGTCATGACAATGCCACTAGGATCAATGATGAACCCTGACCCTTGACCCCGCAGCCGATCCTCTTGGGGGGGCAAGGCTAAACCGGGGAAAAATTGGCGAAAGAAGGGATCACTCAAGAGGGGATCGGGGGTGTGCACAATTGTGCGTTCAGTATCAATGCGAACAACCGCATCGCCAACCCGCTCTACTGCAGCTGCGACAAAACTATGGTGAGCTGCGGCGGCCCAGACCGGTGTATTGCTATTCAGATACCAAACCAGGGTAAGGCCAAGGCAGAATTTGAGAGTCTGCTCAAGTAAATGGGCAAGGCGTTTCATCATGGATGGCCTAGAGCGCAACAGATTTATTTCTGATTGTATCGAAGCTATCTCCGCTGGCTGTGAAGCCAAAGCACAAATCTGCAGCGGCGGAGAATATCCCTCAGAACAAGAATCAGGTCACAATTGGAAAGATGTTCAGGTTAGAGGCGGGATGCTGCGCATTGGCATTGTCGGATTGGGACTGATTGGTGGGTCGCTGGGCATTGATCTGCGGGCCAGGGGGCACTATGTGGTGGGGCTGAGTCGGCGCCCTGAAACCTGCGAGCGGGCGATCGCCAGGGGAGCCATTGACTGGGGCGGTACGGAGCCGCAAATTTTGCGTGCCCTTGATCTGGTGTTTCTCTGCCCCCCCATCGGCAGCATCCTTCCTGTCGCACTTGAGATCATCCCCTATCTCAGTCCGGAAACCGTGCTGACGGATGTGGGATCCGTCAAGGGAGAGATCGTCCCCGCCCTCGAAAAACTCTGGCCACGTTATGTCGGTGGTCACCCGATGGCCGGTACGGCAGAATCCGGCATTGAAGCGGCCCAGGCCCATCTCTTTGAGAATGCTCCCTATGTTCTCACCCCCACCCTGCACACCCAAAGTGCTGCCATTGACTGTGTCGCTGGCGTGGTCAATGATCTCGGGGCAAAGCTGCTCTATGCCACCCCATCGGATCACGATCGCGCCGTTGCTTGGATATCCCACCTCCCCGTACTGGTGAGTGCAGCCCTGATTCTTGCTAATGCCCAAGAAGCCAATGAGCCAATTCGGACGCTTGCCCAGCAGTTGGCTAGCTCTGGCTTTCGCGATACCAGCCGCGTTGGGGGTGGTAACCCAGAGTTGGGACGGATGATGGCGGAATATAACCGCGCCGCCCTGCGCCACTGCCTGATTCACTACCGTGCCACCCTTGATGATCTGATTCGCCAAGTGGAGCAGCAGGACTGGGAGCGCCTGCAAACAACCTTGGAGCAGGCCAAAGCTTACCGTGAGCAGGTCTATCCCTCAGGGACGCCGCCGATAGTTTAGACGACGCACAATCCAGTAACTGGCAGACAAGGCCAAGATGGCGATCGCCAGCCCCAGGAGCTTTGCCACCGTTTCTGGTTGGCTAATATCCAGAATGATGATTTTACGGGCAATGGCAATCAGGGAGGTAACAATCACCAGCTCAACAATCTGGGAGGAGACATGGGTTTTCAGGTAGGCCGTGATGTTTTCGAGAATTTCCAATGCCACCAGAACATTGAGAAAGAGGCCAAAGATTTTCACCAGTTCCAAGCTAAACTGCCCCACGGGGGGTGAGAGTAGCTCTACGGTCAAAATCCGCCCCAAATCAACAATGGCGACGATGACCACCAGCAGCATCCCGATCGCCAGCACCCGCGTTGCTATGCCTTCAATCTGGCTGAGAAGGTGCAAAAATCGCTGATTGTCCTGCAGCAGCATGACGACCTGTTGCCCAAGGCCAATTAAAGACCGCAACCAGCCTCGCATTCCTATGCCTCAGCCAGCAGAACAAGGGGAGTGTAGGCCACTGGTTCCACCAAACGCGTGCTGAGTCCAAGCCGCTGAAACGACCCTTGCAATTCCTCAAGGGTTCCTTGAACCGAGAGTAGTCGCGGTAGCCATCCCTGAAGGCGGAGGGTGCCATTGCCCGCTGTCGTGATCATGACCTTCGGTTGTAGCCATTGCCCCAGGGTCAAGGCCGTTTTGCCCCCCTTGAGAATCGCCCCCACCAGGGGTAAACACACATCCAATAGGGGGGTAATCACCACATCCACCTTGCCATAGCTGCGCAGCCACGGATCATGACAGCCATGGGGTTCATAGTAGAGACTTTGAGTACCCCAGCGCAGAATGTACCCATTTTCCTGTTGCGTGGGGCCGATACTGGCACCCTGGGTGGCTTGGATGACCAGATCGCGGTAGGTATGGGTTTGGTGGGGGCTAAGGGAAATCACCGTTTCAAAGCCAAGACTCTGGGCAACGTTGGCGGCACTGGGGGAGGCAATGACTGGTAGGGCGCGATCGCAGGCACGGAGGGTAGGCTCATGGCAGTGATCCGGTAGTCCTTGGGAGAGCAAAATGATATCCACATCGCTCGGCATGGCACAGGGGCGCGATCGCTCCGCCTGAAATAGCCAGGGGGTATTGCCAAAGGTGAGCGGGCCCACCAACCACGGATCAACCAGAACCCTTGTAGAACCCAGCTTCCACAACCACGTATTGCTCTCCAGCCACATTAACTGCATCGCTCCGCTCCTACAAGAACTGCGCCAAAACGTTGTAAATCAACAAAAAGATGTTACCGACAACAACGCAACCTAAGCCGACTAAACCACACATGAGCAGGGCCGTCAGTCCCCCCAATCCCGCCTGCAAGGAAGGAAAAAAGAAAAGAGCCGCCCCTGACAATGTCGCAATGATCAATTGTTCCCAGTGTTCAATCCAGCCTTTGAGCTGCATAAATACCAAGAGGGCAAACACCCCCCCAATCACACCAGCACTGACCCCAAGGGGTAATTGCCAACTGGTCATTAAGCTGGAAACCATCACCCCCAACGCCGCCATTTCAAAGCCTGTAAAGCCCGCCCCCATGAGAATTTTGAAGGCGGGTAAGGGTGGAGGAGGCCGCCGCGGTGGTCTCGCCTTTGCAGGGGGTGCCCCTTTGGGGGACGGTATCGGCGCCGAAGGTGACGGTAGTGAGCTCACTTGGGAGGGCGGGCGGGGCGCCGTCACTGGCTGTGGCGAGGGGAGCGGTGTTACTGATTGTGGCGAGGGGGGGGGTGCTGGGGCGGGGGTAGGCGAAGCATTTAAGTCTGCTAAGACCTCTGCCGCCGATTGGTAGCGATCGCTCGGCGCCGACTGCAACATGCGGTCTAGAATGTGCTGGAGCTGCTGACTGACAGAGGGAACATAGGAGTGCCAATTCCAGCGGTTGTTATAGGCATCAAATAGCTCTTCGGGGTCTTTGCCCGTCAGCAGCACAATACAAGTGACCGCCAAAGCATAGAGATCTGAGTTAGGAAAGACCCGTTCACCGCGTATCTGTTCTGGAGGCGCATAGTGAGCGGTATAAATACCGGTACTGCGGCTTTGGATAGACGTTTGGGAAACTTGTTTCACCGCCCCAAAATCCAGCAAGTAGAGCCGCCCTTGGCCGGGAAACTTGGTTTTACTGGGGTGCTGGCGCATGATATTCGAGAGCTTAATATCGCGGTGAATAGAACCGCGCTCATGGACATATTGCAGGACAGGCAGCAGCTCCCGCAGCACTTGTCGTACCTGCTCTTCGCTAAAGCAGCCCTGCTGGGCCAACTCGTCTTCTAGGGTTTCGCCATCAATAAACTCCTGAACCAAGTAAAAGTAGCTTTCTTCACCGGAGCCGTTAAAGCTGGGGACTTCCTCGCGAAAAAACGCCAGTAAATCAGGAATTTGAGCATGTTGACCCAGTTCTTCGAGAACTTTTGCTTCCCGCTCAAAGAGTTCTTGAGCCTTTTGCAAGCTGCGGGGGTCTGAGACGTTGGGCAAAAATTGTTTAATAACACAGTATCGCCACCCTGGCGTATCCAAATCCCGTGCTAAGTAGGCAGCCCCAAAGCCCCCCCGCCCCAAGACCCGCTCTGCCACATAGCGACCCCGCAAAATGAGGGGCATGCCACAGGTGATGCAAAATCGGTCACGAATGCGACTGTAGCTCTGGTTAGGTTGATCCAATTCGGGAAGAGCGTTTTGCGGACGCGGGCAATGGGGACGAGTACAATAAGCCAACATGGACCTGCTGATCCAAGGTTTCCTCTATAATAATGCCCCCAGAATATCTGCCACCCTTGCGGCAGGGCAAGACTCTTTAGGAAGAGTAACCTCTCGCCAAGCTGATGGTCGGACTCGAACCGACGACCTACTGATTACAAGTCAGTTGCTCTACCAACTGAGCTACACCAGCACTATTTCTAGCATACTACGTCTTAGCAACAGTGGGGAACCTTACCTATCAATCTTTTTTGGGCATTGCGCAGTCCCAGCGCCGCAAAGATGCAAGGGCAAGGCGGCCTGCTAAGGGGATGCCAAGTTGAAGATCGCAGCAATCGGGCTTGAGTTGTTAATGATTCATTGCAAACCCCAGCAGCCATCAGCAACGCCTAGAAAATGATCTAAAGAAAATGATCTAAGTTTTGATTAGCTTCCTGTGGCAGTTGCACTACCGTGATTATCCTGCACCTGTTGGACCCTTGGAAACGCACTCCGGTTAGAACCTGGCGTTTTCCCATAAAAACAACCATCCGCATTGGTCGCGCTGCCGACAATGATGTGATTCTCAACGATATTCTGGTTAGCCGCTATCACGCGGAACTCTCGTGCTACCGGGATCCAGAGAATCTCGGTCGTTGGTTTCTCAAAAGTTTGGGGGCGATCGGTACGTTTGTCGATGGTCGCCTTGTTGATGAGAGCAAACTTGCCAGTGGCAGCCTCATCCAGCTAGGACCCACAGGCCCGATTCTGGAATTCCATGAGCAAACCTTTCGCCGCAGTGCCCCCACTCTTGGTGAGTGTACCCATGCCGGTAATATGCCCGGGAATCTGTTTTGCATTCACTGCGGTCAACCCCTCAATGTGCAGCGCACCGTACGCAACTATCACATCCTGCGCCTTTTAGGCCAAGGTGGGATTGGCAGGACCTACTTGGCCTGTGAAGCTCACCCCCCTGGGGGATGGACTGGCAAGGTTCCAGAGGTGCGGGTTCTCAAGGAACTGCGGTCTGAGATGGCGGATAATGAGAAGGCGCAGGAACTTTTTGAACGGGAAGCTCGTATCCTGCAACTCCTTGAGCATGCAGGGATTCCCCGCTTTTATGATTTTTTTGTGGAAAATGGGAAAAGCTATTTGGTCATGGAACTCATTCATGGTATTGACCTAGAGCGCTGGGTACTGCGCAATGGCCCGGTGCTGATTCCTCAGGCGCTGCAGTGGATGATTCAAACCTGTGGTGTCTTAGACTACTTGCACAATCAGGATCCACCAGTGATTCACCGTGACTTGAAACCTAGTAACCTGTTGGTACGATCGCGGGATAACCAAATTGTTTTGATTGACTTTGGGGCGGTCAAAGAACTGGGGCATTCCCCCACCCGCGTTGCTGTGGAGGGCTACAGCGCCCCGGAACAGATGATGGGCAAACCCACCATTCAGTCCGATCTGTTTGCAGTGGGCGCAACCTTAGCCTTTCTACTTTTGGGAGATAATCCAATGCGCTTCTATCATCACCGTCAGGGCTACCATCGGCTTGATGTATCGGATCGCCCAGAAATTCCCAATCCTTTGAAGGACGTGATCCACCGCGCCACCGCACCTTTGCTATCTGAGCGCTATCCTTCTGCTATTGCTTTGGCCAAAGCACTTAGGCAGACCCTGGCAGAACTCTCCCAAGAATCGTCCAAAGTTTGATGCTCCAGTTTGAACGAGTTGTAGGTTTCTATGATTTATCTGCCCGTTACTGCCCTGCTGTTTGTGCTGCTGCTCCTGTCGCTGCCTTTCTTCTGGCTGGCGATCGCCTTCGATGCCGTACAGGTGGCCGTTGCCAAGTTGGGCTTTTCACCGACTGCTGCCTCGGTCTTACTGCTGATGGTGATTCTCGGCAGTACAATTAACATTCCCCTCTACGAGCGGGTCTCTACGGTGGCGATTGTTCCCGATTTTGAAGAACTCTGGTTAAGTCGGTTTTGGGGAATTCCCCTGCGCAAAATTCAGCAAAAAACTATTGTGGCCCTGAATGTGGGCGGTGGCCTAATCCCCACACTGCTGGCACTCTATCAATTTACCCGTGTGAGTCCCCTAGCGATTCTTTTGGTGACCTTGATCGTGGCTGTGGTGAGCTACTATTCTGCCCAAGTGGTACCTGGCATTGGGATTCAAATGAATGCTTTGGTTGCCCCCCTCACGGCAGCAATGACAGCCATTTTAATTTCTGGGGGCATAGCGGCAGCACCTATTGCCTTTGCCGGGGGCGTGTTGGGAACGCTGATTGGTGCGGATTTACTACACCTGCGGGAAATTGAGCGAATGTCGGCGGGGGTGCTCAGTATTGGTGGTGCGGGTGTCTTTGATGGCATTGCCTTATGTGGGTTATTTGCACTGCTATTAACTTAGGCATACCCGCAGTAAGAATAACCATGATAAAGTGCTGGATGAAATGCTAAAACCTCTGAGAAAAGATCTATGGGTCTGCTGGCTGGCTATCAATTTGTCAAAGATTTAGAATCCGCTGGGGCATTGGCACTCTTTGTTCCCCCAGAGGGCGGTTTTGAGGGTCGCTATCAACGGCGACTGCGTTCCAAGGGCTATACCACTTTGCCCATGAGCGCACCGGGCTTGGGGGATTTAGCAGCCTACCTGACCCAAGAGCACGGAATTCGTCCGGCTCACACGGGCAAAGAAGACATTCGCGTTTATTTTCAGCCGCCCTTAGTGACGTACCATTTGGAAAACCTACCCCCCAATGCTAAGGGACTGGTGCTCTGGCTGATTGATGGTAAGCGGCTCTCAAGGCAAGAATTTGCCTACTTGGCACAGTTGACCCAAACCCTACCGAAGTTCAAAGTCGTGGTGGAAGTGGGGGGCGATCGCGTTGTGCGCTGGGAACCCCTTGCGGATTGGGTTGCTGCTGCCTAGGCTCTAACACTGCTGCGTCAATCCACAAACTGCCTACTTGCCCCTTGACAGTCTTCCTTCAACTCTGAAGGATATAGGCCAGAGGGGCTTGGTCTCCCTGTATCAAAAATAACCATTGGGAAAGGGACGATGACTTCAAATTCCGACATCTCAGGGAAAAAACTTGCCGCTGGCATCTGTGGTATCCTCTTGGGTGCCCTTGGCATTGACAAATTTGTCCTTGGTTACAACACCGAGGGCTTGATCATGTTGCTGCTAAGCTTGTTGACCTGCGGCTTGGCCGCCCCGGTCATGGGTATTATTGGCTTAATTGAGGGAATTATGTACCTCAGCAAAAGTGACCAGGAGTTTTACAATACCTACATCGCTGCTAAAAAGGGGTGGTTCTAAGGTCTCGGATTTATTCCATCCGGGGAGATGGCGGCAATTGCTGGCCTGCTAGAATAACAGGCGCACACTCAAGTTTAAAGCTTTAAGTTCAGGAAGTTAACCACAGGATTTCTTTGGCCTATCCATTGCAGCCCAGCGGTGACCTACGAACCCCTGCATCACAAATACCGCCCCCAACGCTTTGCAGACCTAGTGGGTCAGGGGGCGATCGCCACCACCCTCACCCAGGCTTTGCTCAAGGAGCGCATTGCACCCGCCTATCTCTTTTGCGGTCCCCGTGGCACAGGCAAAACCTCTAGTGCCCGTATTTTGGCAAAGTCTCTCAACTGCCTGAAGAGTCGGAAACCAACTCCTGACCCCTGTGGCCAGTGCGAAGTCTGTCGGCAGGTCGCTAATGGCACCAGTTTGGATGTCATTGAAATTGATGCAGCCAGCCACACTGGGGTGGATAATATCCGCGAACTGATTGAGAAGGCACAATTTGCCCCAGTGCAGTGTCGCTACAAGGTTTATGTGATTGACGAATGTCACATGCTGAGTGTGTCGGCCTTCAATGCCCTCCTCAAAACCCTAGAGGAGCCGCCGCCCCATGTGGTCTTCATCCTAGCGACAACGGATCCACAGCGGGTGCTGCCCACCATTATTTCCCGCTGCCAGCGCTTTGATTTTCGGCGGATTCCCCTAGGGGAGATGGTTGCCCACCTTCAGGACATTGCTGATAAAGAGCAAATTGATATTGAGCCTGAAGCCTTGACCCTTGTGGCCCAATTAGCCCAAGGGGGACTGCGGGATGCTGAAAGCTTGCTGGATCAGTTGAGCTTATATCCTGAACGGATCACGGTAGAACACGTATGGCAACTGGCCGGAGCGGTGCCAGAACAAGATTTGCGGCAATTGTTGGGGGCGATCGCCCGTCGGGATGCAGTGGCAGTTCTCGAGCAGACCCGCCAATTACTGGAGCGGGGTCGCGATCCGCTGACAATTCTGCAAAATCTGGCCAGTCTCTATCGTGATTTGCTCTTGGCAAAAACTGTCCCTCAACGGCAGGACTTGGTAGCCCTCACCGCAGAAACTTGGCAGGCCTTGATTGCCCTTGCTGAGGCATGGTCAGTTGAGGAGATTCTGCACGCCCAACAACATCTGCGCACCTGTGAAAGCCAAATCAAACAGAGCAATCAACCCCGCCTCTGGCTGGAAATTAGCATTTTAGGACTGATGACAGAGAGGGTTCCCCAACCGCCCCCAGCTACGGTCATGCCTGCTGCCAGTCCACAACCGACCACTGGGGCGCCGCCTAGGATTAAACCCGAAGTTGCTGTTGCCGCCAAGCCCGCAGAACCCCTCCCTCAGAACTCGGAATTGTCAGTTAAACACCTGCAAATTAAAGAAACCGCTGCTGCGGCACCTGAACCAGCGGCATCTCCTGAACCCGTAGCCAATCCCGTAGCCAATCCCGAACAGGTGTGGCAACAGGCACTACAGGTCTTGCAGCAGATGCAAATGAGTACCTATGCGCTGCTTTCACAACATGGTCACCTACGGCACTTGGACGATCGCGAGGTACAGATTGGTATTGTCAACCAAACTCTGTTAAATCTGACGAAAAATAACCAAGCCAAAATTGAAGCTGCCTTTTCCCAAGTTCTAGGCCGCCGCACCAAAGTTGCACTCTTGAGGTTGCGCCGCTGCCCCACAACACCACACCTGCACCCGAAGCCAAGGAGCCGCCGCAATCCTCTGTCGTCATCCCCCAGCAGCCAAGAGAAGCCCCACCACCCCCCCGCTGGAGAGCCAACCCCTGTTCCACCCCCACCACCCCTCACCACCGCTGCCGATCCTGTGCGTGAATCTGCCGAAAAACTGGCACGATTCTTTAACGGTGTGGTTATTCGCCTACCCGATGAGGGCGAAAGTCCGGACACCCCAATTCCTGAAGCTGCTGAAGAGGATGAGCTGGAGTTTTAAGGCCTCTGAGGGTTTAGTTGTCCGGTCCTGCATCGTTATATTCCCAGAAGTTGTGCTCAACTCCTCGAAGCAGACCGGCTCTTCGAACGCCTGTTACCAGACCGAAAAGCATGCAAGGAAGGAGCGTAGCCATGCCCCGGATTCACGCTAAGCCCGAACCACACCTCGGATTCGCCGCGAGGCCCGACAAGCACCCGCTTCGGTAAGTCACCGCGACCTTGCCAGACGCTACGGTATCCACCGCCATACGGTCGCGAAATGGCGAAAGCGCCGGGGTGCCGCAGAGGTGTTGCAGACAAGAGCACCCGCCCTCATCGCTTGAACACTATGCTTACTGCAGCGCAAGAGCTTGCGATCGTTGAGGTGCGTAAGCTCCTTTTGCTGCCCCTTGATGACCTGCTGGTTCTTGCCTGAACCTTCCTCAACTCCAACCTCAGCCGCTCAGCGCTAGATCCCTGTCTGCGCCGCCACAGGATCTCGAACCTACGCGCACTGCAAAAGGAGCGCGCAAGCGCAGAAGGAGGGACAAAACGACCACGCGGCAGTTCAAAGACGACGAGCCAAGGTTTATTCGCATCAACTCAAGTACCTGCCGCAATGTCTCAAGAAGAGAAGTGCCCTTAGCTCTGCGTCGCAATTGACCGGGCAACGCGTTGGGTCTATCTGGCAATCCACGAGGATCAGAACGCTGAATTTGCGACGCACTTTTTTGCGCACGTGCTTGCCAACACCCCTTTGGGGTACATACTCTTTCTCCAGATAACGGCAAGGAGTTCACCGACCGCTTCTGCACCACGGGCGATCGCCAACCCACCGGACGCCATCCGTTCGATCAGCTCTGTGCGAACAAGAGAATTGAGTATCGGCTCATCCAACCTCGCCACCCGCAAACCAATGGCATCGTCGAGCGCCTCAACGGTCGCATTGCCGAGATTCTGGGCGCTGAGCGTTTGTCTCCGCCGCTGATCTGCAAGAGACGCTCACAGGCTACCTTTGGACGCACAATCACCGAATTCCCCAACGCGCTTGGGACCACATGACACCCATCGAGAAACTCTGAACATGGCCAATGGAGCGACCAGAGTTGTTGTTTCAAAGGTAGGTCATGTCCCGGGTCTTGACCTGCGCTGAAGCGAGCACCGATGGATGCAGGCTCCAACGGTTCTATTGATGAGGTGATTCGGAATTATTGTGGTGCGTAATGTCTCATTATTTATTGGAATAGTTTATTGGAATGACTATAATGAACACAACTGACTGACCGAGAGCCTCTGCTCGCGGAACAACTTATTGAGCAAACTCTTTAGAGGAAATGAGACTAATGCCCCCCCAAAAAACTAACCCAAGCGGAGGCTCACCTTGCCTTCGGGCGCAACTGGCTGGAAGATCACAGAGGTTGAAGTGCGTGAGACGGAAGCGGGGCTTTTGTAGCTTCTGGGTGGAGAGGGGCTTGATGGCAAGCGCTTTCTCAATATCGGAGGTGGTTCAGATCTGCACAATCTCGCGGCCCTTCGACTTGGGGCGCGGGAGGTGGTGGCGGTGAACAGCAACGCCGATTCGGTGGCAACCACCCATGCTGTGCTTTCTCATTTCGTGTCCGGCGGCGCTTACCGCATCAAGCAAGAAAGTATCTTCAAGCTCGCACCCACCGAATGGGGAACTTTCGATGTGGTTTATTCCTGGGGGACTGCACCACACCGGCGACCTCGACTGCGCTTTGGCTTGTGCCGCGCGGATGGTGACACTCGAGGGTCTCCTTGTGTTGGCACTTTATCGGCGCATCTGGATGGAGCTGTTCTGGCGTTGGGAAAACAGTTGGGAAAACAATTGTACTGGTATGCGCAGGCTTCTCCTGCGGCTCAGGCTCGGATGCGATGGGTGTATGTGACCCTTTTGCGCCTTGGCCTTCGGTTAACTGGCCGGCGGTTTGCAGACTATGTGACCGCCTATCGTGGTAACCGCGCAATGGATTACTACCACGATATCCATGATGGACTGGGTGGCTGGCCGTATGAGTCCATCAGGCCCGATGAAGTGTCCGCCCGAATGATCGGGCTAACTTTACACCAGTTCCGATTTTCGCACGCTAGGGAAGGTTTTCGGATATTGTCGGTTCGGGATGCAATGACTACGTCTATAGACTCTATAAACAATTGGTGCAGAGCTGAGCTATGTGCGGTTTAACTGGTTTCTGGCAGTTTGGCGGTTGCCCTGGTGATGATGCTCGCGCCACTGTGCAACGCATGGCCGACACTCTCATCCACCGCGGGCCGGATGATGCGGGAGTATGGGTAGATGCAGAAGTGGGCATTGCACTGGGTCACCGTCGGCTCGCTATCCTCGATCTATCTCCTGCTGGCCACCAGCCCATGGTGTCGGCCTCTGGACGGTACGTGATCGTCTTCAACGGCGAGATCTACAACTATCTCGAGTTGCGCGAAAAGCTTACCAAAGTCAACCCTACCGGGATGGTTCCCCCATGGCGCGGCCATTCCGATACGGAGACATTGCTCGCGGCATTTGAAGCTTGGGGTATTGAAAAGACCCTCGAGCGCGTCGTGGGGATGTTCGCCATTGCCCTCTGGGATCGGAAAAGGCGTATGCTCACACTGGCGCGCGATCGCATGGGTGAAAAACCGCTCTACTATGGCTGGGTGCACGGCACACTAGTATTTGGCTCCGAGCTCAAGGCATTGCGGGCATATCCAGGGTTTGACAATGCTATCGAGCGCCAGGCGCTAGCGCTTTTCATGCGGTACGACTACATACCCGCACCGTGGAGCATCTACGAAAACATTTGGAAGCTGCCCCCGGGTTGCTTTGTGCAGTTTGGGGAGCAGTCCCTCAGCCCCGGCGCCTCTCCTGCCGGGAAAGGGGAGATCAAAGCCTATTGGTCGGTGCGCGAGGTGGCAGAGGCGGGGTTCAGAGAGCCGCTTGCGTGCACGGAAGCGGAGGCCGCCCAGGAACTCGAACGCCTGCTCAGGCAAGCCATCACTGGGCAAATGGTGGCCGATGTGCCCCTGGGGGCGTTTTTGTCGGGCGGGGTGGATTCTTCCACCGTGGTGGCGCTGATGCAGGCGCAATCTGCGCGGCCGGTGCAGACCTTCACCATCGGTTTTCACGAGGGCGACTACAATGAGGCCGAGCACGCCAAGGCCGTGGCGCGGCATCTGGGCACGGCGCATACCGATCTCTATGTGACACCGGACGACGCGATGGCGGTCATTCCCCGGCTGCCCGCGCTCTACGACGAGCCCTTCGCCGATTCGTCCCAGATTCCTACCTTTCTGGTAGCTGGGCTCGCGCGCCGGCAGGTGACGGTGAGCCTCTCGGGCGATGGGGGCGACGAACTCTTTGGGGGGTACACCCGCTATTTCTGGACGCGCGCGCTGTGGAAGCGGCTGGGTGTGGTACCCATGCCGCTGCGCCGGGCGTTGGCGGCAGCTTTGACCGGGCCCTCACCCGCCGCGTGGAATCGCGTGTTTCGGTTGCTGGGCCCGCTGCTGCCGCGCCGGCTTAGGGTAAAGCTCGCCGGCGACAAGATGCACAAGCTCGCCGAGTTGCTGGCGCTCGATTCCCTGGAGGCAGTGTATCGCTACCTGGTCTCCCACTGGAAGCATCCGGCGGAGGAGTTGGTCATCGGTTGCACGGAGCCCGAGACGATTCTTTCCCGCCGCGATGCGTGGCCGGCGAGCCTGGCCCAGGGCCAGCGGCCCTTCGAGGAAGTGATGATGTTCCTCGACCAGCTCAGCTATCTGCCGGATGACATCCTGGTCAAGGTGGATCGCGCGGCGATGGGGGTGAGCCTGGAAACCCGCGTGCCGCTCCTGGATCACCGCGTGGTGGAATTTACTTGGCGGCTGCCCTATCACTTCAAGATCAGGGAGGGGCAGTCCAAGTGGCTGCTGCGCCAGGTGCTCTACCGATACGTGCCCAAGGAATTGATCGAGCGGCCTAAGATGGGGTTCGGCGTGCCGCTGGATCAATGGCTGCGCGGCCCGCTGCGGGAGTGGGCGGAGGATTTGCTGTCGGAAGCGCGCCTCAAGCGCAAAGCTTTTCTCAATCCAGAGCTAGTGCGGCAAAAGTGGCAGGAGCATCTTTTGGGTCGGCGGAACTGGGCATACCATTTGTGGAATGTGTTGATGTGGGAGGCGTGGCTGGCTGCCTAGAATGCCAAGATTTCTCTTCTTGGTAATTGAAGATCACTTTCATAGGGACGGCTGGATTCTGACTGCAATCACAAAAAGGCTCGCGATCGCCCCCCAGCATCAGCAGCTGCAGGTTGTTCCTATTGGGAGGATGGCAAAGCAGGTCTGGGCAGATAACGAGTAACGTGTGACGTAACTTGTGACCATAGAAGCTGTAGCTGCTCCCCTAGGCGATCGGGACCGATACCAAAAAAGATTTGCAATAGGAAGACAACCAGGGCAATTTTAATCGCCGTACCGAGAGTGACCTTGAGCACAGTGATGAGCCAGCGGAGCACAAACCAGCTGATGACGATCGCCCCCACGGTGATCAGAAGTTCAGTTCCTGTCATCGCCGCACCAGAATGCTTTGGCCGTGGGTATCGGTCCCACAGGTCTCTAGGAGTTGATGCTCTGCCGCCAAGGCATGCACCAAGGCCGTTGTTTCTGGCGTAGATTCCCAGGGATCGGGGTTACCGTAGCAATAGTAGGTCTCCACACCATCAATTCCCCGTGCCACCGCAGCGGGAATCAGTTGTTCCGCAGGCAGCCGATAGCGAGCCGGGTGCGCCAAAATCGCCAAGCCACCCGCCTCATGGAGAGCCGCAATCACACGCTCCGCCTGGGCCCATTCTCCTTCAGGGGTGCTGCCCAGGGTATAGGGATGCAGGATTGGGGCATGGGGGTCAAAGCCATAGCCCAGGATATGCACTTCTGTGTCAAGCAGTTGGGCAGTAATTTCAATACCGGTGTAAACTTTGGGACGATCCGTCCCTGGATAGGCTTCGACGTATGTCCGAGCCTGAAAATAGCCCTCTAAAGCATGGTGATCGGTAATGGCAAAGCCCTTGAGACCGTGGATCATTGCCTGTTGCGCCACTTGCTGCGGTGTTAGCTGGCCATCTGAACAAATCGTGTGGAGATGAAAGTTATAACGATAGGGACAACTGGTTGCCGTCAACGTCCGAAAGAGACCCCGGAGAGTCTCAGCCTGCGTCACCATCAGTGCAGCAAGGGTCATAGGCATTACCAAATCTTACGCTGTTACCCTTTTAATATAAACTTTCTTTAAGAAACTAGGGATAAAAATTCCTAATAGGGCAATTTATGGGGTTGGATGACATGTGCTATGATATAGGTTGGCTCGGAATCATGCGATCGCAACGCCTAAACCTTGTCAGGTCCGGAAGGAAGCAGCAATACGGGATGCTTGCGATAGGCGTGATCTCCGGGTCACCCTCTGGAGAACTGCCAACGAATTGATGCCCGCCACTGCCCTTAGCCTCCCCCTAGATGAGATTCGCTACGATGAACGGGGTTTAGTGCCAGCGATTGTCCAAGACTATTTGGACGGAACCGTGCTGATGCTGGCATGGATGAATCGGGAATCGCTCCAGAAAACCCTTGAGACGGGTCGCACATGGTTTTGGAGTCGATCGCGCCAAGAATTGTGGCCGAAGGGGGAAACCTCTGGCCATGTGCAGTGGGTAAAAAGTATCCGCTATGACTGCGATAGTGATGCTCTATTGCTCACTGTAGAACAGGTGGGGCACATTGCCTGCCACACAGGCGAGCGTAGTTGTTTTCACCGCCATGGAGCCAAGGGAGAATACATTGAGCCCCCTCCCGCCGATACCCTCTCACAGGTATATAGCATTGTTTGCCAGCGGCGGGATTTCCCGCAGTTGCAGTCCTACACGTCTAGCCTATTCACTGCCGGGGATAACAAAATTCTCAAGAAGCTGGGGGAAGAAACCGCAGAAGTGGTCATGGCCTGCAAAGACGATGATCCAGAGGCGATCGCCAGCGAGGTAGCAGACTTGTTTTACCACACCCTTGTTGCCTTGGCCTATCATCGGGTGTCTTTGCGGCAGGTCTATGAGCAGCTGCAGTTGCGGCGGCGCTAGGTGATCGCCTTTTGCCTTGTCAGCCCTGGCTGCCCGTGGCTAAAGTGCTAAGTACTGCTCACTGACTTAGGAATAACAATGGCAAAGCACGTGGTCGTCATTGGCGGCGGCATTGGTGGTCTGACGACAGCAGCCTTGTTGGCACGACGGGGCTACCGCGTCCAACTATTTGAACAGGCCGCCCAATTAGGGGGCTGTGCTTCAACCTTTCAGCGACGCGGCTTTACCTTTGATGTGGGTGCCACCCAAGTGGCGGGTCTGGAGCCGGGGGGGATCCATGCCCAGATTTTGGCTGAATTAGAGATGCCTCTGCCAGCAGCAACCCCCTGTGACCCCGCCTGTGCGGTGTATCTGCCGCAGGAAACAACGCCCATTAATGTTTGGCGCCATCGCGATCGCTGGCGACTAGAACGTCAACGCCACTTTCTGGGCAGTGAGCGATTTTGGCAAGGCCTTGAACAACTATTTGCCATTAGTTGGCGATTTCAGCAGCGGCAGCCAATTTTGCCCCCCCGCAATGGCTTTGATCTGTGGAAACTGGTGCAAGCCCTGCGTCCCGACACCCTCCTCACGGTGCCCTTTAGTCTGATGACGGTAACCGATTGGCTGAATCTCTGTGGTCTGGGGAGCGATCGCCGGCTGCGGCAATTTCTAGATCTCCAGCTCAAGCTCTACTCCCAAGTGGATGCCAGTGAAACGGCATTGCTCTATGGTGCCACCGCTCTCTGCCTTGCCCAGGAGCCCCACGGTCTTTACCATCTCCACGGCAGTATGCAGGTGCTCAGTGATTTGCTAGCCAATGCCCTGCGGCGGGATCGCGGCCAAATCTACACCCGTCATCGGGTCCATTACATTGAAGTCGAGGGAGGGCGTGCCGTCGCCGTACAGGTGGAAAACCTAAAAACAAAAACCTTGGAGCGCGTTGCCGCCGATCACATTGTGGCCAATGTCCCTGCCCAAAACCTGCCCCAGCTCCTTGGCGATGCCCTTCCCCCTGGCTATGCCCGCCGCTTAAAAAGGCTGCCGCCGGCCGCCGGTGCCTTCGTCCTCTACCTGGGAGTGAAGGAGTCCGCCATTCCGGAAGCGTGTCCACCGCACCTGCAATTTCTCTACGATCCGCAGGGGCCAATTGGCGAAAACAACTCCCTCTTTGTTTCTGTGAGTCAGCCCCAGGATGGCCGTGCTCCCGACGGCTATCGCACCCTGATTGCTTCTAGTTTTACCGAACCGAATTTCTGGCGGCAGCCCCACTTAGATTACGCCGCCACCAAGGCACAATATACCCAAACGGCTCTGGAACGCCTCGGGGAATTCTTTGATCTGCGGCCCGAGCACATTGTCCACTGCGAAGCAGCCACTCCCCGCACCTTCTGGCGCTACACGGCACGGATAGATGGCATTGTCGGTGGCATTAGTCAACGCCTGAGCACCTTTGGCCCCTTTGGCTTGGCAAGCCGCACCCCAATTCCCCACCTGTGGTTAGTGGGAGATTCTGTACATCCAGGGGAAGGCACTGCCGGCGTCAGCTACGGTGCCCGTGCCCTCGTCCAACAGGTGGTTGCCAGTGATACCAATTTTGGTAAAAATCACTATAATAGAGGAACACCGAGGCCAATCAATTGATGAGGAAACGGACACGCTGTGTTTGCCACCCTTGCTGCCCCCCACCCCCCCCCTCCCCCTTGATCTGGTTGCCGCTATCCAAGACCGGAAGCGGGAACTGAATGCAGTCATTCTGGCGCACTACTACCAAGACCCGGCCATTCAAGATGTGGCCGATTATATTGGTGATTCCTTGGGGCTGTCACGGCAGGCGGCCAGTACCAATGCCGATGTCATTGTCTTTGCGGGGGTGCATTTCATGGCCGAAACCGCCAAGATCCTCAACCCCGATAAGTTGGTGCTGCTGCCCGATTTGGCGGCGGGCTGTTCTTTAGCAGATAGTTGCCCTGCAGACGCCTTTGCTGCTTTTAAGGCGCAGTACCCTGACCATTTGGTGATTTCCTACATTAACTGCTCTGCCGAAATTAAGGCCCTCAGTGACATCATCTGCACCAGTTCCAACGCGGTGAAAATTGTCCAGCAGTTGCCGGCGAATCAACCCTTGATTTTTGCCCCCGATCGCAACCTTGGCCGCTACGTGATGGCGCAAACGGGTCGGCAAATGGTGCTTTGGCAGGGCAGTTGTATTGTCCATGAAACCTTCTCAGAGCGACGTATCCTCGAACTCAAGGCTGCCTACCCCACCGCTCAGGTCATTGCCCATCCCGAATGCGAAGAGGCGGTGCTCCGCCATGCCAATTTCATTGGTTCAACAACCGCCCTGCTTAACTACAGCCAAACCGAAGATTGCGACACGTTTATCGTTGTCACCGAGCCCGGGATTCTCCACCAGATGCAGCGGCGCAACCCTCAGAAAACCTTTATTCCTGCACCGCCTCAGGATCAGACCTGCAATTGTAACGAGTGCCCCTTTATGCGTCTGAATACCCTAGAAAAGCTCTATTTGTGTATGCGCGATCGCCAGCCCCAAATTCAGCTGCCCGAGGACGTGCGCCTTGCTGCCCTCAAGCCCATCCAACGCATGCTGGAAATGTCCTAAGGTTAGATCTCGGCAACTGCTCGCTCAATCAGGCGCCGCGCCAAGGTTTGCACCCCAGTGTGGTAGTAGTAGTTGGTGCTCATGTCTAAAAAAGCACCCAAGTAGTCGAGGTTATCTTTCGAGAGTTCAATAAAGCTTTGCAGACGATTGATCACCTTTTGCGGTGTTAACTCGTGGCTGCTCACAAATTGGCTCATCCACCCCTGCACAGCATTAAAGCTCTGAATAATAAAGCCCAATTGACCGCTGGGATTGCCCCCCGGCACCACAGCACTAATGGCTTTGAAGGTGGGGTTTTCCTGCAAGTCGTTGGGTTGCAAGCTTTGCAGTGTGCCCAAGCATTTGAGGAGAAAGTCAGGCCCTAGGGGAATCAGACCATCAAAGCAGATGAGGGCGGCCATCCGCATGAGGGATTCACCACTGTAGTCGGCAAGGGCCCGCAGGAAGTCACCGAGGCTATCACCGGGAATGCCATTGATTTGACAAAAAGCGAGAATTTCTACAATCAGCTTAAGGCTGAGGTCAAGGGACTGCGCCCGCTCTGGCTTGGGGGTGATTTTGTCTAGGAAACCGAAGAATGAAATTTTCTCACCCACTTTGTTGGCAAGGGCAGCCGCCCCTAGGAGGGCATCGGTATTGTCCACGGTTTGATAGAGCCACAGTGCCCGCTGATAGCCTTGGGATTTGTCATTAAAGAGCCGCACGGCGCGATCGCCAATTTGGCGGATCAGGGCAGGATCCGTTTCCCCCGTCACATGGCGGATCGTGTTATCAAAACCAACGATATTTTGCCACTGCCCCGGGATGATGAAATCCAAGGACTTGAGAGCCATAACAGTAAGACCCCCGGTGGGGAGTTGATCAACGATTTTGTAGATAGGTTCGCTCACGGTTGTCTCCTTAGGGGGCAAGTTGGTCTAAACCAGCCAGATCAAATTTTTCAATCCATTCCTTGCGATCGCTGGCGGTAAAACTGGGATCGCGGGAGAGCACCTTCACCTGATAGCGGTTAGCCACCAGAATTGCCGTTTGCGTTGTCCCCACCTCTACGGCTGGATAGCCGGCAATCTGCATCGTAGTGTTTTGGAACTTGGCTGCCGCCTCAGGGGTGCTAATGGTATCGGCGATGGCCAGCATCGCCAACTCTTTGCCATCTTTTTTCAGCTTAGCCTCGGCAAAGCCCTTTTTCTCTTGGACAAAGATGCGCTCAAAGCCATTCCCCGCCGGCGGAAAGAAGCGATTAAATTCGCTGCCTTGGGTGGCTTGGCGACTTACTGCCGCTGGGGCATTGCGCTGGGTGCTCTGCTGTTGCACCTGCTCGTAGGGCGAGGGGGGGGTGGAGGCACAACCCGTGATCAAAAGCGTAAGGGCTAAAACAAGTGCACTCAGCCAGCGAACCATGGCAATACTCAAGACAATAAGCCAATCATAGCCTAGGCGGGGCAGCCCCAGGCTCAGTTCAAAATTCTGTTAATGTCTTGCCACTCGCGATCGCTCAAGGGTTCTGGGGTCAGGCTCACCTGCCACTGCGCCTCAAAGGCGTCCAAGAGAGCCCTTTGCACCACCGGCAAAGGGGGAAGGGACTGCCGATGCGGAACACTGCCAAAGACCTGCTGCCATAGATTGGGGTCAGGGGTAAGGACAATCGAACCGTGCTGAAGGACGCGATCGCCCCGCCAGGCTTGGGCACTGCCAATGACCTTCTCGCCAGTCGGTAAAACTAAATCGGCCACAGTTGCCCGTGCAAAGCAATTGATGGGAGCGTTGGCGCGATAGCGTTCCTGTCCCAACTGCAGTGGCCACCCTAGGCGCTCAAATCCCACCTTTAGAAATTGACACAAATCGGCATAGACCTGCTGCCGCCGTTGCCCTAACCCCCACACCACCAAACTGTAGGTGAGGTCCCCTTGATGTAAAACAGCTCGCCCACCGGTGGGTCGCCGCACCAGCTCTACAGGTTGCCCTTGCCAGTGCTGGTGTTGCCACTGCTGCGGAATTTGCCGTTGACGGTAGCCAAGGGAAATGGCTGGCGGTGACCAGGTGTAAAACCGCAGACAGGGGCGATCGCTCCCCTGCCAGAGCCAGCAATCCACCGCCATTTGTACCTTCCCCGGCGCTGCCAAGGGGGGAATATAACGCCACATCAACTCGCAGGTGCTTCCTCGGGATGGTAGGCTGCCGCCTCCCGCCGACACCCCATATAGGCAAGGATATACAACTCCTTGAGGTCTTGGATCAGCGGATAGCGGGGATTGGCCCCCGTGCACTGATCGTCAAAGGCCAGTTCGGCCATGCTCTCCACCTGCTCATAGAAAGCTTGATCCTCACTGTTGAGGGCCTCCTTAATCGTGGCGGGAATCTCTAACTGGGCTTTCAAATCCTCAATTGCCGCAATGAGACGCTCCACTTTTTCCTCTGGAGTTGTGCCGCCCAATTCAAGGAAGTCGGCAATTTGGGCATAGCGCTCCTTGGCTTGGGGATACTTGTACTGCGGGAAGATCGCCTGTTTCAGGGGAGCATCGGTGGCATTGTAGCGAATCACATGGCAAATCATGAGTGCATTCGCCAGGCCGTGGGGCACATGGAAGGTAGAGCCCAGTTTGTGGGCCATCGAGTGGCAAACCCCCAAGAAAGCATTAGCAAAGGCCATGCCGGCGATCGTAGCGGCGTAGTGGACCTTTTCCCGCGCCTCTGGATCGGCAGCCCCCAAGCGATAGGCCCGGGGTAGGTAGGTAAAGAGCAGTTTGATCGCCTCTAGAGCCAGTCCCTCCGTAAACTCCGTCGAGAGCACCGACACATAGGCCTCCAGGGCGTGGGTCAGCGCATCAATGCCACCATAGGCCGTCAGTTTCTTGGGCATGTGCAGCACCAAGTCGGGATCCACAATCGCCATCGTTGGGGTAAGGGCATAGTCCGCCAAGGGGTATTTAATCCCCACGCGATCGTCGGTAACCACGGCAAAGGGGGTCACTTCCGAACCTGTCCCTGAGGTGGTGGGAATTGCCACCAGGATTGCCTTTTGACCCAAGGGAGGCAGTTGATACACCCGCTTGCGAATATCCATGAAGCGCATGGCAAGGCCGTCAAACTCCACCTCTGGGTGTTCGTACAACAGCCACATCACCTTGGCCGCATCCATAGGTGAGCCACCCCCCACGGCAATAATTACATCGGGCTGATATTGCCGCAGCAACTCTAGGCCGCGGTTGACAGTACTGAGGGTTGGATCTGGCTCCACCTCATGGAAGATGTCGTGCTTGATGTCCAGTTCTTCAAGGGTGTGCACAATTGGTTCAGTGATGCCCAAGTCAAAGAGGGGTTTATCAGTCACGAGGAAGGCGCGTTTTTTCCCTGCCAGCTCACGCAGGGCAATGGGCAAACAGCCGGGTTTGAAGTAGATTTTGGGCGGCACCCGGAACCAAAGCATATTTTCCCGGCGATCGCTCACCGTTTTGATATTCAGCAAGTGACGGGGACCAACATTTTCCGATGTGACGTTGCCGCCCCAGGTGCCACAACCAAGGGTCAGCGACGGATCTAACTTGAAGTTGTAGAGATCTCCAATTGCCCCCTGGGAAGAAGGGGTGTTAATCAGAACCCGCGCCGTTTGCATGCGGTATTTGAAATAGGCAATATCATCTTGATTGCGGGGATCGGTATAGAGCACCGAGGTATGCCCCTTGCCCCCAAAATTCACCAACTGGGCCGCCATCTCCACCCCCTTATGGAACTGGGGTGCCCGATATAAGGCCAATACCGGACAGAGTTTCTCATAGGAAAATGGCTCCTGCGGCCCCACTTCACTCACTTCGCCGATGAGTACCCGCGTCTCTGGCGGCACTTGGATATTGGCCATTGCTGCAATGGTGGCTGCCGATTGACCAACAATGGCGGCATTGAGGCGACCCTCCTTCAGCAGTAGTTGGGCCACCTGCTGCCGTTCCTCGGGGGAGAGAATGTAGGCACCTCGCCGTTGAAACTCAGCTTTGACCGCGTCATAAATCTCATCAACAACAATCACTGCCTGCTCCGAGGCACAGATCATGCCATTGTCAAAGGCCTTACTGAGGAGAATCGAACTCACCGCCGTGGGAATGTCGGCTGTGGCATCAATGAGCACGGGGGTATTCCCCGCCCCGACCCCGATCGCCGGATGGCCAGAGGAATAGGCTGCCTTGACCATACTCGACCCCCCCGTGGCCAAAATCAGCTTGATCTGCGGGTGCTGCATCAGGGCTTGAGAGAGTTCAATCGTCGGCTCATCAATCCAGCCAATAATATCGGGGGGCGCGCCGGCAGCGACCGCTGCATCCAACACCACCTTGGCTGCTGCAACCGTACAGCCCTTTGCGCGGGGGTGGGGCGAAAAGATAATGCCATTGCGAGTTTTCAGGGTAATCAGTGCCTTGAAGATGGTCGTTGAAGTGGGGTTCGTGACCGGGACCACACCAGCAATGATCCCCACCGGTTCGGCAATTTTTTGGATACCAAAAATGGGATCATCCTCAATGACGCCGCAGGTTTTCTCATTTTTGTACTTGTTGTAGATGTATTCCGAAGCAAAGTGATTTTTAATGACTTTATCTTCGACAACCCCCATGCCAGTTTCGGCTACGGCGTGTTTGGCCAGGGGAATCCGTGCTTGGTTGGCCGCCATGGCTGCTTGGTGGAAAATGTGATCCACTTGCTCTTGGGTAAATTGGGCGTACTGACGCTGCGCCCGTTGGACGCGCTCAATCAGCCCTTCCAGATCGGCAAGGCTTTGAACGGGTGGGTAACTGTTCAAGGTTGGGGCATTCATGGACGACTCCTTAGAAAAGGAATTTTTCAAATTGGCAAGTTATTGGACGTTGAGGTCATATTCCCGAAAGAGGGCGATCGCCCGCTGCACCTCCTCTGGACTAGCGGCTGGAGTATCAAAGAGTTCATAGGGCAACCCTAACTGCCGCCACTTGTATTCCCCCATCTTGTGAAACGGCAACACCTCCACCTTCTCAACATTGCTGAGACCAGCCACAAATTGCGCCAACCCCCGCATATTTTCGGGATCATCCGTCAGCCCCGGTACCAAGACAAAGCGGACCCAGGTCGGTTTATGAATCTCATCAAGGTACTTGGCCAACTCCAAGGTGGGGGTAATCGTGACACCGGTGACCCGCCGATAAGTCTCTGGCAGGAAGGATTTGATGTCTAGCAAGACTAAATCGGTGACCGCCACAACTGGCTTTGCCGCCTCAAGAACGACATAACCTGAGGTATCTAGGGCAGTGTGCAATCCCAACTCGTGGCAACGCTCAAAAATTTCGCGGACAAATTCCGGCTGCATCAGGGGTTCCCCGCCACTGGCCGTCACGCCCCCTTGGCGCAAATAGGACTGATAGTGTTGAATGTCGGCAATCAGTTCATCCACGGTGACGAGCTTCCCCTGATGGGGTTCACGGCAGTCAGGATTGTGGCAGTACAGGCAGCGCAGCGGACAACCTTGGGTGAAAATGACATAGCGGATACCGGGACCATCAACCGTGCCACAGGTTTCAACCGAATGAATATAGCCTGTCACCTTTTGTTTTTTGGGTTGTTTTTCAGGGAGTGTCGAAACCATCATTAGAACCTCGGTAAAAACAGATGACTTTAGCTAGCTTTTACGGAGTTGCCAAGAACCGGCCAAAAGATTCCTTAAAATTAAAATTTTGATCGCTCTTAAGAAAGTATCCCAGTTAACAAAAACTCAATGTTAAATGGCTCTCGACGTCTGGCCTACGGCCTAGGGAGCACGTCTGTCCTACAGGCTCTATGGGTGTCTTCCATCCTTGGGCAAAAAGTGGTGAAGTGCTGAACTTCAGTAAAACTATAATTTCAGCATAAAGGCAGAAGAACAATTTGCCCGCTGTCTTAATTAACTTTTAGGATTGGTGGCTGTTTTGCAACTTTTTCTAACTTAATGAAGAATTTTTAAGTGGATAATGCGGGTGGGCGATCGCTCCCTCCAGGGTTGGAAGATATCGCGATTGAGGCTTGGGATGATTTAATTCAATCTTGCCTTTATTCTACAAAATTCCCTTGACTTAGGCCAATTGTGCAATGGGTTACCAATTAGCCCTAGGATTGGGCACATTTGCGAGCCTCAAGCACGGCTGCATGCAAAGCTGCTTGCAACTGCTGGGTGAAGTCTTGAGCCTGTTGCTTGCGGTTGCCCTCTTGCCCAGGGGCTGTCCACAGGGGTGATCCAATCCACAGCGCCACCCGAGCACGGAACTGTGGCTGCGGATGATAGGCAATACCGACGGGAAAAATCGGTAGCGGGCGATCGATCTGCAAGACCAGACGGGCAAGGCCTGGCTTGAGGGGACGAACCACTTGATTGGGAACAATCCCCCCTTCCGGAAAGATCACCAAGGGCTGGCCCGCGTTGAGAATCGCCAAGACATGGCGCAAACTGCTGGGTTGGGGGCATTTCAGATTGACAGCAAAGGCCCCCAGGCGACGGATAAACCAGCCCTGCACACCGCCAAACTCAATGGCATTGGTCATAAAGCGCAGGGGATAGGGCCACACCAAGGGCAAGATGACGGGATCCCAGCGACTATAGTGCTTGGGAGCGAGGACAAACTGGCCCTCCTTGGGTAAATGCTCGCGACCCACAATCGTTATTCGCGAAAAATATAGGGGCAGAAATAGACGGTGAAGAGGCCAGAGTCCCCAGTAAAGCCAGGGCGAGATATGAGATGTGGTGGGTGCTATTTTTTGACGATGCATCCGTGCGTCTCCCTAGCCACCCTACTACAATAGTAGCCTTGTAGCCCCTTGCCACTGTCGAGGAATCAGCCAATGTCACAGCCGACCCATCGTTTTGATGCCCGTGTCTGGGGGCAGTTTCTGCGGATTGCCCAACCCTACTTTTTCCCCCGCGATCGCGGGGGCAGCAGTGTGATCTTTATCCTGCTGCTTTTTCTGGTCATTGCCCTCATGTTTGGCTTCCTCTTTGGCCTCACGGCAGCTATCACCTTTGGCCTGAATGCCCTTGCCCCCGAACTGATGGGACAAATTGCCGGGGGCCTCATGGAGATGATGCACTCCCTGTGGGCACAGCCCCTCAGTCGTAGTCTCATCCTAGGCACAGTGATTGTGCCCTTGGGGGTTTTTGTCTTGCTACGGCAAGACCTATTGCCGCGGTGGCAAGCATGGGCACTCCTGGGCTTGCTGCTGATGCTCTCCCTGTCGGTGAGTGGCCTAAACGTGATCATTAGCTTTGTCGGGCGCTTCTTCCAAACGGCACTGGCGGAAAAAAATGCCGAAACCTACTGGCGCTTTCTCTGGGTTTATGCCGCAGTTTTTGTGGTGGGGACACCCATTGTCGTCATTTATCGCTATGTGCGGGAGTATTTAGGGCTGCGCTGGCGGGATTGGCTCACCCGCCATTTTTTGGATCGCTATTTCCAGAATCGGGCCTACTACACCATCGAAAACCAAGGGGAGATTGATAACCCTGATCAACGGATTACTGAGGATGTCCGCTCATTTACGCAAACCTCGCTCCAGTTTTTGTTGATCATTCTTGGCGAAATTATTGACCTCATTGCCTTTAGTGGCATTCTCTGGAGTATCTCGCAAACCCTGACACTGACATTGATTGGCTATGCCATTGTCGGCACCATCGTCACGGTTTTAATTGGGCAACGGCTGATTTGGCTGAATTTTAACCAACTGCGGCGGGAGGCAGACTTTCGTTATGGCCTTGTCCATGTGCGCGATCATGCCGAGTCTATTGCCTTTTATCGCGGTGAAGCCCAAGAGTCGGTGCAAGTGCGTCAACGCTTTCTTGAAGTGCTGCGGAACTTTAACCTTTTGATTGGCTGGCAGCGAAATCTTGATTTTTTCACGACAGCCTATAACTATTTTGTGATTATTGTGCCGGCAGCGGTGGTTGCTCCCCGCTACTTTGCTGGTGAGATTGATTTTGGTTCTATTAGCCAAGCTAGCTTTGCCTTCTCTCAGGTGCTGGGGGCCCTCTCAGTCATTGTGAACCAGTTTACGAACCTCACGGGCTTTATTGCCGGCATTGAGCGTTTGGCAGAGTTTGATGAGTCGCTAACAACTCCCACGCTACCACCGCAATCGCACATTGAATTGGTGGAAAAACCCTACATTGCCCTAGAACATGTCACCGTGGATACCCCCAATTTGGCACGACGGCTGGTGGAAGATGTCACCTTTGCCCTTGAGGCGGGGGACAGTGTGGTGATCATGGGGCCCAGTGGCGTCGGTAAAAGTTCGCTACTGCGGGCGATCGCCGGCCTCTGGCAAAGTGGCAGCGGTCGCATTATTCGTCCACCCATGGATGAAGTGCTCTTTTTGCCCCAGCGTCCCTATATGGTGTTGGGCACGCTGCGCACCCAACTCCTCTATCCTGGGGGCGATCGCCAAACCCCGGACGATGTGCTTTTGCACGCCCTGGATGAAGTGAACTTGGCCCATTTGCCCGATCGCGTGGGTGGTCTCGATGTGGAATTGGCCTGGGATGATGTGCTGTCTCTTGGGGAGCAGCAACGACTGGCAATCGCTCGCCTCCTACTCAATCAGCGCCCCTACGCCATTTTAGATGAAGCCACCAGTGCCCTCGACTTAGCCAACGAAAAACGGGTTTATGCCCATATTCAGCGCATTACTCGCAGCTACATCAGTGTAGGCCACCGTGAGAGCCTGCTGCAGTATCACACCCACGTTCTGGAACTGAAAGGCGATCGCGAATGGCAATTCTACGCTGTCCGTTAGCCCCAGCGACAAACGGTTTTGATGTTAACAAATTCCAAAAGTCCTGCCCGTCCCAGTTCACGGCCATAGCCGGAGGTCTTCATCCCCCCAAAGGGCAGACGGGGATCAGACTTGACCATTCCGTTAATAAAGACAACCCCAGCTTCCAGATCCCGCACCAGTAACGCCGCTTCCTCCTCCCTTTGTGTCCAAGCACTGGCGCCTAAACCAAAGGGTGTGGCATTGGCCAGTTGAATTGCCGCAGTCAGGGACGATACCCGAAAGAGCACGGCCACAGGCCCAAACAGCTCTTGGGTAAATACGGGGTTATCGGGAGTTACCTCTGTCAAAATTGTCGGCGCAAAGAAATACCCCTGCTGGGTCGGCAGATCTAGAGAGCGGCGGTAAAATACCTTGGCACCATGACTCAGGGCGAGTGCAACTTGGGCGTGGAGCTCATCGCGAATGGCGGCAGTGGCCAGGGGGCCGAGTTGGGTGGTGGGTGCCAAGGGATCACCAATTACCCAGGACTCAAAGGCAGCTTTCATACCCTCGGCAAAGGTGTCATAGACCGCCTCATGGACAATAAAGCGTTTGGCGGCAATGCAGGACTGGCCATTGTTAATCATGCGCGCTTGGACCGCGGTGGCGATCGCCTGGGAGATATTGGCGCTGGGCATCACAATAAAAGGATCACTCCCCCCCAGTTCTAGAACCGTTTTCTTGAGGTGCTGACCCGCTGCTTGGGCGAGACTTTTGCCCGCTGCTTCGCTGCCGGTGAGGGTAGCCGCCTTAATCCGTGGATCCGCCACCAGATCAGCAACAGCACTGCCAGGGATCAGCAGGGTTTGAAAGACCCCTTCAGGAAAGCCCGCTTCACTCAACAGATGAGCGATCGCCAGTGCGCACTGCGGCACATTAGAAGCATGCTTGAGCAGAGCCACATTCCCCGCCATTAAAGCCGGTGCCGCAAAACGAAATACCTGCCAAAAGGGAAAATTCCACGGCATCACCGCCAGAATAATGCCAAGGGGCTGGTAATGAATGGCGCTGTAGCTTGCCTCCGTAGGAATGAATTCAGGCTGCAGGAAAGTTGCCCCCTGCTCGGCATAGTAACGACAAACCCACGCACATTTGTCAATTTCAGCCCGGGCCTCTGTAATCGGTTTGCCCATCTCAAGGGTCATAAGGCGAGCAAGAGCCTCCCGCTGCTGTTGCAGGAGATTTGCCGTGTTTCCTAGCCACTGGCCACGCTGTTCAAAGGATGTCAGGCGATAGGTCTCAAAGGCCATCGCCGCTTGGGCAATGGCTTTCTCCACTTCCTCAGCCCCCAAGGGAGAAAAGGTTTTTAAGACCTCAGCAGTTGTGGGATTAACGGACGCGATTGCCATAATTAAATTTCCCTATCTGGCTAACGCCAGCGATCGCTAGCGCCTAGGACCCGGGTTCAGTATGCTAATTCTAGCGTTTGTTATAGTTCTCGTCTTTTTGATCAATGGGGCGATCGCAAATCATTGTTGTCTATTCTCATCGCAGTTTTGGGGCACACTTTTATGGCAACCATCGTTGATATTGCAGTGAATACTCCCGGCTTTTCCACACTAGTCACTGCTGTAAAAGTGGCCAATCTGGTGGAAGCCCTACAGTCGCCGGGACCTTTTACAGTGTTTGCCCCCAATGATGACGCCTTCGCCAAGTTGCCCGATGGCACCATTACCTCCCTTGTGCAAAATCCTCCCCAGTTAGGGCGGATTCTCAAGTACCATGTGGTTGCTGGTGCCTACAAAGCAGCAGACCTGAAAAGGATGGGCACCGTCACTTCCCTCGAAGGTTCCACCATTCCTATTCATGGTGATAATCCCCTTGAGGTGAAAAACGCCACGGTTCTTGCTGCCGACATAGAAGCGGAGAACGGTATTATCCATGTCATTGACACCGTCATCCTGATGGGATTGGATCCAGCCCACTCCTTTCAGGACACCAACATTCCCTACAAAGTCTAGGGCGTTAGCAGATTTCCCGCACCAACAGCCCTTGACGGATTTGCTCCTCCACAAGCTGGCGGTAAAGCTCTAGCTCTTCATAGGTCACTTTGCCGTCGGCACGAATTTGTTGCTTGATCTGGCCCATTTCGTCAGCGGTCAGTACCCCGTCAGCGATCGCTCGCTCTAGTAGTTCCTTTAGTTTGGCGAGTTCTGCTTTATCGGCCTCTGAGAGAGGGGTTCCATTTGGCTGATACCGTTCCATAGGACTCTCGCCTCAACAAACTCTCCACCCTATTTTCACCCTGCAACCTTGGTGTCGAGGGGCGAACAACTTAAATCTTGATAAACTTTAGTTATGGTCCACAGAAAATCTTCTATTCATTCTCAACCTGTTGGAAGTAAACAATGCAAGTATCAGAAATGAAGTACGGCGAACGCGCCATTCAAGAAGGCCGACTGATTACATTTCCCAACCCCCGTCCCGGTCGGCAATACACTATTGAGATTACCCTGCCGGAGTTTACCTGCAAGTGTCCATTTTCAGGCTATCCTGACTTTGCGACCCTCTATGTCAGCTATATTCCCCATGAAAAGGTGGTGGAACTGAAGGCCATTAAGCTGTACATCAACAGTTATCGCGATCGCTACATTTCCCACGAAGAAGCTGTGAATCAAGTTCTCGATGATCTTGTGGCTGCCTGTGACCCCCTCTACATGAAAATCAAAGGGGACTTTGCCCCCCGTGGCAATGTACATACCATCATTACGGTCGAACACCATCGCCAGCCGGACAGTTCGTGCTAAGATTATAGATTGCAAGACTGCGGACGTAATTCAGTGGTAGAATGTCAGCTTCCCAAGCTGAACGTCGTGGGTTCGAGTCCCATCGTCCGCTCTCAAAACATCGTTATGGCGCAGAGGAGGTTTGGCAGTCACCCAAGGGTAGCCAGCAAAAGCGCAGCCAAGACCCCCCTACTCTTGCATCTGTTCTAGCCTGCCGCTGAAAATATCCTTTAATGTGGCTTCTACTGTCTAATCCCCTGGCCCAATTGTGCTTGCCCCCACCAATACATTGCTCCAGCTTGCCTCTACTGCATCAATTTTGTTCTCAGTCTTTTCAGTCTTTGAAACTGCTTGCTACTGGTGGCAATGGGAATATCCAGCTTTTTGTCCATAGCCTGAAGGCTGGCCTGCCTCCCTGCAGGGGCATTCAACACCGCGCTCAACTCAGAACAGATTACAGGTTCACTCACCGCCCGCCTTCTTTATGGGTCCACTCATACGCTTCATCCCCTGTGACTGCTAGGATGGGGGTTATGCTTAAATTTTTAATTTTTCAATAAGGAAAGGATTTCTGACGCCAATGGATGTGATTCCCGCCATTGATTTACTTGACGGCAAATGTGTGCGTCTAGTGCAGGGGAACTATGACAAGGTCAATGTCTTTCATGACGATCCTCTAAAAGTCGCCCTTTATTGGCAACGCTTGGGCGCCCCCCGCTTGCATTTAGTTGACCTAGATGCCGCCAAAACAGGAGAGCCGCGCAACTACGACCTGATTGGCAAAATTGTCGCATCCCTAGAAATTCCGGTACAGGTTGGGGGCGGCTTGCGATCGCGCCAAGCAGTTGCTGATCTGCTTCTGCAAGGCGTCAATCGTGTCATTTTGGGGACTGTGGCTCTTGAGGATCCAGAGCTAGTCACCAGCTTGGCTGCAGAATACCCCGGACGGATTTGGGTCGGGCTAGATGCTCGCGATGGCTATGTGGCAACGCGGGGTTGGTTGGAAACTTCAAAAATTCTGGCAATCGATCTCGCCCAAAACATGGCAGCAAGGGGGGTGGCGGGGTTTGTTTACACCGATATTCAGCGGGATGGCACCCTCCAAGGACCGAATATTCCAGCACTGCAGCAATTGTTGGCCGTAACTAATCGCCCCGTGATTGCCTCTGGCGGTGTGAGTTCCCTCAGTGATATTCTCAGCCTTTTTACTCTGACACCCCATGGTTTAGTGGGAGCGATCGTTGGCAAGGCGCTCTATACCAAAGCAGTGGATTTGCGGGAAGCCGTTCGTGCGGTTGGTCAAGGTCGCTGGCAAGACATTCCCCCAGATCTAGGAAGCACCACCTGGGCATAACTGGTTTAAGATAGAGGCGTTGTTAGGCCTAAACAAATGAAATGCGAAAGCACCCTGCGTTGCGCTCCCTTAGCAAAATTTGGCAACTCCTGGATCGGGGCGATCGCTGGCAATTGCTCGGCATTGGCTTGCTGATGGTGCTTGCGAGTCTTTGGGAAGCGGCGGGGGTAGGGTTAGTGCTGCCCTTTATAGCGGTTGTGGAAAAACCGGAGCGATTGAATGCCCTTCTCTTTTGGCGTCAAAGTCCCCTTACAGATACAGAGCAAGCTCAGTGGCTTTTGATATTGAGTGTAGCTTTTGGCCTTCTGTATCTATGCAAAAATTTATTTCTTGCCTTGAGCAGTTATCTGCAGTTGCAGTTCTTAAATAGCAAGAACCGTAAGTTTGCGACTTTACTATTGCAAGGCTATCTCTACAAGCCCTACACCTTTCATTTACAAACTAATACCGCCACGTTGATCCAAAATGTAAATAATGAAGTAAATAATGTTTTCAACAACTACCTACTGCCCCTACTGACTGTTTTTTCGGAATCCTTGATTGTTTTGGCTATATTTTCAGTTATTATTTTGGCCAATCCCTTCATCTCAATTCTGGTTATCGCTTTAATTTCAATACTTTCTTTTATCTTCTTTCAAGGGTTTCGGCGCCAACTTAAGACTGTGGGTCAGCGCCGTGTTGGTTATGCCCAAAAAGTGATCCAAAGCATTAATGAAGCTTTGGGTGGGATCAAGGAAGTCAAGTTACTTGGTCGAGAGGCTTACTTCCTCAAGACCTATAGTGAAAACATGGCTAACGAACGCAAAGCCAACTTATTTGTCCTGTTTATGCAGCAGTTACCCCGTCTTTACTTTGAAAGCTTGGCAGTTCTCATCATCGTTCTGATTATTATCCTAACCCTGCTGCAACGAGGTAATGTGGCGCAGGTGTTACCCCTAATCTCCCTGTTTGCCGCCGCCGCATTTCGCCTGTTGCCCTCGGGAGGGCGCCTGATGTTTAGCCTCAATACTATAATCTACTATTCTGCTGCGGTGGATCTGGTTTATGAGGATATTTGGGCGGCGCGGACGCTTCCGCTCTCTGAGCTTCTGGAGTGGCGAAGGGAAAAAGAACCCATTTTTCAAGACTGCCTAGAACTCATTGATGTGCACTATACCTACCCCAATGCTGCTCAACCTGCGATTCGAGGCGTTTCCCTGAAGATTAAACGGGGGGAAATGGTGGGGTTTGTGGGAGCGTCGGGCGCAGGGAAAACGACCATTGTTGATTTGATTTTGGGGTTGCTCACCCCTTACCAGGGGGATATTCGCGTCGATGGTAGCAGCATTTATGGCAACCTTGGCCAATGGCAACGGCAAATTGGCTATATTCCCCAAACAATTTATCTATCGGATGATACCTTGCGTCGGAATATTGCCTTTGGCCTAGCGGATGAGGCGATTGATGAGGAGGCGTTATGGGCAGCGGTCAAGGCCGCGCAGCTGGCTGCCTTTGTTGATTCGCTACCGCAGGGTCTGGATACGGTGGTCGGGGAACGGGGGATCCGCCTTTCTGGGGGACAGCGGCAGCGAATTGGCATTGCTCGGGCCCTCTATCACAACCCTTCCGTCTTGGTGATGGATGAAGCGACAGCCGCCCTTGATAACCAAACGGAAGCGGGGGTCATGGATGCAATTCAAGCCCTTAGCGGCAACAAGACAATCATTATGATTGCCCACCGCCTGAGCACTGTTATGGGGTGCGATCGCCTGTACCTAATGGCCAATGGCCAAGTGATCGCTGTAGGGAGCTACCAAGAACTTCTGCAAACGAGTCCAGACTTTCGAGCCATTGCCCAAGGGTATGCAGGAGCACCCTAGTGGCTTGCTTGTACTTCTTTGAGGGTGCGTGCCATTAAAACACTATGGGTGCCCCGCTCCGCTTCTCCAGGTGCTGGCTGTCGTTGCTGGTAGGTGCCATCGGGTTGCAGTTCCCACGCTTGGCGATTGTCTGCCAACATAATTTCAAGTAATTCTTTGAGTTCCAGTTGAATGGTTGGATCTTCAATGGGGGTAATGGCCTCAACGCGGCGGTCTAGGTTGCGCGATCGCCAGTCGGCACTGCCGATGTAATACTCTGGCTCCCCATTGTTGCCAAAGTAGAAAATGCGGGAGTGCTCTAAAAAGCGGCCAATGATACTAATCACCCGAATGCGATCGCTGACGCCCGGTACACCGGGGCGCAGACAGCACATACCGCGAACAATCAAATCAATTTCCACCCCTGCTTGGGAGGCCTCATAGAGGGCACGAATCACCTGCGTATCTGTAATTGCATTCATCTTGGCAATGATCCGCCCCGGCTGACCATTGCGGGCATGTTCGATCTCGCGATGGATCAATTGGAGGGTGCGATCGCGCATCGTGACTGGGGCAACAAGAAGCTTGCGATAATCCCGCTGGCGGGCATAGCCCGTGAGCACATTAAAGAGTTCCGAGAGATCTGCTCCCAATTCCTCGCGGCAGGAAAATAGCCCCAAGTCCTCATAGAGACCAGCAGTTTTGGGATTGTAATTGCCAGTGCCAATGTGGACATAGCGGCGAATTTGCCCCGCCTCTTGGCGCACAACCAAAACTGTTTTGGTGTGGGTCTTCAGACCCGGTACACCATAGACCACATGGACCCCCACTTTCTCCAGCTTTCGTGCCCAGAGGATATTATTTTCCTCATCAAAGCGCGCCTTCAGTTCCACTAAAACCGCCACCTGTTTGCCATTCTCTGCAGCTTTAATCAGGGCACTGACAATCGGCGAGTCACCGGAGGTGCGATAAAGCGTCATCTTAATGGCCAGCACTTGGGGATCATGGGCCGCCAAAGTAATGAAGCGCTGTACCGTTGCCGCAAAGGAATGGTAGGGGTGATGAACGATAATATCCCCTTCGCGAATGAGACCAAAGAGTTCGTTGGCAACAGCTTCCCAATAGTCGGTGCCAAGGGTGGTAATTTCACTGCTTGTGTCAAACATGGATTCCCGCTCCTCCACGCGCTGGAAACTTGGCGGAATCTGGGGGTGCCACTCTGGATCCTTCAAGTAGGGTAAGGGCAGGCTCATAAACGCGAAAAGATCATTGAGGCACAGCAGACCCTCGAGTTCATAGACATCAATTTCCTCGAGATCCATCTCTTCCATTAGGGTTTGCCTCAGAAGCGGTGGCATGCCCCGCTGCACCTCCAGACGCACCACAGAGCCAAAGCGCCGTTTACGAATTTCCTGTTCAATGGCAATCAGTAAATCATCGGCCTTGTCCGTTTCTAGTTCGAGGTCGGCACTGCGGGTAATGCGAAAGGCAAAGTAGGCCTGAATCTCCATCCCCGGAAAGAGAGCACTGAGGTTGTGGGCAATAATTTCTTCGAGGGGAACGCCCAGCCAATGAATACCTTGGGGCGAGTGCAAGTGCTGGGGAAGGGCAACAAAGCGTGGAAACTGATTCGGTACCTTCACCCGTGCCAGTCGTTCTTGGCCAGATTCTGGATCACGAATCAGGACAGCAAGGTTAAGGCTGAGGCTAGAAATGTAGGGGAAAGGGTGCGCTGGATCAACGGCTAAAGGGGTGAGCACGGGGAACACTTGGGCTTGGAAGTAGTCGTTAAGGTAGGCCTGCTGCTCGGGCGTCAACTCATTAAAGCGAGTGAGGAAAATAGATTCCTTGGCCAAGAGGGCACGCAGTTCTTGGTCGAAATAGCGGTGTTGCTCCGTAACAATCGGTAGGAGATATTGCCGCACTGCCTGTAATTGCTCCGCTGGAGGCATGCCATCGGCTCCGCCTTGGAGAATGCCACTTTCCACTTGCTGCTTCAAACCGGCCACACGCACCATGAAAAATTCATCCAAGTTGGAACTGAATATGGCCATGAATTTGAGCCGCTCTAGTAGCGGTGTGCGGGGGTCATAGGCTTCGTGAAGAACCCGCTTATTAAATTCCAGCCAGCTTAAAGAGCGATTGAAGTAGTATTGCGGATCATGTAGATCAATGGGGTCGGGTGCTTTACGGCGAGGGGACTTCGCAGAAGGCATAGCCGTTTGTTCTTGTTCATTGGTCACACTAGCTTCCACTGTACTCGATTCCCCTTTTACAGCGTTGCTACCGATTCCAGAGCGTACAATAAGAAGGTTAAGGTTTGCTAATCGTGGAGAGTTTGTACCAATATGGCCGACGTGGGGGCAACGGGAGCCGAAATTCGGGCAACACGGATTGAGAAAGCAAAAACATTGCAAGCACAGGGAATGAACCCCTATGCCTATCGTTGGGAGCGCACCCATACTGCGGCAGTTCTGCAAGAAAAATATGCCCACTTGGCCGCTGGCGAAGCGGTGGGCGATCGCGTGAGTGTGGCCGGCCGCATTATGGCGCGGCGCATCTTTGGCAAGCTAGCTTTTTTTACGCTACAGGATGACAGCGGTACGATTCAGCTTTACCTCGATAGGCAAACCATTAGCCAAGGCATGGGGGACGCCGCCTTTGCCGATTTGAAGCACCTTACCGATGTCGGTGATATCCTTGGCGCTGTAGGCACCCTCAAGCGCACTGAGAAGGGCGAACTCTCGGTTGTGGTGGAATCCTACACCATGCTGACAAAATCATTGTTGCCCCTACCGGATAAATGGCACGGCCTCACGGATGTGGAAAAGCGCTATCGTCAGCGCTATGTGGATCTCATCGTCAATCCCCAAGTCCGTGACACATTCCGCAAGCGAGCACTGATTACTGCTGCCATTCGCCGCTACCTCGATGCCCAGGGCTTTATTGAGATTGAAACACCTGTTCTCCAGGCGCAAGCCGGGGGGGCCGAGGCACGTCCTTTTATTACCTACCACAACACGTTGGAGATGCAGCTTTATCTGCGCATTGCCACCGAACTGCACCTGAAGCGCCTCATTGTCGGTGGGTTTGAGAAGGTCTATGAACTGGGGCGCATCTTTCGCAATGAGGGCATCTCCACCAAGCACAACCCTGAATTTACCTCCATTGAGGTCTATCAGGCCTATGCGGACTATAACGATATGATGACGCTCACCGAGGCGATCATCACCACAGCAGCGATGGAGGTGTTGGGCACACTCAAGATCACCTATCAAGGAGAAACAATTGATCTGACGCCCCCATGGCGACGGGTGACGATGCACGACGCGGTGTGGGCAGCCACTGGGATTGATTTTCGCCAATTCAGCGATCTAGCAGCGGCTAAAACCGCGGCCCAAAAGGCAGGGGTAAAAGACTTAGCAGCCTGCGACACCATAGGCCGCGTGCTCAACGAAGTCTTTGAGCAAACCGTTGAACCTACATTGATTCAGCCCACGTTCGTTCTCGACTACCCTGTGGAGATTTCTCCCTTGGCCAAGCCCCACCGCAGTCAACCGGGACTGGTGGAGCGATTTGAATTATTTATCGTCGGCCGCGAGCATGCCAATAGTTTTTCGGAGTTAACGGATCCGTTGGATCAACGGCAACGCTTGGAGGAACAAGCACGACGCAAGGCGGCTGGGGATTTGGAAGCCCATAGTGTTGATGAAGATTTTCTCACCGCCTTGGAACATGGAATGCCGCCCACGGGAGGTCTAGGAATTGGCATTGACCGCTTGGTAATGCTGCTAACGGACTCGCCAAGTATTCGTGATGTGATTGCTTTCCCGCTGTTACGTCCTGAATCGGCGGGTGGTCAGGTTTGATGGGTTTGCTAAAATCTTAAGCGTATTTATTGAATGTCTTACCCTGAATGTCCACTGAATGGAGGCATGGCCAACAATGTCAGTGCAAACTATTGAAAAACCAGCAACCGTTCGCAAGTTGGCTCCCCGTTATCGGGTGCTCCTTCACAATGACAACGTCAACTCTATGGAGTATGTGGTGGAGGTATTGCTGAAGACGGTGCCAAGCCTCACCCAACCCCAGGCCGTGGATATTATGATGGAGGCACACCTGACGGGGGTTGCCCTGGTGATTACCTGTGCCCTTGAGCACGCTGAGTTTTACTGTGAAGGCCTGAAAATGGCAGGCCTAACGAGTACCATTGAGCCGACTGAGTAAGCCACTGTTTTCCCAGTTTTGGCGGCAAATGATCCGCCGCCCCTTTTGGCTTCGCATCTTTAGTTTTGCCCTGACCCTGCTGCTGCTGTGGCTGCCCTTTGGCCTAGGCATCTATTTTCTGTGGGGAGAAGGGGGAGCAGCCAGCTTTGTCAATATGGGGCTGTTGTATCTCATTTTTATCCTCTTGCTGCGAGTCTGGGGGCAGCGGGTACACCACCAGCGATCGCCCCTCGTGTTTTATGGCCTGAAGGGCGGTTGGAACTTTGGGCGGGATGCTCTGCTGGGGTGGCTAGCGGGTGTGTTTTTGGTTGGCCTGCTATTTGTCATTGAGGGGCTTTTGGGTTGGGTGAGCTGGCAGGGGCTGCCGGATCGCTTTGGTCTGGTCCTGCTGGATGGCGTCCTAACCGGTGTTGCTGTGGGCTTTGCTGAGGAATTGTTGTTCCGGGGCTGGCTGTTGCAGGAGCTAGAGCTGGAGTACCAACCGTGGTTTGCTCTCTTGCTCAATGGCCTGATTTTTGCGGCGTTGCACTATCTGCATCCCTTAGAGGTGATTTTAGCCACATGGCCGCAGTTTTTTGGCTTAGCACTGTTGGGTTGGATTCTCAGTTTGAGTAAATGGGTCTTTGGTGGCCGTTTAGGCTTTCCCATGGGACTTCACGGTGGCTTAGTCTGGGCTTATTTTGGTGTCAATGCGGGAAAATTGGTGACCTACACCGGTGTGGCACCAGAGTGGCTAACGGGCATTAACGGTAACCCGATCGCCGGCCTGATGGGGGTAGGTATTTTAATTCTGGTGGCTTTGGGGCTTAGCTATCGCGTCGCAACCGCACCATAAAAAAGCCATCCATATCATCCCGTTGCGGCCACACGGTGATCCAACCTTCGGGCGCTGCTTTGAGGGGAAAGTTTGGGGGTGGCGGTTCAATGTGCCACTGGGGATGGTGGGCCAGAAACTGCTGAATCTGGGCCTCATTTTCTGCCGGTTCCAAGCTACAGGTGGCATACACGAGTAAGCCGTGGGGTTTCACCCACTGGCAGACGGTGGCCAAAAGTTGGGCTTGCAGGGGCAAGAGTTCAGCTAATCGCGTCTTCAGGGGTCGCCAGCGGGCATCGGCATGGCGGTGCAGCGTTCCTGTTCCCGAACAGGGTACGTCTAAAAGGACACGATCGCCCACTGCTGCAAAATTCTCTGCCGTCGCACTATCTAGGGTGTGGATTTCAATGCTTTTGAGGCCGAGGCGATCGCGATTTTGCGCTAACTTCCGCAGGCGAGTGGGGGAGCGATCGCAGGCAATGACACGGCCTTGATCTCCCATTAACTCAGCAATGTGGGTGGTTTTCCCCCCGGGTGCTGCACAGGCATCAATAACCACCTCCCCAGGCTGGGGATCTAACAGATGGCTTACCCATTGTGCTGCCCGATCCTGAACCGACCAGTGACCCGCGGCATAGCCGGGGAGTGCCTGCATGGATTGCCCACAGTGGGATAGAACCAGTCCTTGGGGCAGGGGGGGAATTGGTTGCAGCCCATAGCCTGCTGTTTCAAAATCAGCGATTAGTTGATCAGCTGTTGTTCGCAGTGGATTGAGGCGTAGATCGAGGCGGGGCGGCTGATTGAACCACTGACAGAGGGCAGTACACTCCTGAAGAGGCAAACGTTCTAACCAAGAGGTAATCAATTCGTCGGGAAAGCTGTAGCGACAGCCCAGTTGTGAGATCAACGGTAGATCAGCAATCAGGGCGTCAAGGGGATCCAGGGTTGAACGGGTGTAACGGCGCAAGACCCCATTGACCAGTTTGGCAAAGCCGCCTAAGCCAATCTCTTTGACCAGTTCAACGCTGCTGTGGACGGCGGCATGGGTAGGAATGCGATCTAGGTACCGCAGTTGATAGAGGCCTAAACGCAAGACTAACTGGACAGGGAGGGGCGGCAGTTGGCGACAAAACCCCTGAATCAGGGTATCTAAGGTGCGCTGTTGGCGAATAGTTCCATAGACCAGTTCAGTTACTAGGGTGCGATCGCTCCCATCGGGGGCATACCGCTGCAAGACCTGATGCAGTGCCACATCGGCATAGGCTCCCTTGGCTGCCCGGTCTAGGGCATCGAGGGCAAGCCGCCGCGCCCTTAGTTCCACGCCGATTGTGCAATCCTTTCCCGCTGTTCACTGGTGGCGATCGGCCATTCGGGGTTGTCACCACCAATCACGAGGGTTTTTAAGGGGACATAGTCCTCACTAAATTGATGGAGGGCATTGATTAAGACATCCAGGGCCAAGGCGTCACTGGTGCCCAAATCAAACCAGCAACGAGCCCAGCGATCGTTGTACTCAAACTCGCCCATATTGTGCATCACCGCCATCAGCGAACTCTCGGCTTGGGCGCGATCGTACTCTAGGTGACTGAGGTCTAAACCCGTTTCCTGGACTTGGAGATTCTCAGCATTGAATCCCCCCAGTTTCCCTAGGAAAAACCAGGAGTTAAAGACTTCCTCCAGGTACTGCTGCTCCACGGACGAAGGGGGTGCCGCAAATTCCACCCAAATCCATACATCAAAGGGATTCACTTCACGGAAGATGACATTCATGCCCTAGCTCCCATTAAACCCTTCTGAAAGGCAGGCCGTTGTTGCAAGCGGGCTACATAATCCGCTACGGCAGGATAGGGACTCAAGTCCACCTGAAAGAGCATTTGAAGATAGGCCAGCATTGCCCCTAGGGCAACATCGGCCACTGAAAAGTCCTTGCCGAGAATGTAGGATTGCCCCATCAGAGCCGTCTCAATGCCCTTGAGCAGTTGTGGAAGCTGGCGATCGCGGGTTTCGGAAGGAAACATGGCCTGGGTTAGAGTAGAGTTGGCAAACAGCACCCACTGATAAACGTGGGCAGCGGCGGCCGCATCCTTGGGTAATTCACCGTGAACTTGGGCAAGATAGAGCAAAATCGCCCCCGATTCCCAAAGCACCACATCCCCATCCACAATCACGGGCACTTTACCCATGGGGTTGAGTTTGAGAAATTCAGGCTGATGTTGTTCCCCAGCTTGGAGATCTATCAGCACAAACTCGTAGGGAATGCCCAGTTCTTCTAAATACCAGCGGACAATACTGGCGCGGGATTTGGCGCCGCCATAGAGCTTTAGCATAGGTCAGTTGCAGCGATCAATGTGTCAATCAAATCTCAGTCACTTTTATTTATTCTTTTATTTATTATGATTCTTGATTGATCCTTGAGGGACCTCAAAATAATTTCCTGCCTAACTGTCCTCAGCGCCAAAGCAGATCCAGGGGCCATTCAGCTACCATTTCCGCCAACTGTTCATTGGACTGTTGACCATAGGGCAGTACCCCCAACACCGGCACTTGGGTAAAATGGCTGAGAAATACTGGCGGAGTCCACTGCTCAATCTCGGCATCACTACAGGGGGTGACACAGTTGAGAATCAGACCGCGAATGGCCAACTGATATTGCCGGGCAAGGGCAATATTGGCCACAATTTGGGCGATCGCCCCCAGGCGTACCGTTGCCACTAAAATAATGGGCAACTTCCAAGCGGCTGCCAAATCCGCCACTGTCCACTCCCAAGTAATGGGCGAGCCTAGGCCCCCGATTCCTTCAACTAAAAGATAATCAAACCGCTCCTGAAGCTGCTGGTAAGTCTGCCAGATGGGGGCTAAATCAATCCTGCGATTTTCCAATTGGGCTGCCATGGGAGGCGCAAGGGGGGCTCCAAAACTCAGAGGGCACACCTCCCTGGGCGTTTGTTCTAGAGGTAGGGTTTGACAGTAGTAATCCCCATCCCCAATCTCAACCGCTGTTCCACTTTGCATGGGCTTGAGAATGCCCCAGCGTTCTTGGGGACGATAGCGATGGGCGTAAGACCACAGGGCTCGTGTGATCATTGTTTTGCCCACACCAGTATCGACACCGGTAATGAGTAAAGACTGGCAATGCTGTGAAATTTTCAACCCTCCCTACGGTCGTCGCGATAGTTCTCAATGGATTATACCCATTTCATTTCCTTTTTCACTTCATTAAATGTGACGGCAAAATAATATTGGGCAGCAGAGGTCGCAAGTCATCCACAGAGACAGGGCCAAAGTTCATGATCGTTGGCAATTCGAGTGTGAAGTCCACCAGTGTGCCTCGCCGGCCATAGCGACAGCGACCCCCGTCTACAATGAGGGGCACCTGCTCACCATAGTATTTTTGGGCATCTTCAAAGTTGACAATGAGCTCTGTGCCCACTTTTGCTGTTGCCGCCACCAGAAAGAAGGGCAAAGTCCCCACGAGATCGTAAATGAACTGATCAGGACAAGCGAGATAGACACAGTCAAACCCCTGCATGATTTGCGGATCCAAGTGGGGCTTCCCCTTGACAATCATCGTTACGGGATAGGGAAAATGCTCCACCATTGTTTTCGCATCTTTGGAGAGTTCTGCCACTTCAGCTGCCCGATCGCCCCGGGTGAGAATGGCGAGGGGTTGCTCTGTACCAAAGTGCTTGAGATGGCGCAGCTGGGCGATCGCCCTTGGACTGGTGCCATTGGCCACCAAGCTATAGACGGTTGCCATTGGCAAAATGACCACCTGATCCTGTTGCAGCTCATGGTGAATGGTTGCAAAACTGCTGGGATTGGCCGGGAGCGATCGCGCCAAGGACTTCATGGTGGGTACTCCGAAACCGCTGAGGGTCAGTATGTTTTTTTGCAGTGTACACGCCCTAGGCGTTAGAAGGCATCGGGATATCAATCAAGACTTTTAATCATCAGAACTAGTAGGGGTGGGCGATCGCAGGCGGCCCAGTTTCAACTACCCTAGGAAATAGTCCTTACTGAATGTATGCCGCGCAACCATGGCTGAGACCCTCATGTTTAACGCCCTTCGTGCTGCCATTGATGAAGAAATGGAGCGGGATCCCACGGTCTTTGTGCTGGGGGAAGATGTGGGACATTATGGCGGCTCCTACAAAGTCACCAAAGACCTCTACAAAAAGTATGGTGAACTGCGCCTATTGGATACCCCCATTGCCGAAAATAGCTTTACTGGCATGGCCATTGGGGCAGCCATGACTGGCTTGCGTCCCATTGTCGAGGGCATGAACATGGGCTTTTTGCTCTTGGCCTTCAATCAAATTGCCAACAATGCTGGCATGCTGCGCTACACCTCTGGCGGCAACTTCAAAATTCCGATTGTTATCCGTGGTCCCGGTGGCGTTGGGCGACAACTGGGGGCAGAGCACTCCCAACGGCTCGAAGCCTACTTTCAAGCGGTGCCGGGATTAAAAATTGTTGCCTGCTCGACTCCCTACAACGCCAAAGGCTTGCTCAAGTCGGCGATTCGCGATCCCAATCCGGTGCTGTTCTTTGAGCATGTGCTCCTGTACAACCTCAAGGAGGATCTCCCGGAGGAAGAATATCTCCTACCGCTTGATAAAGCGGAAGTTGTTCGCCCTGGCGAAGATGTGACCATCTTGACCTACTCGCGGATGCGTCACCATGTTCTGCAAGCGGTGAAAACCCTTGAAAAAGAGGGCTACGACCCCGAAGTGATTGACCTGATTTCCCTCAAGCCCTTGGACTTTGAGACAATTGGTGCCTCGATTCGCAAAACCCATCGCGTGGTGATTGTCGAAGAGTGCATGAAGACAGGGGGGATTGGGGCCGAACTCTCAGCTTCGATTATGGAACGCTACTTTGATGAACTGGATGCGCCGGTCATTCGCCTTTCTTCCAAAGATGTCCCTACCCCCTACAATGGCACCCTAGAGAATCTGACGATTGTGCAACCGCCTCAAATTGTAGCGGCAGTGCAAAAGCTGGTGCAGGGACAGGTTTAGCCATGGGCAAGTATCGGGGCTGGTTGATTGCCATTTTAGTGTTACTGATGGCTGCCACCTGGGTCATTGTGCGCACGCCGGCGCGGCTGGGCTTAGATCTGCGGGGGGGTGCCCAACTGACGTTGCAGGTGCAAACCACAGACAAGGTGCCGCAAATTACGCCCCAAGTGCTGGCAGCGGTGCAAGGGGTGGTGCAACGGCGGATTGATGGCCTTGGTGTCACCGAAGCAGTAGTACAAACCGCCGGGGACGACAAGCTCTTGGTGCAATTGCCGGGGGTGACGGATCCGCAGCAGGCGGAGCGCATTCTCAAGGGGACGGCGCAACTGCTCTTTGCTGTGCAAAAACCGGGCACAGAGGCACAACTGCAAATTGAGCGGCAACTTCAGTCGCAACTGCTCTTGGAACAGGCTCAACTCTTGGCGCAGCAGGCTGAAAAGGCTAAGGATCCAGAAGCCCTCAAGGAGATTGCAGCAAAGCTAGAAAAAAATCGGGAATCCCTTGAAAAAAGCCAGCAAGCGATCGCTAGCCTCTTTAGGCCCTCCGATTTGACGGGGGCAATGCTCAAGGAAGCCTTTGCCAGTCCTGTCGCCCCTGGCTCCCCCAACTGGAGTGTGATTGTCCGCTTTGACAACCAGGGGGCTGAACTTTTTGCCCAACTGACGAAGGAGATTGCTGGTACAGGGCGCAGCCTTGGGATTTTTCTCGACGATCGCCTGATCAGTGCCCCAACGGTCTCTGTAGAATATGCCGCAACGGGAATTGTCGGGGGCAGTGCGGAGATTTCCGGTGGTTTTACCGCCCAGACTGCCAATGATTTAGCAATTCAGTTGCAGGGGGGAGCGCTGCCGGTTCCCCTAGAGGTGGTGGAAAACCGCACGGTGGGGGCTTCCCTGGGGCAAGATAGCATTCGCGATAGCCTCTATGCCGGCTTGGCGGGCTTGGTGTTGGTGCTAGTCTTTATGGTGGCCTACTACCGCCTGCCGGGACTCATTGCCGATATTGCCCTGCTTCTATATGCCATCTTTACCTATGCGGCCTTTCTGCTGTTTGGGGTGACGCTCACCCTGCCGGGGATTGCGGGCTTTATTCTCAGTATTGGTATGGCAGTGGATGCCAATGTCCTGATTTTTGAGCGCACTCGCGAGGAGTTACGCTCAGGGAAAACCCTCTACCGTTCCGTTGAATCGGGATTCGATCGCGCCTTTGCCAGTATTCTTGATAGCAATGTCACCACCTTGATTGCCTGTGCTGCCCTCTTTGCCTTCGGGACAGGGTTTGTCCGCGGCTTTGCCGTTACCCTTGCCATTGGGATTGGCATTAGTATGTTTACGGCTCTCACCTGTAGTCGCACGTTCCTGTTCTATGCCATTAGCATTCCCAGTCTGCGTAGGCCCCATTGGTTCTGTCCAAAACTGGAGAGCGTTCGATGAGCTTTAGTGTCAATCGCTGGCGATCGCTCTGGTGGGGTCTATCTTTGGTGGTCATTCTCAGTGGGCTTGTGGCCATGGCCATCTCTTGGGTGTCCCTGGGCAGTCCCCTGCGGTTAGGCTTAGATTTTATTGGCGGGACGCGGTTGCAATTTGAGCTGGCCTGTAGCGCCACCAAGAACTGTTCGCAGCCCATTGATATTGATGTGGTGCGTCAAGTGCTCAACCAGCAGGGATTGGGCAACAGCAGCCTGCAAATTGTGGGTGAGTATGGGGTGAGTATTCGCACAGTGCCCCTTTCTGTGGATCAGCGCACCCGCCTCAGTGATGCCCTCAGGCAAAAAATCGGTGACTTTGACCCCCAGAAAACGCAAATTGAGACCGTTGGCCCTACCCTTGGCAACGAAATCCTGCGATCGGGACTGCTGGCACTGTTGGTGTCGTTTATTGGCATTACGATTTATTTGACGCTGCGCTTCCAGTTTGACTATGCCTTTTTTGCCCTGGTCGCCCTTGTCCACGATGTATTGGTGAGCGCGGGAATTTTTGCCATTTTAGGACTTGTGGCAGGGGTAGAAATTGACAGCCTCTTCATTGTGGCGCTGCTCACGATCATTGGTTTTTCGGTGAACGATACAGTGGTCATCTACGATCGCGTGCGGGAAACACTGAAGCTCAACCCAGAGCTTGGAATTCAAGAGGTGGTGGATCAGGCCGTGGTGCAAACCCTTGGCCGCTCCATCAATACCACCCTGACAACGTTGCTGCCCCTGATGACAATCCTTCTCTTTGGGGGCGATACACTGCGCTACTTTGCCTTGGCCTTGCTGATTGGCTTCACAACAGGGGCTTATTCAAGTATTTTCATTGCCAGTACCCTCCTTGCCTGGTGGCGCGATCGCCAGCCGCCTCGTCCCGCTACGAATACCCTGGAGACAACACCTACGCCCTAACTGGTTGTGCTCATTCCCCTCACCCAAGAAAAAGTTCGGCAATTGGTGCCCTTGGCAGCCACTGGCTCCCAGTATCGCTATGTTTGGGGTAAACTTCAGGACTTTCTACGACGCTTAACCTTCTCCGTGGTGGCGGTGGCCGTTATTGCCTTTGGTTTCAATTTTTTAGGGGATAGCACCCAACTGATTTTAGGTCTGGTGGCGGGTCTCTATTGGCTTTGGGCACCGGCCGTTTTGGCGACCTTGCGGAATCGTCGTCACCGGCAGTTTCCCTATGGGGGCTTTTGGCGCGGGCGCGTTTTGGAGGTCTATGTTACAGAAGAGTTAATTGGCAAGGAGGAAACCGTTGACGCGAGGGGGCAACTCGTGATTATTGAGAACCGTGAACGCTGCTTGAATCTGGAGATTGGCGATAAAACCGGCTTTGAAACCAGAGTCCGTGCCAAGCTGCTGCGGCAACACCGCGGGATTCGCCCCGGCGATATAGCGGAAATGCTAGTTCTTTCCCGGCGTCCTGATCTTGCAGAGATTGACCTGATTTCTGAAGTCTTCCTGCCCCGCCATCGCCTCTGGATTGGCACCTACCCCATTTTGCAGCGGGATGCCTTTATTGATCTATCAGAAACGCTGCGGCGCAAAGCGCGCTCTCAAGCTCCGCGGCGATCGCCCCGACGTTCCAGCCTGTGATACCTTAAAGGAAAGAAATAAAAGTTAACAATTTTCGATCTTCCCTTGACTGCTCTTACTTCCCCCTCGACACTTTCCTCTCTGCGCCTTGGCTCACGGCTGGCCTGGTTGGTCTTTGGCTTTGCCGCCTTCTTGGTCTCCATTCCCGTGTTTATTGAGGCCCCTCTCGTGCGGACATGGCCTTGGCTGAGTTTGGCTTTGACGCCGCTGCTTGTGGGTCTCAGTTTCTATCTCCAACGCCAGCCCCACTGCCGCTATTGGGGTGAGATGCTTTATGGATTTAGCTGGTGCTGGGGGGCAGGTTCGCTCTACTGGGGATGGTTGCGCTGGGAACCTCTGTGGCATTTGCCCATTGAGGCTCTACCCATTCCGCTCATGCTCTGGCACTTGCGGCGACGGCAGCAACTGCTGGGGGTGTTCTTTTTTTGCGGATCTTTTCTGGGCACTGCCATCACTGATGCCTACTTTTACTTAATTGATGTGATTCCCCATTGGCGCGCCATTATGTATCTCGAAGGGGATGTCATTTCAGTTCAGGAGATGCTCGCCCAGGCGATCGCCCAAGCCCAGACCTTTAGTGGCCAGGTGTGGGGGGTGCTGTTGAGCCTGAGTTTGCTCCTCATTGGTTTGCTGCCCCTCTTTGAATCCCAGATTCGTCGTGGCTATCCCGCCGTCTTGCCCCTATGGGGATTTATGGGCGCTGTCTTGAGCACCCTAGTTGTTGATGGTCTCTTTGGCCTCACCATTGGCCTAATCTCCATGAGTTGAACAAATTAACCTCTGTTGGCATGGGGGCTGCCCGCCCCTAAAGCTAAAATCAGCACAGAGGGATTCAACGGCAGCCATGGGGGTTTTTGCTCACCTTTGCTTAACGGGGTCGGCCTTTCTCTTTGCCCTTGAGGGCTATTATCGGCTAAAGCTAAGGGGAATAAAGGTGGCCAGTCCTAGCACCATTGGCGAGTTACAAAAATTGCAACAACAGGTGGCTCAGGAGATGGGTAGCGGCAGTTGGCGCGAGTATGTGCAGGTGGTTGGTCAAGTCAGCGCGTCGCAGCCCTTGCTCTCGGAAGTGAAGCGCATTCCCTGTGTCTATTACAAAACGATTATCAGCCGCGAGTATGAAAAAGAGGGGCGCGATCGCCACTGGGAAATCATTGGCCGCCATGAGCAGTCAACCCTATTTTTGCTGCGCGATCCTCAAGGGGAGATTGAGGTGAACCCTGTCGGTGCTGAGATTGAAGCGGTGCAGGTCTTAGATGAACTGCGGCCAGCGGATAAACCCCATGCCTTGACCTTCTCCTTAGGGTTTCTGTCATTGAATTGGCGGTTTGGCAGTACTACAACGCTTGGCTATCGCTATCAGGAGTGGGTGCTGCCCTTGGGGCAACCCATCTCGGTGGTGGGCATGGCCTCGGATCGGGGGGGAGTTCTCCGCCTCCAAAGGCCGCAAAATAGGGGACAAAAATTCATCATTTCCCTGAGCGTTGAGGATCCGCTGCTTCAGCAGTACAAACAGCAAAAACGAAAAATGACCTATGCTTCCCTTAGCGCCGCCCTCTGTGGTGTCTGTGGTTTAGTTTTGGCCTTGTTTTGGGCTTAATCAGGTTCTTGCTTTGGCTTTTTAGGTTGTACCCAGATGATCCGCCGCTGATTGGCGCCAATTAAATTGGCCTCCTCCTGGGCAATGCGCCGCCATGCTTGGGGCTGGCGATCGCGCTCCTGTTCCCGTTGTAATTCCTGAACTCGCGCCTCCAGCTGGGCGACTTCGGCTTCGAGGGCATGGAGTTTTTGCAGTTGACTCAGTTGATAGGGCACCAGCTTGGCGATCGCCCCAAGGGCAAAGGCAAGCAGCACCAGATTCACTGCAATTTTGGCACCCGCTTCCCAGGCAATCGCAGCAGGAATTGTTCGAAGAGAGTGAGCCATGGCTAAACCGTGAACGGCAAGTTATCTATCAGTATAAAGATAAAAAAGCAGTTCCCTTGCCTGCGCCACACCCTTGGGAACCGCCTAATAAATTTTCCTAATAAATTTTTAAATTTTTAGCGAAATAGAGCAATGCCGCCAGTTGGCAACAACAGCTCTGACTACTTGTACAACTCAGTGGAAAGCCGAAATGCCAGCACCGCAGGCAGCAGGGCAATCACAAGGGCAACGTAAACTTGGGTATCGGTCAGCGCCATGAACAACTCCTTTATGGAATAACAGTCGCGATTAAGTGCTGTATTTATTACTCCATAGGCGCTTCCCTTTGGCAACGCTTGCTCATAGTTCGTAACATTTTGCAGCTAGGTCTCTGGGGTGACCCTAGAACGCCAGTGGGGCAGCCGTCGCAGGATAGTCAGCATTGACACTCCTGTGGCCAGAAGTGTCAGCAAACTCAGCCCCACCAAGAGCACATAGAAGGAACGCCCCACCTCCCCCCAATAGCTTCCCTGATGTAGGCTCAGGAAAATTGCCGCCTGCTCTTTGGAGAGGCCAAACCAGTTGCGGCCAAGGCGATAGGCAATTCCCGTCGTGGCACTCACGAGCAAGGGCAATGCTGCAGCGCCAGCTAGGAGGTGATGCAGCCGCCGCGCTGACCACTGGCCAGGGAGCGATCGCCCCCACAGGAGACCCAAACCCGTAGCAATGATTCCCAGCAAGCCCAAGCCAATGACCAACACATAGAGGGGCACGCCCCATTCCCCCAGATAGCGACCCTCATGGAGGGTCATCATTGCCCGCCCAAAGTCTTTAGATAGCCCAAACCAACTGCGCCCAAGACGATGGGCTATTCCCGTTGTGGCTGAGATCAATAGGGGCAGGGCAAAGATCACCCCAAGGAATTGATGCCCCTGACTGCTGATCTTGGCAAGACGCTGTTTCAGAGCGCTCATGGTTCCACCTCCATTTGCCAGGGAATCGCCAAGGTAAAGGCCGTGCCGCGATCGCCTGCGTAGGGACTCGTCACCCGCAGGCTCAGACCATAGGGACGCAGCAAATCCTGGGCGATCGCCAAGCCCAGGCCACTACCCTCAATCTCGCTGTCCGCTTGAATCCCCCGATACCCCCGTTCAAAAAGACGCGGCTGCACCTCCTTAGGAATGCCACAGCCGGTATCCCAAACGGTTAACTCTAAGGCGGCGGGCGAGAGCGTCAAGCGCAGACCAATCGTGCCCCCTTTCGGGGTGTACTTAAAGGCATTGTCCAGGAGATTACCGACAACCTCCTGCAGCACCCGTTCCTCAAGCCAGACGGGCGGCAGTTGGGGCGGTATCTCCACCACAAAGGTTTTACCCTCCATTTCAGCGCGAGCTTGGGCGGCGCTGATCAGCGGCAAGAGAGTTTCAGCTAGATCGAGGGGTTTACCCGCAAGGGATAGGGGCTGGTTACCCGTGAGGGCGGGAATATCGTTGCGCTGTTGGCGATAGTCCTCCAACAGTGCCATGAGCCGCTCTGTTTCCTTGGCAATGCCTTCGGCGAGGGGGCGCCCCCTGTGATCAGGTTCCAAGCGTTTGAGCAGGAGCTTGACAAACGTGCGAATGGCGGCCACGGGATTGCGCAGTTGATGGAGTAGATCGTCAAAGCGCTGTTGCTGTTGATCTAGGGGGTGGGCGCAGGAGTGGCTGAGCCATTGTTGCCGCTGATCCAAGACGCAGGCGATGGCCAGGGTTTGTGCCACCTGTTGCAATTGTGCCTGCTCTGCTGCTAGCCAAGGACGGTGTTGCCGCTGCGCCACCAGTACCCCCAAGACCCAATTTTGGTACATCAGGGGCAGGATCAGTTGATTGGTCAAGGAGGAGACAACCTGTTGAGGGTAATGGCTTAAAGCGATCGCTGGGGCGGCGGTTGGCGGTGGTAGTGTCGGGGGAATGGGTAAGCTCAGGAGAGGGGACGCCTCTGGATAGACCGCAACAGGAGACCATGAGGGGGAGTCGTTGAGGGTTTCACTAAGATAGACCGCCAGTGAAGAGGCACCCAAGCTGTTGACAACGAGTTCCAATTGGGTGCGACAGAGGGCAGCAAATTCTTCACTGGCTGGCCAGAGCATCTAGGCAGTAACCCCGGAGTGACTCGACACTTGCGGGAGCAGGGCTTGGAAGTCACCACTCCCCTTTGTATATTCTTCCAGCAATTGCTTTTCGATGGGAAGCAGGTTGGGATCTGGGTCAGCCTCCTGTTCCTTGAGGGTTTCTTCAATGAGTTCCATCTGCTCCTCTGCTTCAGCGAGGGCACTGAGCAGTTCTTCATGGAGGGGGACGTTGCCGTTTTGACTGACTAGCAACTGGTAGCGATCGCGCAGGTCATGGAGTTCCCGCTGCATGGCCTCTTTTTCGGCCATAAGCTGCTCTGTCATTTGCTTGTAGTATTTGAACGCCATTAGAAAAGGGACGAGCTTTTCCCGCAGGGCCATGTGGTCAATATCGAGTTTGGTATAGCGTTCTGCCAGTTGGCTATAGGCTTGGCACAGACGTAGGTAACGTTGGCTGAGAGTATCCATAGGTTATCTAAAGAGATGGTTGTTGACGCGCTACCCCCTATCATAGACGGGCAGCCTATTGGTCGCTATTGTCGCGGTTGCAGCAATTAAAACAATGTAAAATAGGTTACAAAATTTTTAGGCGGATTGTGATCCCCGACTGACTAGAGCCAGTGCCCAGATGGCCATAGGGCGCAGGTACATACCGGCACGGAAGGTGCCCTTGGCCGTAATCGCCTCCGGTGTCCGAAATTGCAGGCCATTGCCGTAGATTTGCCGTACCACCACTTCAGCTAAGTGCCATGCTTCGTCGGTCATTCCCCGCTGCCATAGGAAGGCGGCCAGGCCAAAGTTAATCCCCGTCCACACTTCAAGGGGATGGGTAGCGTCGGGGTTTTCAGGTTGCCCATTGGGCAATAGACCATTGGCAGCGCCCAACTGACCGTTGTGAAATTTCAGAAAACAGGTGTCGTAAATTTGCCGCAGGGCGCGATCGCAACAGTCCGGGGGCACAATATCCACCAGGCCCAAGAGCTGGGCGTAAAACTGGCCACACAGTTGATCCGCCATGATCACCTCGGAGCCACTGCCCGTATCAAGACGATAGTACTCGCCATTCCACAGCAGTTGATGGTAGCGGGGGCGAGCTTGGCTAAGCCACTGGCGGTAGATCTCCACCTGCGGTTGTTGGAGAGTTGTGCCGAGGGCGATCGCCGCCTCTAGGGCCGCCAACCACAAGCCACCACAGTAGGCACTGACCCCCTGGAGCTGCCAGTCATCGTAGGTTTGGTCTGGGGCACCCCCATTTTCTGGCAGACCATCGCCATCGTGGTCAAATTGTTTCAAATAGTCTAAGGCTGCCACCACAGCCGGCCAGCACTCACGGGCAAAATCGAGATCCGTTGCCCCAGTGAACAAAAAGTCTCGATAGACCAAGAGCACAAAATCCGAGGCCAAATCTTTCCAGAGATTACAGTCTTGGTAGGCCGTGTAGTTGGTCTTTTCCCAAGGGTGCTCATTGGGGGCACCGAGATCGTGGGGTACGGCATTGGCCAGTTTACGAGGTGCTTTGTAGGCGGTTTCGGGATCACCGCGATAGAAGTAGCCAATGATTCTCAGGGTTGAATCCGCTTTCGGAATCGCCCGCGCAAAGGCACGCATCACGGATTTTTCCAACTCTGGCCACAGTTGCAGTAGGGCAAAGGAGCCATAAAGACGCACATCCAGACTTTCATACCAGCGGTAGTCTAGGCATTCTAAAACGGCAAACTGACCCACAGGATCGCGATCGCTGGCCGCACTCCAGAGCGTTCCGCCACTACTGAGAACGTATAGCTCATTGCACAGTGCCATCTTGAACCAGTCGGGCCAATCGGGGTGGCTGAGGATTGGTGCTTGCCAAGTGCGAATCTGCTCTTGCCATGTGGCATAGGTAGCGAGGGCATAGGCAGCAAGGGTGACGGCATTGGTACCTCGGCGATCGCAAAAATCCGTGTAGCGCCGGTAATAGATCACCCCCTTGCCAAACTCGGTCACAGGAAAGTCCCACGCTAGGACCAGGGGAATTTGTTTTCTTTCCCCCGCTGCCAAGGAAAAGCGCACTGCAAAGGCAGCAGCCACCTGCTCTCCCGCTGCCGCTGGGGTGGGATCATTAACAAACGGTAGGGAACCATCCACGGCAAATGATTGCCATAGTTGTGCCCCATCTCCCTCTGGCTGCCAGCGACTACAGCCAAAAAACTCACCGAGGCCCGTGGGAATCAATGCTGCCCATTCGCCATCCCCCTCTTGGGGTGGGTTGGGGTGGGGCAGACGCCGCAGTCGCCAACCTTGATAGGAGGCCGTTTGAATCAGTTCATTAAAATTGCCGTCACTTTGCCCCCAGGCGGGCGTGTAGGTATAGATGGGGCTACCATCATCGCGGATTGCAATGGCAGAGGAAGGAGTGGTATTGCGAAACCACCCGACGGTATTTTGCCAGGAGAACATTAGGCTCAGGGTGAGGGACTGATCTGTGGGATTGCTGAAGGTCCACAGAAACACCGCCACAGGGTAACTGGTTTCTCGGTAGTTGTGGGGCAGAATCGGTGAAAACTGCTCGCAGCTGATCTGGGCGCTAAAGACTCCCTCATAGACAAACCAACTGCGGGGATAGCGCGCCCCATAGGTGCCTTTGCCGGCAGGATACCATTGCCAACAGCTCAGGGTACCATCCTTAGGGGGACTGCCTAGGGCATAGGCCTGTCTTTGCTTACCCTGCTCGAAGAGGCTAAATTGACAGGCAGGCAGGGTGCCAAAGAGGTGCTCTCCGCCATCAAGGTGCCAGAGGTTGAAGTCGCCAGCAGGGGAACGGCCAATACAACCAGCGCCAAAGCCGCCGAGGGGCATGCCATGCCAAGGGCCATCGTCTAAATTACTGGCATAGCGAACGCGATAAGGATTCTCCCAACCCTGGCCGATCGCCCGAGTCCAAGCACAGTTGGCAAATTCAATCACACCACTTTCCCCAGACTTGCCTAATCCAGGATACCGCTTCAGCCCTGTGCCATGCCTTGGCACTTGGCACAAAGGCCAAAAAACTCCAGGGTATGGTAAAAAACCTTGAAGTGATAGGACTGTTGGAGCTCCGTTTCAAGTGGCTGCACTGGACACTGATCAATGGTCACTGACGTACCACACTGCAAACAGGTGAGATAGTGCTGATCCTGCTGCACCAAGCTATAGACCAGTTCGCCACTGGGCAAGGGCCGTGCTTGCACCTTACCATTGATGCGCAGACTATCGAGGGTGCGATAAACGGTTGCCAAACCTAGGGGTGTATGTCGTTGCCGCAGTTCTAAAAAAAGCTCTTGCGCCGAGAGCGATCGCCCACTGTCTCTGAGGGCATCGAGAATAATCGCTTGGCTACGGGTGCGGCGCGGTGGCATAGTAATCAGGACAACATGAATTACCTTAATTTTACCGTCCCCCCTGTGGCTGCACTTGGATGGGAGATCAAAACTTGCGGCCAATCAGTTGAATCACCCAGCCTCGCCCGCGATGGCCTTGACCTTCATGGATGTCCCGCTGGAGTTCAACGGCGTGGAGCCACTCTAGACCCGTCAGTTCTCTTTTCATTTCCTCTAAATCGTGCAGTAGTTCCAGCGTAGGGGGGCCCCCTGTGCCCATCCCCAGTTGTTTCTTGCTATAGGTCTCGCTGAGATAGAGGCCTTGGGGCTTGAGAGCCTTGACGATACGCTGGTTGACCAGGGTGCGCCACTCTGGCGGCAGATGACAAAAAATAGCAATAATTCCATCCCATACATTTTCACCCAGGTCAAAATCCCGTAGGTCGCAGTGATAGGTGGTAATTGAGACTCCCCTCTCTTGAGCGAGGCGCTGTGCTTTTGCCAGTCCCACTTGCGAGGCATCCACAGCCGTGATGGCATATCCCTGTTGAGCAAGATAAACGGCATTACGCCCTTCCCCTTCGGCGAGGGAGAGAATTTGCCCTTGGGGCACAAAGGCATGGGCATGGGCTTTGAGGAAGTCGTTTGGCTCCGTGCCGTAGAAATAGGTGTCTCCTTGAAAGCGAGTGTCCCACATAAAAACTCACATAAAAGATATTGACTCTTGATTGAACTGATCCAGTCGGGCAAGCGTGGGTCTTCAGCCAATTTTCTACAGTCTCGTTGTTTGAGCCTCTTGGCTGGCGATCGCCCCCAAAACGCGAGCAATCAAGTAAAGGGAGCCACAGACCACACAGCGATCGCCCACCCTATCGAGGGCTTCAGCCACATCCTTGAAAAGGCGGCATTCCCCCAACCGAGGGCAGCAGGTGGCGGCCAGTGCCTTCAAGTCCTCTAAGTCGGCGCTAGCGTGATCCGGTATGGGTACCAACCACAGGCGATCGCCGGCTCGCAGGAGATGTTTGAGAATTCCCTCATGATCCTTATTGGCCAGCATCCCCACTACCCAAGTCACCTCTGTCCAGCCCAATTGATCTACATATTGCCGTAGGTAGGCCGCTGCCGGGGCATTGTGGGCGCCGTCAATCAGGACCCGCCGCCCCTGCCAATTTAACCATTGCAGGCGCCCTGGCCAGCGGGTTTCGGCCATTCCCCGTTGAATCGCTGGCAGGGAAATCTGCCAACCTTGAGATTGTAACTGCTGTAGCGTGGCGATCGCGATTGCGGAATTGATTAACTGCATGTCTCCCGCCAACGGCAAGGGGTACTCGATGCCACGCCACGTCGCCCATCCAGCCCGCTCAACACACCACTGCGCCGGTTCTGGCCAGATCGCCGGGCATGCCAGAGCTTTTAGGCGTTGGGCAATCACCAGCTGCGCCTCGGAGGGAACAGGACCAATAACGGCGGGCACCCCTGGCTTGAGAATGCCAGCTTTTTCGCCCGCAATTGCCCCCAAGGTGTTGCCCAACCGCTGCCAATGATCCCAGCCAATGGAGGTAATCACACTCACCAAAGGGGGCTGGCACACATTCGTGGCATCCAAGCGTCCCCCCAAACCCACCTCCATCACCGCCACCTCCACCTGCTGCTGGGCAAAATACAGCCATGCCGCCGCCGTGACCACTTCAAACTGACTGGGGGGATAGGCCACCTGGGGCAGGACTGCTTCAATGTGTTGAAGGAGGGTCAAAAAGACCCCAGGGGCAATGGCTTCACCATCGACACAAATGCGCTCACACCAGCTCAACAGATGGGGCGAGGTATAACGACCCGTGCGATAGCCCGCTGCCCGCAAAACACTATCCAAATAGGCACACACGGAGCCTTTGCCATTTGTCCCCGCAACGTGGATCAAGGGCACCTGTAACTGGGGAGACCCCAAGGCACTCAGGAGCGCCTGGATAGGCTCAAGGCTAAGGCGCACCCCAAAGCGGGCGTAGGGGGCTAGCGCTGCCGTCAGTGGATCAGCCACAGCCAGCCCGCTTGAAAAGGATTAGCGCGGTTCGCGACGACCATTGCGCCACGTGGCAATAATTCGGGAGCCATCGGGCAGGGTGAGTACCCCCTCCCCTTCAAATAAGCCATTGCGAAACTGTCCAGCATAGCTTGTGCCATTCCCAAAGGAGAGCATTCCAGTGCCATGATACTTGCCCGCTAGAAACTGTCCCTCGTAGCGCGTACCGTCGGGAAAGGTGAGTACCCCCTCCCCATGGTATTGACCATTGAGAAACGTCCCCTCGTAGCGCTGGCCATTGGCCAGTTGCAGCATGCCCTTGCCATTGAAGATACCATCGGCAAAGCCACCTTCATAGCGTCCGCCGTCGGCATAGGTGAGCACCCCCTGACCGTGGTAGCGGCCATTGCGAAATTCCCCTTCGTAGCGGTTGCCATTGGCCATTGTGAGGATGCCTTGGCCATTAAAGCGACCGTTTAGCAATTCCCCCTTGTAGGTGCTGCCATCGGGGAGGGTTAGGGTGACGTCCCCCGTGACCCGCTGCCCTTCATAGACAGCAATTTGAGCAGTGACAGGAGCCAACTGTAGGGTTGCACACCCTAAACCAATCAAGAACGAACTCATCACCCAGCGGTGAACAACAGCGGAATTGGCATGGTGCGGATGCGTCATCACTGGACACTCCACAGGGGTGGACAATTGCAACTTGTTTAACTGGCACAGCTTGCCCCCTATGCAGAATTGAGGCAGAGACCCAAGTTTTTGTATTGTGGAATACGTATGCTTAGGGGTGAATCCAGGGATGATTGACTTATTTGTGTCAAACTTTGCAGCTCAACCCTAGGATTTTTCTAGGGATTTTAGCCGGGGATTTATCAGTTCCAACTGTTTTCTTTCTAGATTGGACATCTGCACCTATGAAACTGCGTTCTATCTTGCGCCGCGGGTTACGTCTTCAGCATCCCCTGACTCAGATTCTCTATCTGCCCACTCGCCGCACGCTCTTGACCGTTGGGGTGATGATTGGGGTCCTGAGTGCAACAGCCGCCTTGGGGCAGGATACTGCCGCCTCAACAGCGGTTCCGGCAAAGGTGCAGGTGGCGCTCAACACGCTCTGGGTGATTTTTGCGGGGGTGTTGGTATTTTTCATGAATGCTGGCTTTGGCATGTTGGAAACGGGCTTTTGCCGTGCCAAGAATGCGGTGAACTTGCTCTCAAAGAACTTGATTGTCTTTGCCCTGTCGAGTATTTCCTATTGGGCGATTGGTTTTGCCTTAATGTTTGGGGATGGCAATGGGATTTTGGGCACCAGCGGTTTCTTTTTACTGGGTGCCGATAATAGTCCGGCCACTGGCGAAGCCTATCGGGGAGTCTATCGTTCCTTGAGTTGGGCGGCGGTGCCCCTCTCTGCCAAGTTTTTCTTTCAACTGGTTTTTGCGGGAACAGCGGCCACGATTGTTTCCGGGGCAGTGGCGGAGCGAATTAAGTTCTATGCCTTCTTTATCTTTAGCTTGCTGCTGGTGGGGATTTGCTATCCGATTACGGGTCACTGGATCTGGGGTGGCGGGTGGCTGCAACAGCTAGGCATGTGGGATTTTGCCGGTTCTACGGTCGTGCACTCTGTAGGTGGATGGGCCGCATTGATGGGGGCAGCTCTCCTAGGGCCGCGTTTGGGGCGCTTTCTGCCGGATGGGTCGGTGGCGGCCATCCCCGGACATAATTTTGCGATCGCCACCTTGGGTTGTTTGATCCTCTGGCTTGGTTGGTTTGGTTTTAATCCGGGATCAACGATGACTGCAGATCCGGAGGCGATCGCCCACATTGTTGTAACCACCAATATGGCGGCAGCCTTCGGAGGTGTCACGGCAACGGTGGTTTCCACCCTCTACTTTGGTAAGCCCGACCTTTCGATGATCATTAACGGGATTCTGGCGGGACTAGTGGCCATTACCGCCTCCTGTGCCTTTGTCAGCATTGAGAGTGCGGCCTTAATTGGTATTGTTGCTGGGAGCATCATTATCTTTTCGGTGGTGACGATTGATCGCCTGAAAATTGACGATCCCGTGGGAGCCATCTCCGTACACTTAGTCAACGGCATCTGGGGGACCCTAGCCGTGGGTCTCTTTGCCGATGGACCGGGGCGCTTTTACGACGCTGGGGCAGGGCCTCTCAGGGGATTGCTCTGGAGTGGTGACTTTACCCAGTTGGGGCGCCAATTGGTGGGGGTGCTGGCGGTGGGCGGGTTTGTCGTTGCCTTTAGTACAGCAGTGTGGCTGCTCCTGAATCTTACCATTGGCATTCGCGTTTCTCCGGAGGAGGAAATCGAGGGATTGGACATTGGCGAGCATGGCATGGAGGCCTATGCGGGCTTCCTTTTGCGCGAAGAAGTCAAAGGATTTGTGGATTTGCTCAAACGGATGTCTGGCAGTGGTCGCTCCTAGGGTAGGCTTAACGCTCCTATTAATACTGGGGGCATTGTTGGTTCTCAGTCCCTTGCTAGTGGTGCTTTGTACCTCCGGCTGGCCACCCGGCACCCTCCCCACCCAATTATTGCCGCCCCAAGGCTGGACCTGGCAGAGCTATCAAGGGGCATGGCAGCAGGGGCACTTTATCTTAGCCTTTGCCAACTCAACATTTGTGGCCTTGGCGGTGACGGCGCTCCAGTTGGTAACTTCAGCCCTAGCGGGTTATGCCCTTGCGCGACTTTCATTTCCGGGACAACAGACAATTCTGCTGCTGCTGCTAGCAATCCTAGTGATCCCATTTCAGCTTTTGGTGATCCCAATTTTTCTCATCCTGAAGGCGGCTCATCTGATCAATACCTATGGCGCGTTGATCTTGCCAACGGCGGCTAATGGCTTTGGTGTCTTTTTGATGCGGCAGTTTTTTCTCACATTGCCCGTTGCCCTTGAGGAGGCAGCCCTCTTGGATGGGGCAAATCGCTGGCAGATTCTCTGGCATATTCTCTTGCCCCTGAGCCGACCAGCCTTGGCAACCCTCTTTATCTTTACCTTCATTGGCGAGTGGAATGACCTGTTTAAGCCCTTGGTCTTTACCACCAAGCCAGAACTGATCACCGTGCAGCTTTCCTTGGCTAATTTTCAGGAACAATTTACCAATGATTGGCCATTGATGATGGCTGCAGCTGTCATCGCTACGGTACCGGTGATCATTTTGTTTATTTTGGGTCAGCGGCAACTGATTCGCGGTATTGCCACCACGGGGCTCAAAAACTAAAGTACCGTTCGGAAAACCGTACTGCGGCAGGAGTTGCGATCGCCAACCGTCTCTCGCTACATTAGCACTCGAAGGGTGAGAGTGCTAAAAATTACCAGTGATGCTCTTACCCCGCAAAGACTGCGCGATGAGCCGTGCAGTGAGTGGTATCAATCCATCCTCTTACAACTAGGAGAACAGTACGCTATGGCAGCCGTATCTCTAAGCGTTTCAACCGTGAAGCCGTTGGGCGATCGCATTTTTGTCAAAGTCAGTGAAAGCGAAGAACGTACCGCAGGGGGGATTCTCCTGCCCGACAACGCCCGTGAAAAACCCCAAGTGGGTGAGGTGACTGCCGTCGGTCCCGGCAAACTCACTGAAGACGGCAAGCGTCAGCCCATGGATGTGAAAGTGGGTGACAAAGTGCTGTACTCCAAATATGCCGGTACCGAAGTGAAACTAGCGGGCGAAGACTACGTTCTCCTCTCAGAAAAAGACATCTTGGCCATTGTGGGCTAGGTCCCTGACTTTCCTTACATCTGTGTGCGATTTTTCATCACTGTTGAACGAGTGAGGTAGGAAACACCTATGGCGAAGCGCATTATCTACAACGAAAATGCTCGTCGTGCCCTTGAAAAAGGGATGGACATCTTGGCTGAATCCGTGGCCGTCACCCTTGGTCCAAAAGGGCGGAACGTGGTTCTCGAGAAAAAATTTGGCGCCCCCCAAATTGTCAATGATGGGGTGACAATTGCCAAAGAAATTGAACTGGAAGATCACATTGAAAACACCGGTGTGGCGCTGATCCGCCAAGCTGCTTCCAAAACCAATGATGCGGCTGGGGATGGGACCACGACGGCGACGGTTCTTGCCCATGCCATGGTGAAAGAGGGGCTGCGCAACGTTGCTGCTGGTGCTAACCCCATTGCCCTAAAACGCGGGATTGATAAAGCCACCCACTTCCTGGTGGAGAAAATTGCCGAACATGCCCGGCCAGTGGAAGACTCCAAAGCCATTGCCCAAGTGGCGGCCATCTCGGCGGGAAACGATGAAGAAGTGGGTCAGATGATTGCCGACGCCATGGACAAAGTGGGCAAAGAAGGCGTGATCTCCCTTGAAGAAGGCAAATCCATGACCACTGAACTGGAGGTCACGGAGGGGATGCGCTTTGACAAAGGCTACATCTCCCCCTACTTTGCCACTGACACCGAGCGCATGGAAGCTGTGCTCGATGAACCCTTCGTGCTGGTTACCGACAAGAAAATTACCTTGGTGCAAGACCTGGTGCCGATCCTCGAACAGGTGGCTCGCGCCGGTAAGCCCTTGGTCATCATTGCGGAGGACATCGAGAAAGAAGCGTTGGCGACCCTGGTGGTCAACCGTCTGCGCGGTGTCTTGAATGTGGCTGCGGTGAAGGCGCCTGGTTTTGGCGATCGCCGCAAAGCCATGCTCGAAGATATTGCCGTCCTCACAGGGGGTCAAGTGATCACCGAAGATGCGGGTCTGAAGCTGGAAAATGCCAAGCTAGACATGCTCGGTAAAGCTCGCCGCATCACAATCACCAAAGATCACACCACCATTGTGGCCGAAGGCAATGAAAAAGCCGTCAAGGCTCGCTGCGAGCAAATCCGTCGCCAAATCGAAGAAACCGACTCCAGCTACGACAAAGAAAAACTGCAGGAGCGGTTGGCCAAACTGGCGGGGGGTGTGGCCGTAATCAAAGTCGGTGCTGCCACCGAAACGGAAATGAAAGATCGCAAACTGCGTCTGGAAGATGCGATTAACGCCACCAAAGCCGCTGTCGAAGAAGGGATCGTTCCCGGTGGTGGGACCACCTTGGTGCACTTGGCTCCTGAGTTGAGCAACTGGGCAGCTGAGCACCTGACCGGTGAAGAACTGATCGGTGCCAACATTGTTGAGCGGGCCCTCAGTGCTCCGCTGCGTCGCATCGCCGAGAATGCTGGTCAAAACGGCTCGATCATTGTTGAACGGGTCAAGGAAAAACCCTTCGACGTTGGCTATGATGCCGCCAAAGATGAATATGTCAACATGTTCGACGCCGGTATCGTTGACCCTGCCAAAGTGACTCGCTCGGCTCTGCAAAATGCGGCCTCTATTGCCGGTATGGTGCTGACCACCGAGTGCATCATCGTTGACAAGCCCGAGCCCAAGGAAAATAATCCTGCGGGCAGCGGTGCTGGCATGGGCGGTGACTTCGACTACTAAGCCCATCCCTACCCTGGGCACAGAGTAAATCCCTGAACCTGCCTAGGCTGGGGTTACCCAGCATCACCTGAATCAGACGGAAAGCGGGGCAACCAGACCCCGCTTTTTTCATGGCTGAGTGGCTGCGACAGGGTCTGGCCGGGTTGCTATAATAGGCCTCAATGTAACGTTTTTTAACATTTCTTCTTTGTTCTATGGGCGATCCAGTCCCTACGGATGCAATTCGCATTCGAGGTGCACGGCAGCATAATCTGAAAAACATTGACCTCGATCTTCCCCGCGATCGCCTGATTGTAATGACTGGGGTTTCCGGTTCGGGAAAGTCCTCCCTTGCCTTTGACACGATTTTTGCCGAAGGCCAGCGCCGTTATGTGGAGTCCCTGAGTGCCTATGCGCGGCAGTTCCTCGGCCAGTTGGACAAGCCGGATGTAGATGCCATTGAGGGATTGAGTCCTGCCGTTTCAATTGATCAGAAGTCCACTTCCCACAATCCCCGCTCAACCGTGGGCACCGTTACGGAAATCTATGACTACCTGCGGCTGCTTTATGGCCGTGCCGGTGAACCCCACTGCCCCCACTGCGATCGCTCGATCCGCCCCCAAACCATTGATGAAATGGTGGATCAGGTCATGGAGTTACCGCCCCAGAGCCGCTTTCAAGTCTTGGCGCCCCTTGTCAAGGGCAAGAAGGGTACCCACAAAAAACTCCTGTCGAGTTTGGCCAGTGAAGGCTTTGTGCGGGTTCGCATCAATGGCGAGGTGCGCGAACTCAGTGAGGCGATTGAACTGGAGAAAAACCATGCCCACACCATTGAACTGGTCGTGGATCGCCTGGTGCTCAAGCCGGGTATTGAAGAACGCTTAGCCGACTCGCTGCGAACCGCATTGCACCAGGGCAATGGCACGGCAATGGTCACTGTGGTGCCCCGTGACCCTGGCGAATGGGCACAAACCCTGCTATTTTCCGAGAATTTTGCCTGTCCTGAGCATGGGGCAGTCATGGATGAGCTATCCCCACGGCTGTTTTCCTTTAACTCCCCCTATGGGGCCTGCCCGGAGTGTCACGGTTTGGGCTACTTGCGTCAATTTAGCCCGGAGTTGATTGTGCCCAATCCAGCATTACCGGTCTATCGGGCGATCGCCCCCTGGGCTGAAAAGGAACATGACTACTACCTTGCCCTCCTGTGCGGCATTGCCGAAGCCTTTGACTTTGACATCAATGCACCGTGGTACCGTCTGACGGAATTACAGCGGGAAATCATTCTCTACGGCACCGATACCCCAATTTTGGTCCCCGCCGATTCCCGCTACCGCAAACGGGACTATTACCGCCAATTCCAAGGGGTGATTCCCATTCTCGAGCGGCAGTATCGCGAAACCACCTCCGAGACCTACCGGCAAAAACTGGAAGCCTACCAAGTCAATCAGACCTGTCCTGCCTGTCAGGGGCAACGTCTGAAGCCGGCAGCCTTGGCGGTGCGCTTGGGGCAATACCGCCTCACGGATCTCACTGGTGTTTCAATCCGCGAGTGTTTAGCACGACTTCAATCCCTGCAACTTACGCCTCGCCAACAACAAATTGCGGCACTAGCCTTGCGGGAAGTGACGGCGCGGTTGCAGTTTCTGGTGGATGTGGGGCTAGATTACCTGACCCTGGATCGCAGTGCAGCAACTCTGTCTGGGGGTGAAGCCCAACGCATTCGCTTGGCGAGCCAAATTGGCTCTGGCTTGACGGGTGTCCTCTATGTCCTGGATGAACCGAGTATTGGCTTGCATCAACGGGATAACGATCGTCTGCTGCAAACACTGTTTCGCCTGCGGGACTTGGGGAATACCCTGATTGTTGTCGAACACGACGAAGACACGATCCGGGCTGCCGATTACATTGTTGATATTGGCCCAGGGGCGGGAATCCACGGCGGTCAGATTGTGGCGCAAGGCAGCCTCGAGGCGATTCTCAACCATCCCGACTCCCTGACAGGGGCTTATCTGGCGGGGCGCAAGCGCATTGAAACCCCCAGCGCTCGCCGGCCGGGGAATGGCAAATCCCTGATTCTAAAAAATGTCTCTCGCCACAACCTCAAGAACATCACTGTAGAAATTCCCCTCGGCAAACTGGTGTGTCTAACGGGAGTATCGGGGTCAGGCAAGTCCACCCTCATGCACGAGGTTCTCTATCCTGCCCTCCAGCACCATCTGGGTCAGAATGTGCCGCTGCCAAAGGAAATTGGGGAGATTCAAGGCCTAGAGGCCATTGACAAAGCGATTGTCATTGACCAGTCTCCCATTGGTCGGACGCCCCGCTCTAACCCTGCCACCTACGTTGGCGTTTTTGATGTCATCCGCGAAGTCTTTAGCCAAACCGTTGAGGCCAAAGCCCGGGGCTACAAACCGGGGCACTTTTCCTTCAATATCAAGGGGGGCCGCTGTGAGGCCTGCGGTGGCCAAGGGGTGAATGTCATTGCGATGAATTTTTTGCCCGATGTCTATGTCCAGTGCGAGGTGTGCAAAGGGACACGCTACAATCGCGAGACCTTGCAAGTAAAGTACAAGGGCTGTTCGATTGCCGATGTCTTGGAGATGACCGCAGAGACCGCCTTGGCGTTTTTTGAAAACATTCCCAAGGCAGTCAGCAAGCTGCAAACCTTGGTGGATGTCGGCCTGGGCTATCTGAAATTGGGACAAACTGCCCCCACCCTCTCTGGGGGCGAAGCCCAACGCCTTAAACTGGCGGCTGAGCTATCGCGCCGCGCCACCGGTAAAACCCTCTACCTGATTGATGAGCCCACCACGGGGCTGTCCTTCTACGATGTGCACAAACTCCTCGATGTACTGCAGCGGCTTGTGGACAAGGGCAACTCGATTCTGGTGATTGAGCACAATCTCGATGTGATTCGCTGTGCCGATTGGATCATTGACCTTGGACCGGAGGGGGGCGATCGCGGCGGAGAAGTGGTTGCCGTCGGTACCCCTGAAGCAGTGGCACTGATGCCCCAATCCTACACCGGGCGGTATCTTGCCAAGGCATTGAATCGCTTTGCCAGTCATCAGCAGTAGTAGAATACAGGTTGCTCTGGCTTAATTGGTCCCTACCCTATGCCCCGGCCGACAATGACCCTCTGTATCTCCTGTCCCGATCAACGGGGACTAGTGGCCAAGTTAGCGCAGTTTGTCTATCGCTACAACGGCAACATTGTCCATGCCGACCACCACACCGACGCCGTTGCCGGTATTTTTCTCTCCCGGTTGGAGTGGGAATTAGAAGGCTTTGAAATCCCCCGGGATCAAATTGCCACCACTTTCATCAACTATGCGCAGCGGGAAAAGGTCTTTGCCAGTTGGCAGGGGGTGCGCTGGCAGTTGCGGGCATCGGATATTCCCTATCGCTTGGCCATTTGGGTAAGCCGCCAAGATCATTGTCTATGGGACTTGCTGCTGCGGCAGCGGGCGGGGGATCTCTTTGCAGAAATTCCCCTGATTATCAGTAACCATGAGCATTTGCGTCCCATTGCCGAGCAATTTGGCATTGATTTTCACTATATTCCTGTGACGCCAGAGACCAAGCCCCTTGCGGAAGCCAAGGAACTGCAACTCCTCAAGGACTACAGGATTGATCTGGTGGTGCTGGCTAAGTATATGCAGGTGCTCAGTCCTGATTTTATTGAGGCCTTTCCCCAAGTGATCAACATCCACCATTCCTTCTTGCCGGCCTTTGCGGGAGCTAACCCCTACCACCGTGCCTATGAGCGGGGGGTCAAAATCATTGGTGCCACTGCCCACTATGCCACCGTGGATTTGGATGAAGGGCCAATCATTGAGCAGGCGGTGGTGCCTGTGAGCCATCGCGATACGGTAGCAGATCTCATCCGCAAGGGCAAGGATTTGGAACGGGTGGTGTTGGCGCGGGCGGTACGGCTGCATTTGCAAAATCGGATTCTGGTGTATGGTAATCGCACGGCAGTCTTTGCTTGAGGGGGTTCACCGCTGCGGGCCTGTTGCCTTCAGGGATTCCTGTCGCTTTAACCTGGCGTCGCCAAGCCCCGCTATCAGCAGCTATAATTAAGGAATGTTCTGCCCCTGCGGTTTCACTGACTATGCCCTTCGAGATCAATCACGGTCTGGGTCGCTTTAACTCCAAACGGGATCTCCATGCTGCCCTCGGTATTCCATTGTCAGCAGCACCCGGGGAAATTCGCAAGCGGTATCTCAAAATTGCCAAGACACTGCACCCCGATAGTCGTGATGATGAATCGGGTAAAAAAATGGCCAGTGATTTGCTCTCGAAGTTTGTGAATCCTGCCTATGAAGTGCTTTCCCAAGAAAAAGAGCGGGAAGAATATCAAGTCATTTTGCGCTTGCTGGAAAAGCAACTGCTAACAGCTAATATTGTGCCCACACCCACCTTTGATTTGGCACAGGAAGTCTTTAACGCTACCAATGTTGAAGAGGCCTATCACAGGGCTCTCAATACCCTTGCCCAAGATCAATACAAAGACTTAAACAATGCGCTAAAAATCAGCGAACAAATTAGTGAACTGAATTTAATTTACCTGTGGCGATCGGCGGGCGGCCAGGCAACGGCGGCCACGCCTAGCGTTTCTACACCTGCGGCTGCAGCTAAATCAGAGGCGACAACCCAAGGGCATGCCACACCAGTAGCCACCCCAGGGACGACACCCTCTACAGAAGTTTCCAAAACAGAGCAATTTACAGAGCAATACTTCCGACGGGCAGAGGAACTCTTCAATAAAGGCATCTATCTGGAGGCTATCAAAGAACTGAAGGATGCCCTGAAAATTGACCCCCGCAGTGCTCGCTGCCATGCCCTACTAGGCAAGGTGTATCTGCAGCAAGGCTCCCTCAGCATGGCCAAAATTCACTTTAATCAAGCCCTGAAGCTCAATCCTCAAGAGGTAATGGCAATACAGGGACTCGAAGCCATTAACAAAAAAGAGCGCCAAGCCCAGAAACAGCAAAAAAGTACTGAGCCACCAAAACCGGAGCAAAAGAAATTCTCCTTCTTTGGTCTTTTTGGGAAAAAATAATTCACTATGGTCTATCAACCTGCCTGTGGTGCCCGCGATATTTTGCCCCTTGATGTGGCACGGCAACGGTGGCTAGAGCAACGCCTAGAGCGCGTCTTCCAAAGCTGGGGCTACCAAGAAATTATCACCCCCACAATTGAGACCCTGGCAACCCTCACCGCGGGGGGCACTGTCCATCCAGAAACGGTTATTCAAGTGCAGGGGAGTGGGGATGAACCCTTGGGATTGCGACCAGAATTAACGGCTTCCATTGCTCGGGCTGCGGTGACCCGTATGGCAGGGATGCAACTGCCCCAAAGGCTGTACTATAAAGCCAATGTCTTTCGGCGCACTACCGGGGCACAGTTGGGGAATCAGCAGGAATTTTTCCAAGCGGGGGTCGAACTACTGGGGGCCACTGGTTTGGCGGCGGATGCAGAAATTCTCTGGCTGGTGCAGGAGTGCCTGGGGGCTTTAGCGGTTGAAGAGGCCTATCTTTTGGTGGGGGATGCCCACCTGACGCAACAGTTGCTCAGTACCTTTCCAGCGGACCTCCAAAAAACCGTCCGCCAATGCCTGGCCAATTTAGACCGCGTCAGTTTGCAGGCTCTCCCTGCCCCTTGGCGCGATCGCGCCCTGGCCCTTTTTGATCTACGGGGCACCCCAAAGGAAGTGGCGGAACGTTTGGCACAGTGGTCTGATGTTGCAGGGGTTGTTGATCGCTTTGGGGAACTTCAACAGTTGTTGGCGTTGGTGGCGGAGTCCTTGGCCATTACCCTGGATCTTAGCCTTGTGCAGTCCTTTGATTACTACACAGGGATTATCTTTGAGGTCTTGATTCCTACAGCAACGGAACTGCGGTTGGTGGCTCAAGGGGGGCGCTATGATCAACTGCTCAGTATTTACCATCCCGACGGTGCCGCAGTGCCAGGGATTGGTTTTGTTTTTAATGTTGAAGCGCTGCTGCAGGCGATCGCCATTCCCCCAGCCGCCCTATTAGCCCCCCGCAGTCAATGGCTTGTGGTGCCCCGCACAGCCAGCGCCCTCGCTGCTGCCCTCCACCATGCCCAAACACTGCGCTCGGATGGCTCGACCCGGGTGGAGTTGGCACTTCTGGATCTGGCGCCAGAGCAAATCCGCGCCTATGCCCGCGATCGCCAGATTCCCTATATTGCTTGGATTGAGAGTGATGCGCCACCGCAGATTGAAGCCCTCAGTGATGGGGCAACCTATTTGCAGATTCAGAGTGTCTAGGCCATGCTAACGATCGCCCTACCCAAAGGTGCCCTACTCAAGGACAGTATTGCCTACTTCCAACGGCTGGGCTTAAATTTTGCAGCGCTCCTAGAGCCGGGCAATCGGCAACTGCAGGTTCTCTCTCAGGATGGCCGTGCCCGCGCCCTTTTGGTCCGTGCCCAGGATGTCCCCGTCTATGTGCAGTATGGTCAAGCGCAGTTGGGCATTGTCGGGTATGACGTGCTGCGGGAAAAAAATCCCCACGTGGCCAAACTAGCGGATTTGGGCTTTGGTCAGTGTCGTCTATCGGTGGCCGTTAAAGCCTCTAGCCCCTACCGCAGTGTCCGCGATTTGCCCCCCCATTGCCGCGTTGTCTCAAAGTTTGTCCGCTGTGCCGATGCCTTTTTCCAGCAGTTGGATTTGCCCGTGGATATTGTGCCTCTCTATGGTTCAGTGGAACTGGGGCCAATTATGGGCATGGCGGAGGCAATTGTGGATTTGGTGTCAACGGGACGGACCCTCAAGGAAAATGGCCTTGTGGAGTTAGAGCAAATCTTTAGCAGCACTGCCTACTTGATTGCCCATCCCCGCAGCTATCGCCTCAACCTCAATGGTCTTGGGCAGTACGTTCCACAGTTAACAGGGGCGATCGCCTGACTACCTTTGCCCGTGCACAACCATGGCTGGCAGGGGTTCATTGATCGAGCCTCGGCAGTTGGCATTGGCGCGATCGACGTCCTGAAGCTTGTGGTGGGCCCGCTGCCAGGCTTCAACAAAACGGCTGACCCGAATGGGGTCAATGGGTTGTTCAATCTGACCATTGCGCTTCAGGGAACTGGCAACAATGACGCCGTTGACGTAGGGCGCCAACTGCTCCACATTGTCCCAAGAGGCACCGCTGCCAATAAAAAGGGGTTGTCCCTTAGCGGCACTAGCGGCAACGGATAGATCCTCCTCGGTGGGTGGCTGTCCTGTTGCCCAACCGGAGAGAATCACCCCATCGGCGAGTCCGCGGTCAAAGGTGTCCCGTACTGCCGTGGCCAGATTCGGGCTGTGGAGGGGCTGGGCGTGCTTCACCATCACATCGGCAAAAATTTTGATGTCTTGCCCCAGTTCACGGCGGTAGCGCAGCAATTGATGGGCTTGACCTTCGATAATGCCTTGATCGGTGGCCATGACCCCGGTGAGGACATTGACGCGGATAAATTGGGCCCCCGTACAGGCAGCGATCGCCAGCCCACTAAAGGCATCATTGCGCAGCACATTAAGGCCAATGGGCACAGCTACCAGATTCTTTAACCGCTGCACCACTAAGGTCATGGCACTGACGACAGCAGCATCCACCCGATCTTTGCTGAAGGGCGCATCAAAGAAATTCTCAACAATAATGGCATTGACTCCCCCCGACGCAAGGGCTGTGGCTTCCTGTTCGGCGCGGTCAATAACAGCCTTGAGACTCCCCCCCCAACGGGCGGAGGTGGGTAAGGGAAGGAGGTGGACAACGCCAATGACTGGGGTTGCAGTATGAAAGAGAGTCCGGAGATCCACAACGATTTTGGCAATAGGTGAACAGTGCAGGTATAACAGGAGGAGTGAGCGGCACTCTCCACAGGCACAATGGTAGAATGCACTGACTTAAGTATATCCCCGTCTGACCCCCCCCTCGTGGCGATCGCTCTCGGCAGCAACCTGGGTCAGCCATTGCTGCAACTGCGCTCAGCTCTCCAAGTGCTTGCCCAAACGCCGGGGATCAGTGTCTTAGCCTGCTCGCCGTGGTATCGCACTGCTCCTGTTGGTCCTCCTCAACCGGACTACTGGAATGGTTGCCTCCTTGCTCAGGTGCAACTCTCCCCTTGGGCGCTCCTAAAAAGGCTGCAGGCGATCGAAGCGCAGTTTGGTCGCCAACGACAAGAGCATTGGGGGGCCCGTACCCTGGATCTCGATCTACTGCTCTATGGCGATCGCAGCATTCGCACCCCAGACTTGACCGTGCCCCATCCCCGCTTGGCAGAGCGTCCCTTTGTCCTTGTGCCCCTTGCGGCGATCGCTCCGCAGTGGCGCCATCCCCTCCTGGGTGAAACCATCCAAACCCTACGGGAGCGGGTGGGGGATGCAGGCATTATTGCCGTTCTTTCTGACGATGCTGGCGAAACCACCTTTGCAACTGCTGCCGACAGGCGGTTGCCTGAACCCCGCCAATGACCTGAAGCCGGTGGAATACCGCTGGGCTATGGGGCAGTTGCAGCACCGAATCAATTGCCCCTGATTTTGGATCCGTCGTCCCATAGATAAGGGTGTGAATGCGGGCCTGGACAATGGCACCGGCACACATCGGGCAGGGTTCTAGGGTCACATAGAGGCGGCAGCCCGTTAAATACCACGTACCTAGACGTTGACCGGCGCGGCGTAGGGCAATGATTTCCGCATGGGCAGTGGGGTCATGATCTCGCTGGCGACGATTTTCCCCTGTGGCAATGAGTTCATTCTCAGCACTGACAATCACCGCACCCACGGGCACTTCATCGGCAGCTCCTGCCTGTTCTGCCAGGGCGATCGCCTGTTGCATCCAAAAGTCGTGCTGGTCTGTTTCTGATAAAAGGAGAATGTCTGGCATGGCGATCCCGTTGCCGCAGCCGCTATGGTACTATTTTTTCAGTTCTCTTGCGATCGCTGAATTCTTTTAGGAAAACACCATGATTGATGCTTTGGTTTTGGTTGCGAAACTGCCGGAAGCCTACGCCATTTTTGATCCCCTCGTGGATGTGCTGCCAGTGATTCCGGTGCTCTTTTTGGCCTTGGCCTTTGTTTGGCAAGCCGCTGTTGGTTTCCGTTAAAGATAGCTTCGATCAAACTAACCCTGTTGATTTGCCCCGTTGGTTCCAGCGGGGTTCTTTCTGACTTTTCCATGCGCTTCCCCTATGGCAGGTCACAGTAAGTGGGCAAACATTAAACGGCAAAAGGCGCGGGTGGATGCCCAAAAGGGCAAGATCTTTGCGCGGCTCTCGCGAGCAATCATTATTGCAGCTCGGCATGGGGGAGGGGATCCAGCGGGCAACTTTCAACTGCGCAGTGCCATTGAGAAGGCCAAAGCAGCAGGGATTCCCAGCGAAAATATTGAGCGGGCGATCGCCAAAGGGACTGGCACCCTCGACAGTGATGCTCCCCTAGAAGAAATTCGCTACGAAGGCTACGGGCCGGGGGGAGTGGCGTTTTTAATTGAAGCCCTCACGGATAATCGCAATCGCACGGCGGCAGATCTGCGGGCCGCCTTTAATAAACAGGGGGGCAACCTCGGCGAAACTGGCTGTGTGGGCTGGATGTTTGAACAGTGCGGCATTGTGACCGTGACTGCACCTAGCGACGAAGAAGCTTTCCTGGAAGCCCTCCTGGCGGCTGATGTCGAAACCTACGAAATCCTAGAGGAGGTGGCCGAGGTGCGTTGTCCCGTCCCTGCCCTTGAAACCGTCAGCGAAACCCTCAAAGCCCACGGCTATACCGTTCTCGACACCGAAAGCCGCTGGATTCCCATGAATACCGTAGAAATCACCGATGAAGACACGGCACGGCGCCTCCTTAAGCTGATGGATGCCCTCGAAAATCTCGATGATATTCAAAGTGTGGCCACCAACGTGACGATGAGCGATGCCCTCATGGCGGCCATGTACGTCTAGCCATCCGTGGTTTTACGGAATCTGAGGGAGAATTTCCTCTTGCTCAAGGGTGGCAAAGTTGAGTGAAAACACGGTAGGCAGTCAAAGGCAGCCGTGGGAGGATAAAGGTACGGTTGCAGGCGTTGCACCGAGGCACGTTGGGTGTAATCAGATTGAGGCCCTCCTGAGAGCGATCGCTCTTCTTCTCTCAAGCAGCGTTGATGGCTAGTGTGTTTCCCCTGTCGGCTCGTGTGTGTTCCTTAGGTCCCTCCCCTGTTGAAAAAGGGTGTAGCCAGTTTATGTGTTTCCTGAAGGGCCTGTAGGGGGGCGGTGGCAAAATACCTGCGACGGAAATTCTCTGCGGCGATCGCTGCTCTAAAGGCCTCTAGTGCTGTTGTTGTATCCGGAGAAAGTTTTATCTGGGGCGGCCATTGGCATCGGAACCTGTCCCCCGTGTTCTCCACTTTAACCCCTAGGGTTGCCAGCGCCCTGAGAGCATAGCCCAATGTCATTGCCTCAATGTTAAGCTCTTGGCACAGGGCCTCTCGCCGAAGTAACGTTCCCTGTTGACCCGCCTTTTGGCAACGGGTTAGGAATTTCTGCCAAACCTCGAGGGCATCCTGTTCCTTGGGGAGCGAGTAGGCCAGAATCAAGGGTTGCTGTTCCTGTTTAGCTCGTTGAATCCATTGTCGCCAGTTTTCCCATGAGGTTGGGCAGGTGTCCACGCGCAAGCCAGTCTCGGCCACCCCACGGGGGCAATTGCGGCCATCAATGAGGGCCTGAAACGGGGCAGCCTCAATGATACTGGTGCCACTGGGGCGCAGATCTTGAATGACGGCTGATAGGGAGCTTTGCCACTGCTGTAGTTCAATCACTAGATCACAGGCTCCCTTGGGGCAATCCCCTATTTGATGATCCCACCACTTGGCGGGAAAGGTTTGCTTTGCTTGGGGATCTAGAAGCATCATGGAGACATACCGCCTCGTGGGGTCATTTTTGACTTTGTTCTCCTGCACTTCGGTGAGCTCTACATGGCGCACAAGTAAGCGGGGGAGGGGATGGTGGGTTGAATCAAAGGGAGCGAGTATTTCCAGTTCTTTGAAGAGGGCATCGTTAAGTTGCTTTAGAGTGACTTCCAAATCAATCCTCAACGGTTGCGGTGCCGCCGTGGCCGTCCCCTCCTGCTGGGCTAAGAATTGGTTGAGGGCTGCTTCTAACAGGGCAATGTGCTCTATCTTGAGCCTAAAGCCTGCGGCATAGGGATGCCCGCCGAATCCCTCCAATAAATGCCCTTGGCAACGCAGGGCCTCATACAGATCCACAACGCCATCGGAACGGGCTGAACCGGCGGCCATTCCCGTAGCGGCATTGGTCTGTAGCAAAATGGCAGGACGGCCATAGGTTTTTACCATCTCGCCTGCCACTAGGCCCAATAGACTCAAGGGCCAATTCTCATCGGTCAGCAGAATCACCCGTGTTACCGAAAGATCCAATTGAGCCACTTTGGCATGGGCAGCCTGAGCAATCTGTTTTTGGAGCCGTTTCCGCTCGCTATTCATCTTGTCAATCTTGCGAGCCAACTGCTTAGCTTCCTCTTTGTCTTGCGTAGTCAAGAGTCTCACCAGCGGCCCCACATCCCCATGGATACGACTTACGGCATTAAGGCGGGGGGCCAGGGCAAAACTAATCTCCCGTTGCCAAGCCGTATTCTTGGACACTCGCCCCAAAAGGGCAGCAATTCCAGGTCGGAGGGTCTGATGCTTTCCCAGCTGGTCTAAGCCTCGCTGGGCAAGATAGCGGCATTCACCCTTCAGTTCCACTAAGTCGGCAATGAGGCCAATAGCCACCAGATCAAGGAGATTCTCGAGGGGATACCCCTGGGTTTTCTCTGGCCATGTGGCATACACAGCTTCCAAAAATTTGTAGGCGACGCCAACTCCCGATAGGTGATGTAGGGGATGATTCGGGGACAACTGCCGCGGATTGATCAGCGCCACCGCCCCCAAGGGAGTGGGTTCGAGGGCGTGGTGATCGGTCACAATCACGTCTATCCCCAGCGTTCGGGCAAAGGCAATTTCAGCAGCATTTGTGCAGCCAGTATCACAGGTGATGATCAGGGAGACCCCCTTTTCGTTCAGCGTTTCAAGGCCATGGCGCGAGAGGCCATGGGAGTCGCACTGGCGATTGGGAATATAAAAATCCACCAATTGGGTTCCCAAAAGTGGTTTTAGTCCTTCCCAGAGGACGGCAGTCGCTGTGACCCCGTCGGTGTCAAAGTCTCCCCAAATGGCCACCTTTTCCTGTTGATCGAGTGCCTGTTGCAAACGCCCTAGGGCAGCAGCCATGTCTGGAAACTCTAGGGGGGAGGCTGACTCGTAGTGGCGCCAATCTAAGAAAGGGGGCACTTGCTGAAGAGCATCACGGTAGCCCCGCTGCCAAAGTAACTGAGCCGTAATGGCGCCTGCATGGGGATGGAGCTTCTTAACTGCCTCGATGAAGTTTGGGGGGGCGGGGTCAGCAGAATAGACTTGCCAAGGACGCTGCATGGCAGTGAATTTCTCAGGGAAGGCTGCGAAGATTCTTTGATCATAGCGATCGCCCGCCCAGACTGGAGAAATAAGCCCCTCGGTGGGAAGCCTTGCGCTCTCCCTTGATTGCAGCAGGGGTACCCCTAGAGTGGCAATATAACAATACGGAGAGAGAGGGATTCGAACCCTCGGTGAGTTGCCCCACACAGCATTTCCAGTGCTGCGCCTTCGACCACTCGGCCATCTCTCCAAGTTTAGGCAGTTCTACTATCCTATCAGAAGTCCGGTGTCTCTGCTGCATCCAATTGCCCAAGCGAGTTTTGCCATCATTGATCGCGAGATCGGGCCTCACCCTTTTGACCCCCCTAGCTATGCGATTTTGCGGCGAATTATCCACAGCACGGCCGATTTTGAGTTCAAGAACCTCCTGGAGATTTCGCCGGGGGCGATCGCCCACCTCACTCAGGCCCTGCGCTCAGGTGTGCCCATTATTACCGATGTGGCCATGGTCAGCGTGGGCATTCAAACAATGGTCAGCCGCACCTTCCAAAACCCAATCATTACCGCCCTTGACCATGGCAGCCCCACCGCTCCCGGTCAAACCCGCAGTGCAGCCGGGATGCTCCGTGCTTGGCAACAGTGGCCCCACGGTCTTTTTGTGATTGGGAATGCGCCAACGGCCCTCCTGGCCCTGTGCGATCGCCTGCAACAGACCCCTGTGCCGCCGGCAGGCGTCATTGGCGTCCCCGTTGGCTTTGTCAATGTCGTGGAGTCAAAAGCTGCCCTTGCCCAACTGCCCGTGCCGCAAATTCGGATTGCCGGTCGCAAGGGGGGATCGCCTGTGGCAGCGGCGATTGTCAATGCCCTACTGGAGTTGGCCTATAGCAAGGAGCCAGCGTGACTCCGATTCATGTGGTGGGCATTGGCTTAGAGGGTCTGCAAGGGTTGCCAGCCACCGTGCAGCAGATTATTCATTCAGCCACCCTCTTGGTGGGGAGCGATCGCCATCTGCAATTGATTCCCCAGGGGGACACTCCCCGCCTCGCCCTAGGGAACTTTAATGCTAGTCTCAAGGCGATTCAAACCCACTTGGCCACCACCCCCAACCCCCAAGTGGTCATTCTCACCAGTGGTGATCCGCTGTTCTATGGATTGGGCCGCTGGCTCCTTGAAGTCTTTAGCCCGGATCAGTTAACGTTTCATCCCCACCTCAGTGCAGTGCAATTGGCCTTTAGTCGCCTCAAGCTCCCTTGGCAGGATGCGGTGATCTACAGTGCCCATGGGCGGGATCTAGCGGGATTGGTGCCCCTGTTGCAGCGGGGGGTGGAGAAAATTGCCATCTATACCGATGGCGAGGCCAATATTGCTGCCATCAGCCGTTTATATCAATCCCTGCGTTTGCCCGTGCGCTACCAAGCGTGGGTATGTCAGGCGTTGGGCAGTACATCAGAGGCCATTCTCCCTTGGGATCTAGCACAACCGACCGCGGCTCTCCCGCCGGTGCATCCTCTCAATTTGGTTGTGCTTCTACGTCAGCCGCAGCAGATTCCCCCGCGGGAGTGGCCTGCCATTGGCTTGGCGGATGATCAATTTTTCACCTTTGGCGATCGCCCTAGCCTGATGACGAAGCGGGAAGTGCGGGTACTGGCTTTGGCGGAGTTGGCCCTCACCAGCACTGTAGAAATTGTTTGGGATATCGGGGCCGGCACCGGCAGTGTTGCTGTGGAAATCGCCCGCCTTGCCCCCCAAGCCACCGTCTATGCGATCGAGAAAACGGCTATTGGCGTTCAACTGATTGAGCGCAACCGCGAGGCTTTTGGTTTGACCAACCTCATCCCGCTCCAAGGGACAGCACCCCAGCGCCTCAGGGATTTACCGCCCCCGGATCGGGTGTTTATTGGCGGCAGTGGTGCTCAGTTACTGGCCAATCTCGACTATTGTTGGTCCCACTTGAACGCTAGCGGCCGGCTAGTGCTGGCGATCGCTACCCTCGAACACCAAGGCCAAGTGCTCCACTGGTGTCAGACCCATCAAGTCAACCCGCAAGTGCTCCAGGTGCAACTCAGCCGTTCCGTTCCCCTGGGTCAAGGCCACCGCCTCCAGCCCCTGAATCCGGTTACCCTCATTACCCTGCCTCAGGGATAGAAATAGCCATCGGGGTAGATAGTGGTGCGATCGCACACCGCCATCGACAAATCGACACCCGTTGCCCGAAAAAAATTACACCGCTGTACCTGAGCCTCCGTTAAATCCGCTTGGTGTAGATTGGCCTGTTGGAGGTTTGCCCCTTGGAGATTTGCTTGGCGCAAATTGGCATAGCGCAGATCTGCCCCCCGCAGATTGGCCCCCCGCAGGTTTGCCCCTTCCAAATTGGCCGTGCGTAGATTGGCCCGCACAAGGCTCGCCCCCTCGAGATCCGCTGCAGCGAGGTTGGCTTGGTACAACTCAGCATCTCCCAACTCACTATGGCGCAAATTAGCAGCAGTTGCCTGAATTCGATTTAACTGGCAATAGGGCAAGTAGGCATTCTCCAGTGTACTCTCGCTAAAATCGGCATCACTGAGGTTGGTGTCAAACAGACTCAAACCCGTTAGATCGCTGCCGCGAAAATTCCGTTCCCCTGCTGCATAGGCTTGGAGTAGCTCCTCCGCGTTGAATTTCGCCATAATGGTAAAAGGGTATTTGACAATCTTAGGTATTTCTACTTAGGCTTTTTTGACTGTAGGGGAATTTATTGACGAAGTTCACATTGCTTAATGCTTTCTTAACTTGGTGAGGCACCGCCATGGGGTTTCAACAATTTTCTTTGGCACAACATTACCACGAACGCACCAAGTACGCCCCTGAGACCTTAGCCCAACAAGCTGCCCCCTTGGATTGGAGCCGTCAACCGAGTCCCTTCAAAACCTATCCCCTGGGCTCCGTCTTTTCCCTGAAGTCGTTCCTAGAGCCGGCGAAGGGGTCGGCTCACCCCTACTGGCAGCGACTCTCCCGCTTGCTGTACTGCACCTATGGCATTACTGGGGTGGTTCCCTATCCCGATCAGCCCTTTTATATGCGGGCAGCCCCCTCTGCTGGAGGGCTCTATCCAGCGGAGATCTATGTTCTTACTCGCAACGATACCGCTGTTCCCGCTGGCATTTATAACTATCAGGTAAAAGATCACGCCCTTGTGCAGGTGTGGCAAAGCTATTGTTGGTCAGCCCTACAGGCCGCTTGTCTTTGGCACCCAGCGCTAGAAAGGACGCACATTGCTCTGGTGGTGACAGCTGTTTTTTACCGTTCCGCGTGGCGCTATGGCGATCGCGCCTATCGCCGCCTTTGTCTTGACATTGGGCACCTCTTGGGGAATGTGGAACTGGCCGCCAATATCCATGATTTTCGTGCCCACTTCATTGGTGGTTTTGTGGATGCCCAGATGAATGAACTGCTTTACCTTGATCCAGAGCAGGAGGGGGTCTTGGCGGTGGTTGCCCTGGCCAATTTGCTGGAAGTGGACGAAAACTTACCCACGTTTCCCTCTGTGTTGCCCTCTGCCACCTGCTATGACTATGGGGCGATCGCCAGTGGCGAGCTGCTCAGAGCCTGCCATCGTGCCAGTGCCCTCACAAGTAGTGACATGATCTACGGCATGCAGACAGCCAGCCCCAGCGCCAAGGAGCCTGCCGAACCCCCTGCGAGTAAGTACAACTTTCCCTTTGGGCTGCGGGTCAGTCTCAGCAAAACCATCATTCACTGGGAAACCAATCTAGCCGCTCTGCAGCAAACCATTCGCCAGCGGCGCTCCACCCGTCGCTACAGTGGCCAAGGGATTGAGATGGATCAATTGGCTGCCCTGCTCACCTTTGCCTACCATCCGCAGGACTACCGCGATCAAGGCCTAGACGAATGCCCCAGTTTCTTTGACCCGACCCTGGTGGAAACCTTTATTGCCGTGACGCGGGTCAGGGAGCTTGAGGAGGGCTGCTACTACTACGCTGTAGCCGAGCATGAACTCCGCCAGATTCGCTTCAAGAACTTTCAGGAACAGTTGCATTTTCTCTGTCTCAATCAAGACCTCGGTCGCGATGCCGCCGTGGTGATTTTCCATACCGCCAATCTGGAGCGGGCGATCGCTCGCTACGGCGAACGCGCCTATCGCTACCTGCACATGGATGCCGGCCACCTCGGCCAGCGACTTAACTTAGCCGCTACCGCTTTGGGGCTAGGGGTGAGTGGTATCGGCGGCTTCTTTGATGATCAGGTCAACGATCTCCTCGGCATTCCCCCCGAAGAAGCCGTTCTCTACATCACCACGGTTGGTAAAGCGGCATGACCCTCACTACCCGCGGCCACTACAGTATCAAGGCTCTATTGGACTTGAGTTTGTTGCCCAACTATGGGCCTGCCTCGGTGCGTACCATTGCTGAGCGGCAAAAGATTCCTGCCCCCTATCTGGAAAAACTCTTGATTGAGTTGCGGCGTGCCGGCTTGGTGCGATCGCTGCGCGGCGTCTATGGGGGCTATCAACTCGCCCGTCCCCCAGCAACCATTTCCCTGCGGGATATCCTTACTGCTGTTGGTGAATCGCCAACTCCCCTGTTTTTACACCCCCCCCAACCGGAAGATGGCACCGCGGATTGGGTCACCTTGAGTCTCTGGCAACGACTCCACCAAAAACTTCAGGAGGCCTTGGCCAGTATTTCCCTTGAGGATTTATACTTTGATGCCCGTAGTTGGCAAGCGGCCCAAGGGGATGGGGCAACATTTGTAATCTAAACATTTGTAATCTAGTTGTCATCTAGGCGATCTAGGCTAGGGGCATCCCGTTGCGATGGAAGACGCAGGATGCCCACGCCAAGCTACCCCAAAGCATCGCTGATCGTTCGCGAACGTGGTTTGCCAAAACGGGAAGTCATTCTCAGTCCCGATCGCCAGTGGACCATTGGCCGCCAACTGGACTGTAGTATCCGTCTCACAGATGCCTATGTCTCGCGGTTGCATGCTGTGATCAACGCTTTTCTCTTTAGGGGGCAGCCCCTTTACTTCATCAGTGATTATCACAGCCGCAATGGCACGTTCCTGAATGGCCTACCACTTCAGCACAGCACTCTGCTTCACCATGAAGATGTCATTTGTATGGGCACTACCCTCCTTGTTTTTTACTATCCAGAGATGCTTAAGGAGATCTCCCTCGCTGAGTGCCCCGAATTCCCTGAAGGTTCAACAGACAGTCCACCTTGGGTCGGCTAGGGTTTGACAGCCACAGGGCATAAATTTTATGATGGAAAATCGTTGAGTTTGCACGGAACAGGTTTTCCAAGAGGCGCGCATCCCCTCACCTGCACGGCAAGGAGTTTTTTAATTTCTATGGCATACGCAATCATTGAGACCGGTGGCAAGCAACTGCGCGTTGAAGCTGGGCGCTTTTACGATGTGGAGCGGCTCCCCATTGAGCCGGAGGGCACCATTGACCTAGAACAGGTGTTGCTGGTGCAAACCGATAGCCAAGTCCACGTGGGTCAACCCTACGTCAGTGGTGCGGTTGTCTCTGGTACGGTGATGGAGCATCGGCGCGGGCCGAAGGTGATTGTCTATAAAATGCGCCCGAAAAAGAAAACCCGCAGGAAAAAAGGCCACCGTCAAGAACTCACTCGCATCATGATCAATGAGATTCGTCTCAATGGTGAATCCCTAGGAGGTTAATATGGCACACAAGAAAGGAACAGGTAGCACCCGCAACGGTCGCGACTCAAATGCCCAGCGTTTGGGTGTCAAGCGCTTTGGCGGCGAAGTGGTCAAGGCCGGTCACATTCTGGTGCGGCAGCGGGGAACCAAATTCCACCCGGGCGCGAATGTGGGTCGCGGGGGTGATGATACGCTTTTTGCCATGATTGCCGGCGTCGTTACCTTTGAGCGCTATGGCAAAAATCGCAAGCGTGTGAGTGTCTATCCCCTAGGGGAGGCTTAAAACCGCCCTTAATAAACGTGCAAAAATGATGCAATTGGGTCAATCCTCGCGGTTGGCCCTTTTTGTTGTCTCAGATAATCACATCCCTAGGGAACTAGGGGCCCGAGTATTGTAAATTTCTATGAATAGCTTGCTTTAAGGTCGAGAAATTGTTAAATTAGATACAGAAATAAATCGTTCATCCCTTGCAGGGCCTCAGTAAACGCTTTTCAGACGAAGTTTAATTGTCAGCGTTATCCCTTTGCGAGGGACGGAAGTAGGGAAATAGATCCCGAAGGAACGCGCCTCAATCAGTTCACCTTGTAATACAAATGGGGCGAAAACTATGACTACTCTGACTTATCGCGGCGTTCAATACAACTACGTTCCTCCAGCGATCAACACCCAAGCAACGGATGTCGTGGCCAAGTATCGCGGTAGCACCTATCGGGTGGCGGCGGTGACAAATCCGCCGGAAGAGTCCTTAAAAATCATGACCTATCGCGGCGTCAAGTATCAAAAAGGCAAACAGCCCGCTGGCGTTCCCGCTGCTCGCTTGGCTGATAATGTGGCCTCGGTGCCCATGACAGCAACAGTTAACGAAATGGCTCGCTCCTTGGCGAGGGCCCATCATATGCTGATTAAAAGCCGTGAGCAAACCCTCCTCGCCCGCATGGCGGCAGCGATCGGCATGCCCGTGAGGGCAGCCCACTACTGGAATCAAATCCAAGGGAAAGTTAACCCGGTCTTGGGTGCGATCTACGATCGCTCCCGTGTGGCGCTGAGCTAAAGCAAAAATAAAGGAATGAGAAGGGGTTGCACTGCTGAGTTGAGTCCATAGGAAAACACTAAGGGAGCCAGGGATAGCCTGCCTCCCTTTTAGTTGGGCCATTAGCCCCGCCGATCCCAAGGTCCCCAGATGGCAAACGTCATTCCCGGATGGTAAAGATTCACAAACAGGGTTTGGCCATCGGGGGAAAAGCAAACCCCTGCTAGTTCCTGATCGTTGAGGGCATTGCGCGCCAGGGTGTACACTTCGCCGGTGGGCGTGATGCCAACTAGACGGTTCACTGAATCGTTGCCATCTTCGCAGCAAATGAGATCTCCCCAAGGGGCCATTGTCAAGTTATCGGGGTAATCCAGAACCGCCTTGCCGGGGGACTCCACAAATAGCTCGATGGTGCCCCCCGCCGTTGAGGTGCTGCCGGGGCGATAGCGCCAGATTTGACCTAGGCGCTTATTACCGCCGCTGGTGGCAGTAAAGTAGAATTCGCCCTGGTGGTAGCAGAGGCCTTCACCGCGCACAAATTGGGCTGCCCCTTTCTGATAACCCTCATAGCGCACCGTATCTTGGGGGGGGTCAGGTTCCGTAATATCCACCCATTCCACCTCGAAGGGCTGGCGTAGGGGCAACCCCTGACCCGTGTTGGCTTTCGGATAGCGTTTGATTTTCAAGGCTTGCAGTTGACCGCCGGCGGCAAGGTTGGTGGGCTCTTTGGGAATAAAGCGATAGAACAGACCATCGCCGCGATCCTCCGTTTGATAAATGATATTTGTTTTCGGATCGATGGCGATCGCCTCGTGTTGAAAACGCCCCATTGCCGGCAGGGGAACTGGCGTCACTGGTCCCTGGGCACTGATGGGCACTTCAAAGTTATAGCCATGGCGTTTTTGCACGGGCCCAAAGTTGGCAGGATGCTCAGGGGTGGCAGTGGTTTCCTCACAGCTAATCCAACTGCCCCAGAGGGTTTTGCCACCGCCGCAATTGCGGGAGGTGCCCGCCAAGGAAACGTAATGCCTGAGGAGCCGCCGATCCTTGCTGACCACAAGGGTGGTTGTGCCGCCGGGGGCAAGGGGGTCGTACATCTTGTCCTTGGGGGCTACTACCCTCTGAAAGACCGGGGGCAGTCCAGGAGTGATCTCATGGTTACGCATTAGGATGGTCGTGCCAGCAGGGCCAGCAAAGGCGGCCATGCCATCATGGCAGGCGGGCACAGGGGTGCCATCACTGAGGCGATCGCCCAACTTTGAGAACACTCGATACTGAAACCCGGCTGGCAAATCCAACAGGCCCCTGGGATCCTTGACCAGAGGGCCAAAGCCCCGACCTGTCACTGATTGGCCGCGGGCGGCCCGTTGATACAAAAGCTGTAGCCCCTGGGGTAGCAGAGCTGCCCCCATACCGGCAGCGGCCAGGGTGAGGAAGCGACGACGTTGCAAAGCCATCAAAAACCACCTAAATGACACAACTAACGGCTAAAAGCCAACCCCTACTGTCTTACTGCAACGTTAGGAAGTTATTCAAGGGCATTTTGTTGCCGGCAGGGGATGGATTGCTAAAATAAACTCATAACGAGTTTGGGTATACCGATGCGAATTTTAGATTTGCCCCTCAATGCCATTCGTCGTCCCCTGATTCGGCAAACGGATCCTGCCAAAGTTGAAGCCTTGATGGCCTCCATTGCTGAAATTGGCCAACAGGAGCCCATTGATGTCCTTGAGGTGGAAGGGCAGTACTATGGCTTTTCGGGGTGTCATCGCTACGAAGCCTGCCAACGTCTGGGATTGCCCACGATTCGGGCGCGGGTTCGCCGGGCGCCCCGTTCCGTACTGAAGCTGCACCTTGCCTAGGCGTCTTGTCAGATTGGCTTCAGTGTGGGATTCTAGCCAATTAGCTCCCTAGGACAGCGATCGTGACCGGTGTACGCCTTGAACAACTGACCAAGGTCTATCGCGACCCCCAGCGCCGGCATGATGTCACGGTTCTGCAAGGAATTGATCTGAGTGTCGGTGGGGGCGAGTTTTTGGTGCTCGTGGGGCCTTCGGGGTGTGGCAAGAGTACTTTGCTGCGGCTCATTGCCGGTTTAGACGACCCAACCACCGGCAGGATTTGGGTGGGCGATCGCCTGGTCAATGGTTTACCCCCCAAAGCGCGAGACATTGCCATGGTTTTTCAAAGCTATGCCCTCTATCCCCATCTCACCGTTTATGACAACTTGGCCTTTGGTTTGCGCCGCAACTCACAGATGAAGGGGGTGTTACCCGCCCCCATTGAAGCCACCTTAACCCGCTGGACGCGATCGCTCCCCAGGGGGATGCAACTTTCTTTTCCCCGTGAACGGGCCATTCACCAACGGGTGAGGCAGATTGCGGAGATGTTGCAAATTGAGCACTTGCTAGATCGCTACCCCAAACAACTTTCGGGTGGCCAGAAACAACGGGTCGCCCTCGGACGAGCGATGGCCCGCAATCCCCAAGTCTTTTTGATGGATGAACCCCTGTCTAACCTAGATGCTAAGCTGCGCACTGAGACCCGCGCCCAAATTGTTCAACTTCAGCGGCAAGTGGGCATCACGACCATTTATGTGACCCATGATCAAACGGAAGCGATGACCATGGGCGATCGCATTGTGGTCCTACACCAAGGCCAAATTCAACAGATCGCCAGACCCTTAGAGCTCTATCAACGTCCTGCCAATCGCTTTGTGGCCGAGTTTATTGGCTCACCGCCGATGAATTTTTTAGCCGTGACCCTCAGCCAAGGCAAAATTCAGTACCACGATTGGCAGTTGCCCCTGAGCCCGCCCCTACCCTCGGCATCCAAGGCCTGGCTGGGGATTCGCCCTGAGCATTTCCTGCTGGCGACGGCTGAACAGAAGGATACACTGACAGTTCAGGTGGACCTCGTAGAAGCCCTTGGCCATGAAACGGGCTTGACGGTTCACCTCACGGCAACCGGAGAGACGTTGCGGGTGCGCTTGCCGGGGCAGCAGCCCATTCAGCGGGGCGATCGCCTGTATTTGCGCCCTGATCCACAGCATCTCCACTTTTTTGACGATCGCACCGGGCAGCGACTAGAACCATGAGCCAGCGTCTGCAAGAGCGCCTTGCGAGGGCCGGCATTACCCGCAAGAGTCAACTGCATCGGCAAGGATTTAGCCGACAGCAAGCCAATGCCATTTGGGTAGGCGACCTGCACCGACTGCGCCTTGAAACCCTCGAACGCCTTGCCCACGTTCTGGGAGTCACTCCCTGGGAGTTGTTTCAGTGGCTCTATGGCGAATCCACGACCGAGGTAGCCCTGCAACAGCAAGCCCTGCACATCCTTGAACCGTTCCTGCGCTTCTGGCCCACTGCCGCCTATGCTGCCCGCCAAAACCCCGCTGCCCCCGCCCAGCGGATTTTGCCCCTGGTACAGCCGGTGTTTCAACTCTTAGAGCAGTGGGGGGTTAGGTTGATTGGTGAAGTTGGGGCCTGTGTTCCCTTTGATCCGCACCAGCACCAGAGCGATCGCGCCCCCTTAGCAGCAGGCACACCCGTGCGCATTACCCATGCGGGCTATTGGTGGGGCGATCGCCTGCTCTTGCGGGCGGTGGTGACGCCAGTAGATACTCCTGAACAATCTGCCCCGCCAGCAGATGCTCCTGAATGACCCGCTCAATAACTGCCGGCGTTGCCGAGTGATACCACACACCCTCGGGATAGACCACTAAAATCGGCCCCTGTTGGCACACCCGCAGGCAATTGGCCTTGGTGCGAAAAACACAGCCCTCGGGGCGCGGTTGATCCAAGCCTAATTCCTTGAGGCGTTTTTTCAAATACTCCCATGCTTCTAAACCCACGGCCTTGTCACAACACAGGGGTTTGGTTTGGTCGGCACAGAGGAATAGATGGTGCTGAATGTAACCAATGCCCAGGGCGGCGACTTGCTGCCCTAAGGAAGGAGAGGTCATCGTTGGTCTTTCCTATTCTGCAACAAGGGTTTCCGGTGCTGGCAGCACCATTGAGGAAGTCGGAGAAGGCTGGCGGCGGTTCCATTCAATCTCGGGCATTTCCTCAAATGCTCGCCGCAAGGAGGCCTCCCAAAACTGCCGCACCTTCACCAAAAAAGGATCACCCAACACAAATTCGGCGCGGTGACAGATCTCAAAGCTATTGGTGCGGTACATGATCAGGTCAAGGGGGGGGCCGACGGAGATATTGGATTTCATCGTTGAATCAAGGGAGAGCAGGGCATATTTTGCTGCCGCATCTACCGGCGTATCAAAGCGCAACGTGCGGTCTAAAATCGGCTTGCCATATTTTGTTTCACCAATCTGCAGAAAGGGAGTTTCGGGCGTCGCTTGCAGAAAATTGCCCTGACTGTAGATCAGGTAGAGGTAGGGTTCCTCGCCACGAATTTGCCCCCCCACGAGAAATGTGCATTGGTAGTCAATGTTATCCTTAGCTAACCAAGGACGATGACTATCGGTGACCTCCCGCAGCTTGGTACCGACATAGCGGGCGACCTCGTACATATTGGGCAACGTGTTGAGACTGTGCTCCAACTGCCCCTTGAGATCACGGCGAATCAGTGTCAGGACCTCCTGAGTAATGGAAAGGTTACCAGCAGTACAAATCACAATCACCCGCTCCCCCGGCACTGAAAAATCAAAGAGCTTCTGATAGGTGGAAATATAGTCTACCCCGGCATTCGTGCGAGAGTCTGCTGCCATCACTAGACCCGACGTGGTGAGAATTCCCAAGCAATACGTCATCTTGCCGATGCTCCGCCAATAACCAAGCACTATAGAGCATATAAGGGATTTGCGGCGATCGCTAGGGACACTGAGCCCTGAAAATCATATTGGGTTGTCCGATAGGGTAGGGTTCAGTGTCACAGTGAGGTTTGCAGCAATGTCAACTATTTTAGAAACCCTTGCCCTTATCCTCCTGCTGGGATTCTTGGCTGGTCAGTTGGCGCGGCGCCTGGGGGCACCCGCCTTGATCGGCATGATTCTTGTGGGAATTGTCCTCGGGCCTGCGGCTTTGAATCTGTTGCAAAGCGACGTCCTAGGGGCAGCCCCTGCCTTTCGTGCCGTTGCGGTGATGGTGATTTTGATGAGGGCGGGCTTGGGCTTGGATCGCCAGAAATTGGCCGAACAGGGCACTGTGGCCCTCCGCCTTGGTGTGTTACCCGCATTGGGTGAAATGGCAGTTGTGGCAGGGATGGCCATGCTTTTACTGGGATTTAATTGGCAACAGGGGCTATTGTTGGGGGCGATCGTGGCACCGGAGTCCCCCGCGGTCATTGTGCCGGGGATGCTACGGCTAAAAAGTTTGGGCTGGGGCGTAGACAAGGGGATTAGCGATGCCATTCTCTCCGGCAGCGCCATTTCCGATGTGGTGGTGCTGCTGCTTTTCAGTTTACTCATGGGGGCTGACCATGGCAGGGGATTCCTAGGTGGCTTGCCGCCCGCTTTGGCAGTGAGTGTGCAGGCACTCCTTGAAATTGGGGGTGGCTTGATTGTGGGCTATGGCTTGGCATGGGCGCTGGTCTTTTTGTTGGTCAAGCAAAACTGGAGTCAAAATCGGGTGCAAACAACCCTCGTGGCAGCGGCAGTGGCCTTGGGGGCGGTGGGCTTGGCCGATCGCCTGCCCCTGTTTTCCGGCTACCTGGCGGTCATGAGTGCGGGCTTTTTTTTAATTGAGATGGATGCGCCCCTAGGGCGGCAATTACGGGGGGGGTTTGACGCGCTGTGGCAGGTGGCAGAGATTTTTCTCTTTGTGCTGTTGGGTGCCAGTATTCAGTTAGGGGTGTTGCAACGTTCCCTCGGTGTGGGTTTAGTCATTTTGGCAGGGGGTACCTTGATGGGGCGGGGCATTGGTTGGTATCTTTCCACCCTTGGCAGTAATTGGACGCTCTCAGAACGCCTCTTTTTGCTGGCGGGGAATTCAGCAAAGGCAACTGTACAAGCGGCCATTGGTGCTCTGCCTTTGTCTGCTGGGGTGCCTGGGGCTGAAACGATGCTAGCGATCGCAGTTCTCGCGATCTTGATTACGGCTCCCGTCGGGGCATGGGCAATTCCCACGTTGGCGCCAAAACTCCTGCAAAAGGGGGAGGTGGACCCCACCAAAGTCCTGCTGCAACCACGGGTTGTTCTTTTAGCACCGGTGGATACCTCCAGTGTCACCCCCTATGTTCTCCAAAAGACGGCGGAATTAGCGCGATGTACTGATGCGCAAGTGATTGTGCTCCATGTGCAGGATGTACCTGACCCCAAAGCGGTGGCCACACTCGAAGCGCAAATTAAGCAGTCCCTTGCAGATATTCGCTATCGTTTCATTGTGACTGCTGGCCCCATTACCGAAGCCATTTTGAGTACCGCCGCCCTGTACAACGTGACTGAAATCATTCTTGGCAAACATGGTCAAAAGGGTCTCAAGCGCCTCTTCATGGGGTCTGTGTGTCAGAGTATTCTTGAGAGCTCAACGCGACCGGTATTGATTGTGGAGGAGCCCCGCTCATGATGCCGATTCATCCTCGGTTGCGCCCCGCCTTGGCCGTCAGTCTTGGAGCCATCCCCGGTGCCTTGAGTCGCTTCTTACTGGCAGCCTATTTGGAACCCTATCTTGCGGGCAATGTGCCCTTTGCCACCTTGATTGTGAATGTCACCGGCTGCTTTTTGCTGGGGGTAATTGCCCCCCTCGCCTTTGCCGGCACGTTTGTCCTGCACCCCGATTTGCGCTTGCTATTGACAACGGGATTTATTGGCTCCTATACAACCTTTTCATCCTACGAGTTGGATAACGACAAGCTCTTGGGTATCCGGGATATGGCGGTCGAGGGGTTTTACTGGCTCGGCAGTACGGGGCTGGGATTGCTGGCCTTGGAGTTGGGCAGCCGCTTAGTGCTGTGGGGCTTAGCCTCTTGGGAGAAGGGCGATGATCTCACCTGAAGGACTCTTGGCGATCGCCATCGGGGCTGTGCCCGGCGCTTTGATACGGTACTATGTCGGTCTATGGAGCGATCGCCGCTTTGGTACCCTCGTCTTTGGTACCCTGAGTGTGAACCTCATGGGTGCGTTTCTCATGGGCTTTTTGAGCCATGTTGTAGGCCGTTGGGGAGCACCGCTGTGGCTCAGCTATGGCCTCACCGTTGGTTTTTTGGGGTCTTTGACCACCTTTTCCACGTTTACCCTAGAGGTATCCAACCTGCGCCGCCAAGGCTATCTGCGGCTTGCGTGGCTCTATTGGCTCAGCACGCCTATCCTCGGGTTCCTTTGTGTGGAAGCCGGAATTGCTTTTTCCCGTTGGGTGTAGGTCAAGGGCTAGTCGCCAATACTGGCCAGTAGTTTTGCCTCCTCTTCCTTAGAAATGAGACGGCCTTGGTTTTCGTACTCAGGAATTTGATCAAAGTAGAGGTAGCGATAGAGCTCCGCAGCAAAGGGATCAATTTTCCGCGTCACAATGTCTAGGTACTCTTCGCGGGTAGGAATGCGCCCCAGCAGGGCACAGACAGCGGCCAGCTCTGCGGATCCCAGATAGACCCGCGCCCCTTTGCCCATGCGGTTATTGAAGTTCCGGGTGGAGGTGGAGAAAACGGTGGTGTTATCAGCAACGCGGGCTTGGTTACCCATACACAGAGAACACCCCGGCATCTCCAGCCGTGCCCCAGCAGCGGCAAAAATACTGTAGTAGCCCTCTTCGCGCAACTGCTGCTCATCCATACGGGTGGGGGGGGCAATCCAGAGACGAACCTGCACCGCCCCTTCCCCCTCCAGCACCTTGGCCGCGGCACGGTAGTGGCCAATATTGGTCATACAGGAGCCAATAAAGACCTCCTGCACCGGATCGCCGGCACATTCCGAGAGGGTTTTGATATTGTCGGGATCGTTGGGGGCAGCCACGAGGGGTTCCTTGATCTGATCAAGATCCACCTCTATTACATCGGCATACTCAGCATCGGGATCCGCAGCGAGAAGATGGGGATTGGCCAGCCATGCCTCCATCTTTTTCACCCGCCGTAGGATCGTCCGCGCATCGCCATAGCCCCGGGCCACCATGTTTTTGAGCAACACCACATTGGAGCGCAGGTATGTGGCCACCGTCTCTTCGCTCAGTTTAATCGTGCAGCCGGCCGCCGATCGCTCCGCCGTGGCATCGGTCAGTTCAAAGGCTTGCTCTAGTTGCAGGTCTGGCAGCCCCTCCATTTCCATAATCCGCCCCGAGAAAACATTCTTTTTATTCTCCTTGGCGACGGTGAGCTTGCCCTGCTGAATGGCCACATAGGGGATGGCATTGACAATGTCCCGCAGGGTCACCCCCGGCTGCAAGGAACCCTTGAAGCGCACCAGCACCGACTCCGGCATATCCAAGGGCATCACCCCCAGGGCCGCCGCAAAGGCCACTAACCCAGAGCCCGCCGGAAAGGAAATCCCCAGGGGGAACCGGGTATGGGAATCGCCCCCTGTGCCCACGGTATCGGGCAGCAGCATGCGGTTGAGCCACGAGTGAATAATGCCATCCCCTGGCCGCAGCGAAACGCCGCCCCGCGAGGTGATAAAGTCCGGCAGTTCTTTGTGGGTTTTAACGTCAACGGGCTTGGGATAGGCCGCCGTATGGCAGAAACTTTGCAATACTAAGTCGGCGCCAAAGCCAAGGCAGGCCAGTTCCTTGAGTTCATCGCGGGTCATGGGGCCGGTGGTATCCTGCGAGCCCACTGTGGTCATCACCGGTTCGCAGTAGGTCCCGGGGCGCACCCCCGGCAGACCACAGGCTCGACCAACAATTTTTTGGGCAAGGGTATAGCCCTTATTGCTTTCAACGGGAGGCGTGGGACGGGTAAAGAGGGGACTGGGTTCAAGGCCAAGGGCTGCCCGCGCTTTGTCGGTGAGGGTACGCCCAATGAGCAGGGGAATGCGCCCCCCCGCCCGCACTTCATCCAAGAGGGTATCGGGCTTGAGGGTAAAGCGGCTGATCACTTCCCCCGCTGCGTTGGTAATGTCACCGCGGTAGGGGTAGATTGTGATTACATCCCCCATATTCATTTGGGTGACATCGCACTCAATGGGCAGGGCGCCGGAGTCCTCCATGGTGTTGAAGAAAATGGGCGCAATCTTGCCGCCAAGGCAGACGCCGCCGGTGCGCTTATTGGGGACGTAGGGAATGTCCCGGCCAATGTGCCAAATCACCGAGTTGGTGGCGGACTTGCGGGAGGAACCGGTGCCCACCACATCACCGACATAGGCCAGGGGGTAGCCCTTTTGCTTTAGTTCGGCAATGATTTGCAGTGCCCCCGGCAAGCGGCTTTCCAGCATCACCGTGGCGTGCAGGGGAATATCGGGGCGAGTGGTGGCGTGGGGAGCAGGGGAGAGATCATCGGTGTTGGTTTCACCCGCCACTTTGAAAACGGTGACGGTAATCGCCTCTGGAAGCGGTTCACGGCAGGTAAACCAGTCGCCATTGGCCCACGCTGCCATCACTTGGTGGGCGTAGGGATTCCCTTGGTGCATGAGGTCTTGGACGTCGTGAAAGGCGTCATAGACCAGGAGGGTATGGCTCAGGGCCTTGGCTGCTGTCGTGGCCAGTTCAGGGTTCCCATGGCGCAGCAGGTCAATGAGGGAGTGGACATTGTAGCCCCCCAGCATGGTGCCTAGGAGTTCCACCGCGGCAACAGGGGTGATGAGGGGACTGCTGAGTTCTCCCTTGGCAATAGCGGTCAAAAAGCCCGCCTTAATATAGGCCGCTTCATCCACACCGGGGGGCACGCGATCGCGAATCAGGTGCAGCAGGTATTCCTCTTCCCCCGCCGGGGGCTGTTGCAGGAGATCACAGACCGCAGAGGTTTGGGCAGCGGTCAGGGGCAAGGGGGGAATTCCCAAAACAGCGCGCTCTTGGGTGTGCTGACGGTATTGACTCAGTACGGTGGTGTCCACGTGCTGTTGACCTTAATTCAAAAATGCGACGGAGCAAAGGAAATGTGATTGAAGTGCCACTTTGGTCATGGCATAGGATAGCAGAAGCCTCTCCTAGGGCGATCGTGTTATTAATATCATTATTTCATAACTGATGCTATAGAACTGATATATATTATTCATATATTATTCATAATTGACAAACCCCAGCGTCTCGGCATCTCTAATTATCTAATTTCTAATTAACTCCTCCACAACCGAAACCCAATGACTATAGCAGCGTAGCTAACCACAAATTGCAAAAGACTCATTGGTTTGAGAAAAAAAACGCGCATTGAAAAAAACAAAGAATGCGGCTAACGCTAAGACCCAATACCCCAGGTGGCGAGTCTGATCACGATCTGAGGTAATCATGAAAACACCGATGAAGGACAAGAGAGTGGCCGTAGCTGCGTTAACAGTGCCGTGAAAGATAATATTTTGGGCAATGAAATAAAAGCCGCCTAGAATACAGGCTAGACTAAGCAAGCGACGCATATTCCCCTTAAGCGACCGATATTGGACATATTAGCTGTAGATTATACTGGCTTTTTTTAGGGGCAAGCCATCAACGCCAATCCCGCTCCAGCTCCTCGGCAACACGGCGGTAATCGGCTTGGGCCTCCTTGGCCTGTTTGCCCTTCCATTGGGTAATGGGCACCCCCTCTAGGGCAGCTCGTTCGTGGGCTTTGTAGGCCCGAATAAAGGCATGGCAAGTCGCTACCCCCAACTGCAGGAGGGTATTTTGGGCCTCAAGGGCCTCATTGACACAGCGGGGATCAACGCGGGTGAGCAGGACGCGGTGGGGAACCTTAGAGGGTTCCACCACCTGCTTGACGGTTTCAATGAGAGCGGCCAGATCAATGGGGGCAGGGGGGGTGGGCAGCACCAGATAGTCGGCGATCGGGACGACGGCGCCGAGGGCACTGGAGGCTAAGGCCGGGGGTGTATCAACAACAATCAGGTCATAGCTAGAGAGCTTGCGCACCTTGCCGAGAAGTTTGGGGTTGACCTCCTGAGCCAAATCAAAGCCCATGGATTGACCACTGCGCTGAAACCACCAGGTCGCTGACCCCTGGGGGTCGCTATCCACCAACAGCACCTTGTACTCCTGCCCATAGGTGGCCGCCAGATTAATTGCTGTGGTGGTTTTGCCCACGCCGCCCTTGCCATTGAGAACCACCAGCAAACGGGGTGTTGCCAAGCTGACCCCTCCTAAAACTGCCGCAGAAAGCGCAGATCACTGGTGTAGAAGCGGCGAATATCATCAATGTGATGCAGCACCATCGCAAACCGCTCTACGCCAAACCCAGCGGCAAAGCCTGTATAGATCTCTGGGTCATAGCCAACATTTTTCAGAACGGCGGGATCCACCATGCCACAGCCCATCACCTCGAGCCAGCGCCCCTGCCACTGCACATCCACTTCCGCCGAGGGTTCGGTAAAGGGAAAATAGCTGGCGCGGAAGCGAATGGGAACGTCACCAAAGAGTTCTGCTAGAAACGTCGTCACGGTGCCCTTGAGATCGGTAAAGGTCAGCCCCTCATCCACCGCTAAAATCTCAATCTGATGGAACACTGCCGCATGGGTGGCATCCTCGGTGTCGCGGCGGTAACAGCGGCCGGGGGCAACAATCCGAATGGGGGGCTCATAGAGTTCCATGTAGCGGATCTGCACCGAGGAGGTGTGGGTGCGCAGGAGGTTGCCATCGGGCAGGTAAAAGGTGTCCTGCATATCGCGCGCCGGGTGATCTGCCGGGGTATTGAGCGCCTCAAAGTTGTAGTAGTCGGTTTCCATTTCTGGGCCATTGGCAACGGTATAGCCAAGACCCACAAAAATATCGAGGATGCGGTCAATGGTGCTGTTGAGGGGGTGAATGTGCCCTTGGGGACGAAATACTCCCGGCATGGTCACATCAAGGGTTTCAGCCGCCAGTTGCGCCGCAATTTTTGCCGCTTGCAGGGTTTCGCGGCGGGCCTCTAGGGCTTGGAGGAGCTTTTCCTTAAGGGTGTTGGCCAGGGTACCAATGGCGGGGCGATCGCTAGCGGGCAATTTCCCCATAAGGGCCAGAATTTGTGAGAGTTCCCCTTTTTTGCCCAGATAGGCGACGCGCAGGTGCTCTAGGGCATCGAGGGTGCTGGCGGTGGCGATCGCCCCCAAGGCTTGGGCTTCTAAATCTTGGAGTTGTTGGCTGAGGCGATCGCGATCAGGAGTGGCGGTAGTCATGGCAAAATGCGGTTGCGGGGTAGGCAAAAATCAACTGAGGTGTCTTGCTCCATTCCCACAGGCTGGGAATAAGCCTTGATTATACCCCCTGCCCGCAGTTGCGATCGCCACGGTTCTAGAATGCCGATGCCTAAACCCCTGAGCCAGCCTCAACACTCCCTTAGGGATTGGTTGGCCACAGCGCCGCAAGGCTTTCTCCACTCACCCCGATTTTCCAGTCGCCGCGAGCAACAGGTGGCGATCGCCGCCTGTGTGCTTTGGTTTTGGGCCCAACTGCTCTACCTGCGCTATTTGTCTGCAACCCCTTGGCCGTGGCTAGAAAGTCTGCTGGAGTCGACCGCCGTCGTTATGATTGGCGGGTTTCCGGTGCTGTGGTGGGCAAGCGACCAGCGTGATTGTGCCAAGCTGGCTCAACGGTGGCAGGGGCGCTTACTCCTGAGCCTAGGGCTGTACATGGCCATTGGCTTAGCCCTGCCGGAGGCCAGCCGCTTTCCCTGGCATCGGGTTCTCACGAACTTGATCTTTGCCGATCAGGGGGGGCTGAATTTGTTAATCTTTCTGGGGGGCGTTGGGGCAATGGTGCGTGTCCCTTTCCTGCTGCGGCAAAACACCACACCGCCGCCGCTGTTGTGGGCGTGGATCGGGGGGGCAACGCTCTATTTGCTCCTCAGCCACAGTGGGCTGGTTTCGCCCGCCTTCCCCAAGGGGTACAGCGAAGGCTTCCTCCTTGCCCCTCTTTATCTGCTGCTGTGTGCTTGGGGCGATTGGCAGCGGCGACACCCTCCCCCGACAAGTGCCACCGGCTTGGGATGGCAGGAGATGCCCTTCATTGCCCTGTCGCTGTTTAGCCTCTACTGGTTCTCGACCCCCTATTTTCGTTTTGGCCCCTTTGTGGCGCTGCAACTCTTTATTCTTGTGATCATTTTGGGCAAGGGGCTGGGGCGATCGCACTTTGGCTATAGCTTTGAACCCCGCTGGCGGGATGCCCGTTTACTGGCGGCCCTGTTCTTGGTGGCCTCGGCAATCCTGGTGCCCTTGGGCACGCTATTGGGCTTTTTGCCCTTGGCCAAATTCAACTTGACCCCCTCACCGCTGGCGGTGTTTGTCTATGTAACGCTTTTTGCTATGCGGGTGGGCATTTTTGAGGAGGTGATCTTCCGCAGTGGCCTGATGATTTTGGTGCGGGACCTGCTGCGGCACTATGGGGGCGATCGCTGGCGGCCAGGGGTCATTGCTTGGGGGGCCATTCTCAGCTGCTCACTCCTGTTTGGGGTTCTCCATGTCGGCAACGAGCCCAGTGCCGATATGCAACTGCCCCTCATGGCTTACCGCGGGGTGTATATTCTCATGGCCAGCCTCGCCTCTATCTTTTACTGCTTGGCCTTTGCCTGTACGCAGCGCCTCTGGGTAGGGGTTCTCCTCCATGGCCTAGTGGATGCGATCGCCGTCGTCTTTTTTGGCGCCGCCCTGGTCGCCCCCTTCTAGGGCACCACAATCACGGGCACCCCTAGTTGCACTTTCTCAAAAAGCTCTTCAATGTCGCGGTTGTACATGCGCACACAACCGTGGGAGACCGCATGCCCAATGGAATCAGGATTGGGGGTACCATGCAAGCCAATCCAATCGGTACCATCACTCCAAAAGCCAATCCAACGCCGTCCCAAGGGGTTTTGGGGATGCCCGCCAGCAATCACTACCCCAGTAAAGGGATTTTTCCAAGCGGGATTGCGAATCATCTGGCGAACTTGAAATTGACCGATAGGGGTTTCCCAGCCGGGGCGGCCCACCGCCACTGGATACCGGCGCAGCGGCGTGTGTCCTTGGTAGAGGGTCAGTTGGCGCCGCGAGAGGCTGATTTCTAGGCGCAGGGGTGGGGTGGCCAGGGCAACGGGGAGATGACCCAAAACACTCAAACTCAGCAGGGCAACCACCAGCCGCGATCGCTGGCCAGCTTTGAGGCACCGTTGTCTTTTCATTGCTGCATCTCCTCCCACCACTGTGATCTGGGCATTGGTGAATAATAGATAGCTACGTGACTCCTGCAAATTTTTTAGAACTTTAGATGACTGATCAAATCCTGCGCTATTTGCCCCTGGCCACGGGGGTTTTGGGGGGCACTCTGCTGCTGGTCAATCGCTTGCTGACGCCCCTGCCTACCCCTTCCCAGGCCCGCGCCGATGTGGTGGGGGTGATCCTGGCAGCGGTCTTGATCTTGACAACGCTGATTTGGCAGCGGGTGCAGCCCCGGCCTCCCCAGGCGGTGCGCCTAGAGGGGCAAGAGGGCTTTGAGCTGGCGGCTGATCTCTCGCCTCTGTTGAAAACAGAACTAGCATGGCTCTCCTACACAGTGTTGATGAATACGCCCACAAAGTCCATTGTCATTTGGCGGGGCGATCGCCCCCTGCTGCGCCGCGGCATTCTCGGCCCCAAACCCATGACCGGCACCGGCGCCATTGTGCAGCGGGCCCTGCAGACCCAACGCCCCATCTATTTGGTGGATCTAGCCCTTTACCCCGGCCGCATTGAATTTGACTATTTACCCCCCAATACCCAAGGGGTGATTTGCCAGCCGGTGGACGAGCAAACCGTAATGATTTTGGGCACCAATGCCCCCCGCAGCTATACCCAGCAGGATGAGCGGTGGGTGGCAGCCCTGGGGGCAAAACTCGCTCAGGTGCTAACCTCAGAGTACAATAAAGCCTAGACAGCCTTAAACAGGCCTGTTTGCCCTTAAGACCAGTATGAGGATGGCGGATTAACTATGACGGTGGCAACTTCTGCAACCCCGGCCGTGCCCAGTGATTCGCGGCAGCGGGTGGCCGCGTTTCTGAAGGACCTCCAGGATCAGATTTGTCAGGCCCTCGAGGCTGCCGATGGCGGCGCCCAGTTTCAGGAAGACTGTTGGCAACGGCCGGAGGGGGGCGGCGGTCGCTCACGGGTGATGAAACAGGGGCAGCTCCTAGAGCAGGGGGGCGTGAATTTCTCAGAAGTCTGGGGCGAGCAGTTGCCCCCCTCGATTTTGGCGCAGCGCCCTGAGGCGGCAGGTTATGGCTTCTATGCCACCGGTACCTCCATGGTGCTGCATCCCCGCAATCCCTATGTGCCAACGGTGCATTTAAACTACCGCTATTTTGAGGCCGGGCCGGTGTGGTGGTTTGGCGGCGGTGCCGATTTAACCCCCTACTACCCCTTTGCCGAGGATGCCAAGCATTTTCACCAAGTCCATAAAGCGGCCTGCGATCGCCACCACCGGGAATACTACCCCGTCTTTAAGCGCTGGTGTGATGAATACTTTTACCTCAAGCATCGCGGCGAAACCCGCGGCGTCGGCGGCATTTTTTTTGATTACCAAGACGGCAGCGATCGCGAGTTGTACCGCGGCCCCCATCCCGACGGCGACGCCGCCCGCTACAGCCAACGCGTGGGCGCCATTGGCAGTCGTTCTTGGCAAGACCTCTTTGCCTTTGTGCAAAGCTGTGGCCAAGCCTTTCTGGAGGCCTATCTGCCCATTGTGGCACGGCGGCGGCATCTAGAATATGGCGATCGCGAGCGGCAGTTTCAGCTCTATCGCCGCGGCCGCTATGTGGAATTTAACCTGGTCTATGACCGCGGCACCATCTTTGGCCTGCAAACCAACGGCCGCACCGAATCCATTTTGATGTCGTTGCCCCCCTTGGTGCGCTGGGAATATGGCTATCAACCGCCCCCCAACAGCCCGGAAGCGGAACTGTACAGCACCTTTCTCAAGCCCCAAGACTGGGTGAATTGGCCAAGCTAATGCCTACCCCTCGCCGTTTTCTTGCCCTCCTAGCCGATCTGCGCCTGGCGATTCTGCTGCTGTTGGCCATTGCCATCGCCAGTATTGCTGGCACCGTGATTGAGCAGGGGCAGTCCCTGAGCTACTATCAGGCCCACTATCCCGAAAAGCCGGCCCTCTTTGGCTTCCTCAGTTGGCGGCTACTTTTGGCCCTGGGGCTCGATCGGGTCTATCGCACCCCGTGGTACCTCGCTCTGCTGGTGCTCTTTGGCGCCAGTCTCACCGCCTGCACTTTTAGTCGCCAAGTGAGCGCCCTCACCGCTGCCCAGCGCTGGCAGTACTACCAAAAGCCGCAGCAGTTTGCCAAATTGAGCCTGAGCACCACCCTTGCCAATGTCACCCTTGCGGAATTGGCCACTGCCCTCAGGCAAAGGGGCTACCGCGTCTGGCAAACTGACAGCCAACTCTATGCCCGCAAGGGGCTGGTTGGTCGCATTGGCCCGATTGTCGTTCACGCCAGCATGATTCTCATTCTGCTGGGGGGCATTTTGGGGGCCCTCACCGGTTTTATGGCCCAGGAGCTGATTCCCAGTGGTGACACCGTTCAGCTGCAGCACCTTGTGCAGGCGGGACCCTTGGCCCGCATTCCCCAGGACTGGTCGGTCAAGGTGAATCGCTTTTGGATTGATTACACCGCTGCCGGCGACATTGATCAGTTCTACTCCGATCTCTCGGTCTTGGATGCTGCCGGCCAGGAGGTGAAGCGGGGCACGATCCATGTCAATCGGCCCCTGCGGTATCGGGGCGTCACCTTCTACCAAGCCGACTGGAGCATTGCCGCCCTGCGCTTTCGCCTCAACCAGAGTCCGGTGCTGCAACTGCCCATGGCGCCACTGGACACCGCCGGCAAAGGTCGCCTTTGGGGCACTTGGCTGCCCACCAAGCCCGACCTCTCGGAGGGGGTTTCCCTGATTGCGCGGGATCTGCAGGGCACCGTGTTGATCTATGGCCCCAAGGGGGAGTTTCTCACCAGCTTGCGCACGGGCATGGCAACACAACTCAACGGCGTTACCCTGACCTTGGTGGAGCTGGTGGGCAGTACGGGGCTCCAAATTAAAGCCGATCCGGGGATTCCCCTGTTTTATGCTGGGTTTGCCCTCCTAATTGCCGGCGTGATCATGAGCTATGTCTCCCACTCCCAAGTGTGGGGCCTGCAGGAGCAGACCTTCCTCTATGTCGGCGGACGCACCAACCGGGCCCAGTTGGCCTTTGAGCAGGAATTGCTGGCGATCCTGGAGGCCCTCAGCGGCTCCGCTCAACGCCCCGCGCTCAACGCTACTCCCTAGAAGCGGCGGCCTATTCCGTGGTTTCGATGGGCAAATACTCGACTTCTTTGCCGGTGTCGGTGTTGACCTGTGCCCAACAGTCGCCAGGGGGCGCGGCACTGCTGCCCTCCTTCACCGAGGAGGTGGTGACGCCGTAGTTTCCCTCCTTGGCCCACACGCACCCCGAGACGCCGGTGCCGGCCGGATCGATGGCTTGGGCATGAACAGCCGCGTACCAAGGATTGCCACCGCCATGGAGAATGCGCCCCGTGTCTTTCTCTTTCACTTGGTCGTAGGTGAGGCGGAGGGGATAATAGCCATCCACCCGATAGCCGCCCCCTTGGGTGTTGTAGATGCCCAAATAGGCCAGCTTGGTGGCAAAGATTTTATGGCGGACGCGGTAGGCCTCCTGGGCACGGTTCACGGCGCCCACGGCTGATTTGGCCCCCGCCAATTGTGCCTTCAGTCGCTGGTTGAGCAAGGAGGGCAAGGCAATCAGGGCAATGACCCCCAAAATGACGATCACCGCCAACACCTCTGGCAGGGTCAAGCCGGCATTGGCGGTGCGCCGCTGCTGGCGGTGTTGTTGCAGAAAGAACAGGAGGTTAATGTAAAAATGTTCTTGGGGCATCATCGTTCGGTGCTAGTATGACAGCTTGGGTATGAGAGTGGCCAAGGGGGCCTATCCCCGCTCTACGGCGGCAATCAACAACGTATTCGCGATTTATTCGCGATAGTCTTTGCAGGAACTGCCGTCTTCTAGGCGCATGCCGCCGAGGATGGTAGGAACCCGCACACATTGCAGGTAAGCACTTTCATAGGCATAGATGCTAAAGCTAATCCGCCGCGGCGTGACGGGGGTAATCACCCGCCCTTGGTAGTCAAAGGCCAGCTCACAGGTGGGGGATTGCTGTGCTTGCTGGCATTCCAGGATTTCATTCTTTTCATTCCTATTGACGGAGTTAAAATCAGTGGCCCACATGACCATCACCAGTTGCTCATCATCGTCCACCAAGGGCTGCCATTGCCAATTGCGCCGATCGCTCCCCACAGGATTAATTGACCACTGCGGGCCCAGATCAGTATTGCGAAAAGCAGCCACCCAAGGCACCTTTTGCTTTTTGGCGCTGGCTTGGGCCAAGCGCAGCACGTTGCGGGCATTATTCACCGCTGCCCTGACCCGTTGCCGCTGCAGCAGTGGAAAGAGGCTCATCGTACCAATCCCAAGTACGATGGCGATTAAAACAATCACCACCAACATCTCTGTGATTGTGTATCCGCGCTGGCGGCGTTCCATAGCTTGTTTCCTCCTGGCTAGTACTTAGGCACTTTTCCTTGCACAGAGCGGCTCAAAACCGTTGTGGTGATCACTGGGCGATTTTGCACATCTTGGGGGCGAATGCCGGGGAGTCCCTCTGGATTGCCCCGCAAATAGACAAAGGTGGCGGCATTGAAGCTGGCGCCGCCATCCTGCACACAGGCAAAGAAGCCCGCCGGTGCTGCCGCCGCACTGAGGGGCGTGCGCACAAAGTCAGGGGTGCCTGGCAGCGCCTCTGGACAGGCCGGGGAGGGGATGGTGGTATCGGTATCAATAAAATCGGTGACCACCACCAAATCGGTAACGCGCAGGTAGCCCTCAATATCACGCAGGGGACGACCACCCGCTCGCGTGTCCTGGAGATTTTCATTGGTTGCAGTGCCTACTTTGAACGGCCAGCGGGCAAAGTTGGTTTCGCCCACCGGTTCCACATACCCCTGATTGATCCCCAGGTAGTCATAATTGGCGTCACTGGCCACGTTGGCCACCTTATACTTGCGCAGTTGATAGCGCACCAGTCGCGCTTTCCCCTGCCAGGTTGATTCCGGCGCCCAGAAGGAGGTGGGGGCCGTATCAATGTAATAGACCACTAGGGTGTAGGTGCGGCGGCCATTTTGGAGATCGCGGCAGTGTTGTTTCGTCCTTGGTGCATCGCTAGACCATACCTTCTCGCAATCCCGCGGCATCTTAAAGGTGGCATAGCCCAGTTGGTTTTGATCGTAGGGAAAAGGCTCCAGAATCCACATGGCCAGGACGGGGGTCATGGTTGCGGGAAAGGGCGGCAGGTAATTGGTGAGGCGCTGGCTAGTGGGGCGGGTGGTATCGCCGCACAAGTCTTTAGGCTTAGGGTTAGAGTTATCATTGCCCGCCAGGCAGTTGCCGTTATAGACAAAGACCGCCTGGGCCAAGTCATTGCTAATTACATCCATGGCGGCCTTGAGGTCTTGCCGCAGTTGATTTAAAGAGGCTTCCCGCCGTTCGGTGTCGAGCATGTCAATCAAAATGGCGCCCAAGGCACTCATGAGAATGCCGGCAATCACCAGGGAGACGAGGATCTCCACCAAGGTAAAGCCCCGCGATCGCCGCCAGCGCCAGGTTGGCCATTTCATTGCTCTTTCTCCTTTGCACGATGGTTTGCTGTTTTGCTCATGGTGTTGTTCCAAGCTTTGCTGGGAGTGATATTGTGGGTGATATTGTGGGTGGTTCTTCGGACATGGAATTGCCACTGGCGACGCCTAGGCCTGGGGACCTGGGCAAAGAACCGCTTGGGCTATAACTGCTTGGTGAGCCCCCCCCCAAAGGTGCTGCCTGCGGTATGGACTGGCTAATTTTAGAAGGCTTCAGATAAGACAGGGTTTCGGCCGCATCGGCGCGCACAATCTCGGTGGTCAAAACCACCAGGGGGCGCCTCTCACTTGCGGGGCCGCCGCTGGTCATTGTGGCTGTGGCCTGCTCAATGGGCTGCCCAGGGGGGAAGAGACCATCGGGAACTGGCACGGCATCGGCGTTATAGACCCGCACCTGCACCGGATAGCCCAAGACCAACCCACTGTTGGTGGTGGTCAACTCGCCGCGATAGATCTGGACGGCAAAGCGGCTGTTGTTCAGTTCCCGTTCACAGGCGGTGGTGGCGCTCAGGGGTAAGGTGCATGTCGCTATCGCCTGCGGGGGCGCTTGTCGAGAGAGGGCGGCCGCATTCCCTAAGGTTGCATCACCTACGGTGCTTGCAGGGGGCAGCATTGCGGTGGAGGTGCTGCGTACATTGACCCCCTGCTCCATCAGCACCCGCAGCTGGTCAATTTCGCCGCGGGCAATTTCGGTGGCCTGATTGATGCGATCGTTGCGCAGGCGGGTGGCGGCCACCAGCACCAGGGGGGCGGCCAGCATCGCTAGGGCGAGGTTGACCACCAAAATGGCAATCACACACTCTAGCAGGGTGAGGCCACGGTCGCGTCGAGTCATGGTCAAATCACCTCCACAGTTTAGGCAGAACAACTGGCACTTGGATCAATGTTGCCCCCTCCCATGCTGGCGGGTCGGTTGGCACAGCGCAGTTGCTGGATATAGGGATCATCGGCGCGCAACTCGGTGTAATACTCTGTCCGCTGCCGTCCGGGGGTAATGAACCGCCGCGCCACTGGCCCAGCGGGCGCCAGTTGCAGAGCCACATCATAGCCCCAGCGGCGGTTGGGAGGGCTGTAGTATTTAATCAGCTCGACGCCCTGGGCATTACAGTTAAAGGCGGTGTTGACATCCCAGCAGGTAGGATCATTAGGCACTTCCCACTGGTCTTGGTCATAGGGGCCGGTGGCTTGGGTGGAGAAGTTGAGCTGAATAAATGACCCTTGGATCCAGAGATTTTTGCCGCTCCAGTTTTCCAGGAAGCGCGGGAAGTTGTGCATGCCGCCGTAGGCCTGGTTGGGGCGCGAGGGCACAATGCCGCTCACAATCACCGCATTGACGCGGGTGTTGTCTTTCGCCGCAATCAAGGAACGGTCGTTGTTAAATGAATTATAATTAGAAACTCCCCTGGCTTGGCCATTCTTATTCACATAAATTGGCCTCTGATCGGGCCCCGAGGGGGAGGGGTTAAGTAGGGGGATATTGAGTAAGTCGTTATTTTGGCTTTCCCGCACAAGCTGAGGGTCGTTCGGGTCGAGGGGGGGGTTGGGTCGGTTGGCATTCAGGAAAGAGGTCCGGTTGCCGGAGGAGCCGCAGCTGCGAGGATCAGTATTATCAAGATTACTAATAGGGGGATTAAGGACGCCTACAAAGTAGTGCTCGGCAAAGCCATCGCAGAAGTTGTCAGAGAGAATTGTGACGGCATCGGCCAAAATTTCTGCGGGGCGCCATGTGTCTTGGTCGGGCCGCGCAGTGTCTTTGTCGGGCCGCGCAAAGCGAGAATCTAGGGTGCTGCGACTGTAGAAATTACTCCAGTTGGCTTCGAGCTTGTCGGTAAACTCCTCAATGAGATTGCTGGCGGTGCCATCAGTGCTGTGCAGGTTAAAGTCCCCCTGAATATACACCGGGTTGTCACTGATAAAGGACAGGCCGGCGATATTTTTCTCGTCTGGAATGCCTTGGCGGTCAAGGCGGTTGCCGTTCAGTAGGCGGAAGCCATTGGGGCGCCGCAGCGGGTCGGCAAAGAAGTCCACCGGCTTCAGGGAAATGCCATTACTTGCCAAACAGGGGTCGTGGGGATTATTAGGATCGGTGTTCATCCAGTTTTGGCCGGGGAGGCAGGGGCGGGCAATGCCATCTTCGCGCACGGCATCCTCACGGAAGGCATAGACAATGCCCCCCATCGGCAACCAGGTATCGCCGCCAAAGGAGGTGCGCCGCAGCAAATCAAGGTCAATGTCCATGACCCGCACCGCCATTTCCTCGCGGCCATTGAAGAGGGCGTTGTCTAAGAAGGCAATGTTGTAGCGCTGGTATTGGCTACCATCATAATAAATAATTTGATTCCGGCGATCGGGGCGATCGGGATTCGACCCACTCGGCGCCAGTGCTGTTGGCACTGTGAATGCGCCTGGGTCGGGGCGAGGTTGGACAAGATTAGCAATTTCGTTAACAACATCCAGACGAGTCTTCGAAGGATCGTTAGGGTCAAACACCTGATACAGGACAGGATAAGCAGTAGTAGTCATCGGGTTATTTAATGAGGTGTCAACTTCTAGCCAGAGCTTGTCAAGTAGGAGACTACCGGCGCTGTTGGGATTGCTGAATGTGATGAGATCTTGATTCCCACCATCTGGAAGTGGATAATTTGAAGCGAGCTTAACATTAGCGTTAGAGCTCTGTGAAAGCTGTTCCACCTGCTTCACGCTGTAGGCCAGCATTCCCAACATGCAGCCGGCAGTGTGCAGGGTGCTCTGATCGGCCAAGCTAAGCTTACTTACGTCATTACCAACCGTTGTGAGCTGAGTCAAAGCCCGCCGCAAGTTCGAGAAGTTGCCGTATTTTATTGTGCCCGGGTTCGGGTGAGTGTTGTTGGGGGAGTTTTCCTGTTTTGGTGGAAAAGCCCCGGCAGGATCGCCGTAGTTATTAGCCAGGTTCTGTAATGCTTGCCGCAGCGCCGAGGTTGGATTACTCAACTGGCTGTAAAATCCATTACTCGGGTCATCGTTCAGCTCAAACTCCCAGCCGTTGGTGCCAATCCCTCTAAAGAAGTCAAAGAGCGGTGTGCCGTTTTGAAAGAACGGGATGTTAAGTGACGGGTCAGGTGTAAAAAACGTGATGCTGTTCAATGCGGTTTGGCGCGTGCCGTGGTGGTAGGTCATGGCCAAGCAGGCAACGGGCTCGTAGCCCCCACTGTTTTGCCCTGGGTAAGGGTCCGTAAAGGGATCGGGAATGCTGGGATCCGCTTGTCCGTTGTTGTTGAATTTGTAGTGGTAAACAACCGCTGCCTGCACCGCCGCCAAGTTATCCCGCAGAGTGCGGTGCTGATAGAACTCATTACAGCGTTGTCCACCTGGGCATGAATCAGGTCGCTCAAGGGGGTCCCCCAACTCCAGACGTTCCCCCACAATAATGCGCAGCCCCTCTTGGCGGGCCCGCCGCTCCCAATAGCCATCCAGTCCTAAGTCTTCCCGCTTGTTGGAGCTGTCGGGCGGGGCTACATTGCGCGTCAGCGGCTTGTCCGGTAGGTCGACAATTGGGTCGCCCATGGTGCCAGCGGGAATCCCGATCTTACCATAAGTCGGCTTGGGGCCATAGCGGTCATCGGCGCGGTAGGTGTCATCCACATAGGGCTTGGGCTGGCTTTTGTTGGCAAAGCGCCCCTGCACCACATAAAATTGGTTATTCCAATTGTTATCGCGGTGGCTGAGATTCGTGGGGTCACTGCCGCGGGCCCTGCTTTTATCCTCGGTGAGAATCGCCACCGGATTCAGGGCAACTTGCGCTGGGTTCACACCATCCTTGACCGAATCTCGATCCTTATCGAATGTAACAATGTTTTTTGCTGCTGGAGGGTCATCATCGGTGTAGGGAGGGCTGGGGGGTTCGCGGTAGGAGTGAATTTTGACTGTTCCGGCGGTGGTGTTGTTGTCCCGCAGACTGCCGGCCATAAATTGCCCCTGAAACTCAATTTGCTGGGTTTGGGGGTTGACCACCTCCGTTGCCGTAATCTCAGACGCCGCGCGCGTGTAAATGCAGGACCTGGGCGAACTGATTAAATGGGCTTGGAAACCGTCACCGCCCGCCGTCATAAAGATGCTGCCCTCGGTGTGCATGGCCCCATTCCAGCGGAAGGTCGGCCCCGGAAAGATTTCCAAGTCGTTGCGGAACCAGGCGCCCCACTTGTTGCCCCGCTCCATTTGCCGCTCTTGCACAAACTCAATGGTGGAGAGGGCTTGGCCGCCGTTGCGGTTTTCATAGACAAAGGCATTGATTTGGAAATTCTTCCGCAGAATGGCACTGGTCACCTCATCCCAGCCCACCTCGACGGTGTTGCCGCCGCCGCCTACGTTGGGGCACTGATTCCCCACCTCCGTAATCCCCATGGGGCGACTGCGGGTAATCAGGTTTTTGGCTTTTTCGTCATCACTGAGGTTGAGCTGCGCATCCGTGGGGCGTTTCATCAAAATCGAGTAGGCCACAATGGAGTCTGGCGTAGGTTGAAAGGCCCAGGCATTATCCAGCGTGCCATCCCCATCCAAGTCAATGCGCTCCTCATCCGCCAACGTGTAGGGATCCGGCGTGCGGGCGAAAGACCCCTGATTGCCCATGATTTGGGCGATGGTGTCTTCGCCAGGCACGCCATTGGGCCGCTGCGGGTCTTGGGTAAAGAAATACTCTAATTTTGTGCGGGCGCGATCAATGGCCGGGGCCGTGGCATTCATCACTTGGATTTCTTGCCGTTGACCGCTCACCTCGGTAGTGCGATTTAGTGTGCGAATCATCAAGGCCGCCACCGTGAGGCTCAGCACCACCAACACAATCACCGCCGTTGGCAGCACAAAGCCGGCGCGACCCCAGCGCAGCCTTGCCCCCTGCTGCCGCCGTCGCCCTACGAGGGGCGTCAGTCGCTGCCGTACCCAGCGCTGTAGCTGAAACATGAGATGACGGATAAACCGCATCAGCTTGCGATATTGTCGCTTCGAAAGTCCAAGCGGGCGATCGGGCTTTTTCATAGCGGCACCTAAGTCAATGCACCAGAAACCTACCAGCTATCCACAGGCCACCGTTAGGATAGTTTCTATCCCCAGGCTCCATAGTCTTTAGTATGGTTTTTCTTTAATGAAAAATTTCACCCTATCGCCACATTTCTAACACATTTCTAAAAATTTACCTGGCTCTGTAAAAATTTGCCTGGGTCTGTAAAAATTTGCCTGGGTCTTCTAAAAATTCACCTGGGTCTGTAAAAATTCACCCGGCTCTGTAAAAATTCACCCGGCTCTGTAAAAATTTGCCTGGGTCTTCTAAAAATTCACCTGGGTCTGGCGATCGTTGCTGCTACTTAAGCAATGGCAATACTTCTTAACTTCTTAAACTGTTCACTGAAACGCCGCCCCCCTCACCATGCCAACAATCCCGACCCACGGCCCCACTCAAGCAAAGCGCTCCAGCCATGCCGCCACGTCCCCCAGCTCCCTAAAGTCAAGCAGCGCCTCCGCCAAAGCCTCAATCTGCGAAATAGAAAGCCGCTGAATCCGCTCCTCTAGCTCACTAGGCACACTCCCAAACCGCCGCCGCAGCAGGCGCAAGATAACTAGCACTTCTCCTTGTTGCAGTCCTTGTTGCAGTCCTTGCTGCAGTCCTTGTTGTAAACCTTGTTGCAATCCCTGCTGTAATCCCTGCTGTAATCCCTGCTGTAATCCCTGTTGCAATCCCTGTTGCAATCCCTGCTGCCGTCCTTCGTCTAGTCCTTCTGCCCGCGCCTCAGCATACACCTCCCGATAAAACCGTGTCCGCTTCAGTTCCTCAGTGGTAAACCCCAACATCCGCAACACCTCCTCCCGACTCAGCTCCGTGAACTTGTACAACACAATCGTCGTGATTAGCTCTATTATGACTGCTGACTTTGGGGCTGCTTCCCCCTGCGTGCGCTCAGCCAGTAACCTCGCCACCCGCGGCATCTCTGCCTCAGGCAGCACCATCAATTGCATCAACCCCAGACTCAAGGGCAAGCTCTCCGGCGACCCCAATTCATTGAGATAGACGCGGCGCAGGCGCGGACTATGGACCAACAGGTCATAGGGGTCAAAAGACTCTTGCTCCGTTTGCCGATTGGGATAAATCACCACCGCTTGCCAGTCCGCAAAGGTGGAGCGATACAGGCGCAGATAGAGAAAAATCTCCGCAAAGAAGCGTTCATAGAAGGTGTTATCCCGCTGAAACTGCACCTCACAGAAATAGACCGTGCCTGCAGGGTCAGGGGGCACAAAGACGCCATCGATGCGAAAGGCGGTTTGCTTCAGCTCGACTGAGTCAAAACGATACCCCTGAGGGGTGTCTGTGCCCAGCAGGTCAAAGAGGGTTTGGGGCAGTTGGGCAAATAGTTGGTAAAAGAGGGAATCGCGGCGCATGGATAAGTTAACAGGAGTGTTCTAGCCATGCCGCCACGTCCCCCAGCTCCCTAAAGTCAAGCAGCGCCTCCGCCAAAGCTTCAATCTGCGAAATAGAAAGCCGCCGAATCCGCTCCTCTAGCTCACTAGGCACACTCCCAAACCGCCGCCTTAACTGGCGCAAGATAACTAGCACTTCTCCTTGTTGCAAACCTTGTTGCAATCCTTGCTGTAATCCCTGCTGTAATCCCTGCTGCAATCCCTGCTGCAAGCCTTCCTGAAGTCCTTCTTCTCGTCCCTCTTGTTTTCCCTCTTGTAATCCTTCCGCCCGCGCCTCAGCATACACCTCCCGATAAAACCGCGTCCGCTTCAGTTCCTCAGTGGTAAACCCCAACATCCGCAACACCTCCTCCCGACTCAGCTCCGTGAACTTGTACAACACAATCGTCGTGATTAACTCTATTATGACTGCTGACTTTGGGGCTGCTTCCCCCTGCGTGCGCTCAGCCAGTAACCTCGCCACTCGCGGCATCTCTGCCTCAGGCAGCACCATCAATTGCATCAACCCCACACTCAAGGGCAAGCTCTCCGGCGACCCCAATTCATTGAGATAGACGCGGCGCAGGCGCGGACTATGGACCAACAGGTCATAGGGGTCAAAAGACTCTTGCTCCGTTTGCCGATTGGGATAAATCACCACCGCTTGCCAGTCCGCAAAGGTGGAGCGATACAGGCGCAGATAGAGAAAAATCTCCGCAAAGAAGCGTTCATAGAAGGTGTTATCCCGCTGAAACTGCACCTCACAGAAATAGACCGTGCCCGCAGGGTCAGGGGGCACAAAGACGCCATCGATGCGAAAGGCGGTTTGCTTCAGCTCGACTGAGTCAAAACGATACCCCTGAGGGGTGTCTGTGCCCAGCAGGTCAAAGAGGGTTTGGGGCAGTTGGGCAAATAGTTGGTAAAAGAGGGAATCGCGGCGCATGGATAAGTTAACAGGAGTGTTCTAGCCATGCCGCCACGTCCCCCAGCTCCCTAAAGTCAAGCAACGCCTCCGCCAAAGCCTCAATCTGCGCAATAGAAAGCCGCTGAATCCGCTCCTCTAGCTCACTAGGCACACTCCCAAACCGCCGCCGCAGCAGGCGCAAGATAACTAGCACTTCTCCCTGTTGCAGTCCTTGCTGCAGTCCTTGTTGTAAACCTTGTTGCAATCCCTGCTGTAATCCCTGCTGTAATCCCTGTTGCAATCCCTGTTGTAATCCCTGCTGCAATCCCTGCTGCAAGCCTTCCTGAAGTCCTTCTTCTCGTCCCTCTTGTTTTCCCTCTTGTAATCCTTCTGCCCGCGCCTCAGCATACACCTCCCGATAAAACCGCGTCCGCTTCAGTTCCTCAGTGGTAAACCCCAACATCCGCAACACCTCCTCCCGACTCAGCTCCGTGAACTTGTACAACACAATCGTCGTGATTAACTCTATTATGACTGCTGACTTTGGGGCTGCTTCCCCCTGCGTGCGCTCAGCCAGTAACCTCGCCACTCGCGGCATCTCTGCCTCAGGCAGCACCATCAATTGCATCAACCCCACACTCAAGGGCAAGCTCTCCGGCGACCCCAATTCATTGAGATAGACGCGGCGCAGGCGCGGACTATGGACCAACAGGTCATAGGGGTCAAAAGACTCTTGCTCCGTTTGCCGATTGGGATAAATCACCACCGCTTGCCAGTCCGCAAAGGTGGAGCGATACAGGCGCAGATAGAGAAAAATCTCCGCAAAGAAGCGTTCATAGAAGGTGTTATCCCGCTGAAACTGCACCTCACAGAAATAGACCGTGCCCGCAGGGTCAGGGGGCACAAAGACGCCATCGATGCGAAAGGCGGTTTGCTTCAGCTCGACTGAGTCAAAACGATACCCCTGAGGGGTGTCTGTGCCCAGCAGGTCAAAGAGGGTTTGGGGCAGTTGGGCAAATAGTTGGTAAAAGAGGGAATCGCGGCGCATGGATAAGTTAACAGGAGTGTTCTAGCCATGCCGCCACGTCCCCCAGCTCCCTAAAGTCAAGCAGCGCCTCCGCCAAAGCCTCAATCTGCGAAATAGAAAGCCGCTGAATCCGCTCCTCTAGCTCACTAGGCACACTCCCAAACCGCCGCCGCAGCAGGCGCAAGATAACTAGCACTTCTCCTTGTTGCAGTCCTTGCTGCAGTCCTTGTTGTAAACCTTGTTGCAATCCCTGCTGTAATCCCTGCTGTAATCCCTGCTGTAATCCCTGTTGCAATCCCTGTTGCAATCCCTGCTGCCGTCCTTCGTCTAGTCCTTCTGCCCGCGCCTCAGCATACACCTCCCGATAAAACCGTGTCCGCTTCAGTTCCTCAGTGGTAAACCCCAACATCCGCAACACCTCCTCCCGACTCAGCTCCGTGAACTTGTACAACACAATCGTCGTGATTAGCTCTATTATGACTGCTGACTTTGGGGCTGCTTCCCCCTGCGTGCGCTCAGCCAGTAACCTCGCCACCCGCGGCATCTCTGCCTCAGGCAGCACCATCAATTGCATCAACCCCAGACTCAAGGGCAAGCTCTCCGGCGACCCCAATTCATTGAGATAGACGCGGCGCAGGCGCGGACTATGGACCAACAGGTCATAGGGGTCAAAAGACTCTTGCTCCGTTTGCCGATTGGGATAAATCACCACCGCTTGCCAGTCCGCAAAGGTGGAGCGATACAGGCGCAGATAGAGAAAAATCTCCGCAAAGAAGCGTTCATAGAAGGTGTTATCCCGCTGAAACTGCACCTCACAGAAATAGACCGTGCCTGCAGGGTCAGGGGGCACAAAGACGCCATCGATGCGAAAGGCGGTTTGCTTCAGCTCGACTGAGTCAAAACGATACCCCTGAGGGGTGTCTGTGCCCAGCAGGTCAAAGAGGGTTTGGGGCAGTTGGGCAAATAGTTGGTAAAAGAGGGAATCGCGGCGCATGGATAAGTTAACAGGAGTGTTCTAGCCATGCCGCCACGTCCCCCAGCTCCCTAAAGTCAAGCAACGCCTCCGCCAAAGCTTCAATCTGCGAAATAGAAAGCCGCTGAATCCGCTCCTCTAGCTCGCTAGGCACACTCCCAAACCGCCGCCGCAGCAGGCGCAAGATAACTAGCACTTCTCCTTGTTGCAGTCCTTGTTGCAGTCCTTGCTGCAGTCCTTGTTGTAAACCTTGTTGCAATCCCTGCTGTAATCCCTGCTGTAATCCCTGCTGTAATCCCTGTTGCAATCCCTGTTGCAATCCCTGCTGCAATCCCTGCTGCAAGCCTTCCTGAAGTCCTTCTTCTCGTCCCTCTTGTTTTCCCTCTTGTAATCCTTCCGCCCGCGCCTCAGCATACACCTCCCGATAAAACCGCGTCCGCTTCAGTTCCTCAGTGGTAAACCCCAACATCCGCAACACCTCCTCCCGACTCAGCTCCGTGAACTTGTACAACACAATCGTCGTGATTAACTCTATTATGACTGCTGACTTTGGGGCTGCTTCCCCCTGCGTGCGCTCAGCCAGTAACCTCGCCACTCGCGGCATCTCTGCCTCAGGCAGCACCATCAATTGCATCAACCCCACACTCAAGGGCAAGCTCTCCGGCGACCCCAATTCATTGAGATAGACGCGGCGCAGGCGCGGACTATGGACCAACAGGTCATAGGGGTCAAAAGACTCTTGCTCCGTTTGCCGATTGGGATAAATCACCACCGCTTGCCAGTCCGCAAAGGTGGAGCGATACAGGCGCAGATAGAGAAAAATCTCCGCAAAGAAGCGTTCATAGAAGGTGTTATCCCGCTGAAACTGCACCTCACAGAAATAGACCGTGCCCGCAGGGTCAGGGGGCACAAAGACGCCATCGATGCGAAAGGCGGTTTGCTTCAGCTCGACTGAGTCAAAACGATACCCCTGAGGGGTGTCTGTGCCCAGCAGGTCAAAGAGGGTTTGGGGCAGTTGGGCAAATAGTTGGTAAAAGAGGGAATCGCGGCGCATGGATAAGTTAACAGGAGTGTTCTAGCCATGCCGCCACGTCCCCCAGCTCCCTAAAGTCAAGCAGCGCCTCCGCCAAAGCCTCAATCTGCGAAATAGAAAGCCGCTGAATCCGCTCCTCTAGCTCACTAGGCACACTCCCAAACCGCCGCCGCAGCAGGCGCAAGATAACTAGCACTTCTCCTTGTTGCAATCCCTGCTGCAATCCCTGCTGCCGTCCTTCGTCTAGTCCTTCTGCCCGCGCCTCAGCATACACCTCCCGATAAAACCGCGTCCGCTTCAGTTCCTCAGTGGTAAACCCCAACATCCGCAACACCTCCTCCCGACTCAGCTCCGTGAACTTGTACAACACAATCGTCGTGATTAACTCTATTATGACTGCTGACTTTGGGGCTGCTTCCCCCTGCGTGCGCTCAGCCAGTAACCTCGCCACTCGCGGCATCTCTGCCTCAGGCAGCACCATCAATTGCATCAACCCCACACTCAAGGGCAAGCTCTCCGGTGACCCCAATTCATTGAGATAGACGCGGCGCAGGCGCGGACTATGGACCAACAGGTCATAGGGGTCAAAAGACTCTTGCTCCGTTTGCCGATTGGGATAAATCACCACCGCTTGCCAGTCCGCAAAGGTGGAGCGATACAGGCGCAGATAGAGAAAAATCTCCGCAAAGAAGCGTTCATAGAAGGTGTTATCCCGCTGAAACTGCACCTCACAGAAATAGACCGTGCCCGCAGGGTCAGGGGGCACAAAGACGCCATCGATGCGAAAGGCGGTTTGCTTCAGCTCGACTGAGTCAAAACGATACCCCTGAGGGGTGTCTGTGCCCAGCAGGTCAAAGAGGGTTTGGGGCAGTTGGGCAAATAGTTGGTAAAAGAGGGAATCGCGGCGCATGGATAAGTTAACAGGAGTGTTCTAGCCATGCCGCCACGTCCCCCAGCTCCCTAAAGTCAAGCAACGCCTCCGCCAAAGCCTCAATCTGCGCAATAGAAAGCCGCTGAATCCGCTCCTCTAGCTCACTAGGCACACTCCCAAACCGCCGCCGCAGCAGGCGCAAGATAACTAGCACTTCTCCTTGTTGCAGTCCCTGCTGCCGTCCTTCGTCTAGTCCTTCCGCCCGCGCCTCAGCATACACCTCCCGATAAAACCGTGTCCGCTTCAGTTCCTCAGTGGTAAACCCCAACATCCGCAACACCTCCTCCCGACTCAGCTCCGTGAACTTGTACAACACAATCGTCGTGATTAACTCTATTATGACTGCTGACTTTGGGGCTGCTTCCCCCTGCGTGCGCTCAGCCAGTAACCTCGCCACTCGCGGCATCTCTGCCTCAGGCAGCACCATCAATTGCATCAACCCCAGACTCAATGCCAGCTTTAGGTTGCTGTGGTAACCGTTTGCCAGGATACTCCCGCCTTCATGGCACTCAGGACGCCGATCGCCTCCCCATAGGACTGGCAAGGAATGGTCTCTATCCCCAAATCGGCCCCAGTAACATTGAGGGTTGTGGTGTTGTTCGCTACCGTTAGGATGGGGATGCCCTGATGAGCAAAGGCCAGAATTCCCCGCCCACCCAGGGCAGTGGCGGGTACAATCACCGCATCTACCTCCTGGCGCCACAGGGCTTGGGGGGCACTTAAACTGTAGCGGGGAGCACGACTCAACCCCACCAGCACCGAGGGCAAAAAGGTATAGCCAATTTCTTCGGCCAGGGCGCGGGGATGGACACTCGCCTCGAGGGGTAAGGGTTGCAGGGCTGGGGCATGGGCGGCTGGCATCTGAAAGTGCTGGACAATCAAATGACTAATGACCGCTTCTGCCCCTGCTAAAGGATCGACCCCTTGGCCCCTACGATAGTGGTGCAATGCTGCGGTGCCCAGATCATCAGGAAAGCGAGTCACGATCGCGATCGCCTCGGCCTTAGCGACTTGAATCAGTTTTTCTGCCGACCGCAGTAAACTGGCGGCGTTTGCCACCGTGCCCCATGTGCTGCCGGAGGCAGCAGTTTGTAACTGCACCCCCAAGGGTGCATCTGTTATCACCGGTTCAGTAATGGTTAAGCCCAAGGTGGCCGAGCACGCCGCTGCCGCTTGCCGATGGCGCAGTTGCAGCTCTGGTTCAATGGCCGCATCCAGTAACAGACCAATGCGATTCGGCCGGGGTGGTAGCAATCCCCAATGGCCGGCGGCAAATTCATCCAGGGCATAGCCTTCGACGTACCAGACATTGGGCAGCGGCCAGTAGAGCATGGCGCCATTGAGAACGTTGGGGTGGGTAATCAGGCGATCGCACACTTGGGCCAAGGCACGAACAACGGGAATCGCATCCCCCGCATAACCGCCAATGGCAGCGCCAATGCCCGTGGGAATGATCAGAACTGCCGTCAACACCCTAGCGACTCGCTTGGGTAGGCAGGGGAGCCGGCTGGACGGCCACCGTTACGCTTTGGCCACCGCGACGCACCTCTATGTCCATTGTGCGACCAATGCCGGCGCTTTCCACCATTTGCTGCACTTGATCCGCTTTGGTGATGTTTTGGCCATTGATACGACGGATCACATCTCCAGGTTGCAAACCGGCACGGGCAGCGGGAGAGTTGGGTAGGACTTCAAAAATCAAAACACCCGAACTTTCCTGCACCCGCACAGGACTATTGGGGTTGGCGTTGAGGCGTTGCTGCACCTCAGGGGTAAGATTGGCCATGCGAATACCGAGGAAGGGATGATCTACCCGGCCATTGGCCACGAGTTGATTGGCAATGCGCCGCGCCGTATTGATAGGAATTGCAAATCCTAGGCCCTGGGCACCGCCAATGATCGCCGTATTCATGCCAATCACTTCTCCCCGCTGATTGAGCAGGGGGCCACCCGAATTGCCGGGATTGATGGCAGCATCCGTTTGAATAAAGCCCACTCGCTTATCGGGCACCCCAATATCGCCGCTGGAACGTCCCGTGGCGCTAATAATGCCAGCGGTGACCGTATTGTCCAGTCCCAAGGGATTGCCGATGGCGATCGCCCACTCCCCCGGGCGCAAAGTATCCGAATTGCCAAGGCGCACCACCGGTAAATTGTTGGCATTCACCTTGACCACCGCCACGTCCGTCAGACGGTCTTGACCTAATACACGCCCTTCAAATGTACGACCATCCTTAAGCGTCACCTGAACGCGATCGGCCCCCTCCACCACGTGGGCATTTGTCAGGATCAAGCCATCGCTACTAATGATAAAACCAGACCCCAGACCCCGTTCTTCACGGCTGCGGGGGGGCATCATCGGCCCAAAGAATTCCTGAAAGAAAGGGTCATTAAAGATAGCCGGCACACGGGCCTGCACCCTACGGGAAGCATCAATGCGCACCACGGCAGGGCCCACCTCTTCAACGGCACGGGCAATAAAGTTAACGTCATTTCCCGCCGGTAGCGGTGCCGGCAACTGGGCCAAGCTGGGAGTGACCAAGGGCGTTGACGCTGGCATCAAGTGGGTGACAAACATGGCAGCAGCTGCCCCCAATGCCATTAATGAGAGATAAGTGACCGACTTACCAAGACGCACTGTCATAGGTGATTGCCCCTTTGCTGACACTGGCTCTTGTACTCTAGACGGCAATTGAGGGAAGCAAGTTCCAACCTCTAGGCTACCACTTCAGGAGGTTAAATTTCTCCATGTCAACAGTGTCGCGGTTGCGATAGATGGCCAAAATAATTGCTAACCCCACGGCGGCTTCGGCGGCTGCCACCGTAATCACAAATACGGCAAAGACTTGCCCCTTGATTTGCTGGCCATCCAGATAGTTGGCAAAACCAATTAAATTGAGGTTAACAGCATTCAGCAGCAGCTCAATGGACATGAGCACACGCACGGCATTGCGACTGGTCACCAAACCATAGATGCCAATACAAAACAGCAGTGCTGCCAAGATCAAAACAGAGGTTAACTGCATCGTCTTTCCCTATTTTTCAGACAAGGCCACAGGTTCACGGGGACGTTCCGGTAACTCCAAGGGGGGGACCACCTCTTCCCCGAGGGGGGGTTCAGCCTCCAAGACCAGTTCGCGGCGGGCGAGAACCACTGCCCCAATCAAGGCCATCAGCAGTAAGACCGAGGCCAACTCAAAGGGCAAGAGGAAATCGCTGAAAAAGTGCTGGCCAATGGTGGTGATGCTGTCAGGGGTGGGGGGCAGGGAACTGAGTTGCCAAGGGGCTTGCAAAATCATTTTCGTCAGCAACGCAAAGACCCCCAGGGAGACCACGGCAGCCCCCCCCTGACGCAGCCAGCGCCCGGGTACCGGCGTATAGGCCTCGCGCTTATTGACGAGCATGATGGCAAACAGGATGAGAACGTTGACCGCACCAACATAGATGAGAATTTGCGCCGCTGAGACAAAGTCAGCATTCATGAGGATATACAGCCCAGAGATGCTCAGAAACACAACCCCTAGCAAAAAGGCGGAATAGACAACATTGTTCAGGAGCACAACGCCCAGAGCGGCAACAGTCACTGCAGCAGCAAGGGCAAAGAAGGTCATCGTTTGGGTCAGGGTGGCTAAGTCCACAGCAACAACTCCTAGTTCTCAGATGATTCAGCAGGGGTGGCGATCGCCTCCGGACGCTCCCCTGCCCGTTGGGCACCCGCCGGCAAATCATGGCCAGACATCACCCCCGCCGGCAGGTAGGCAAACTCACGGATCGGCGTCACCATTGGGTCTTGGGTCACTTTGTAGGGAATGCGTCCCATGGCCACACTGTCGTAGTTCAGCTCGTGGCGATCGTAGGTGGCCAGTTCGTATTCTTCTGTTACTGAAAGGCAATTGGTGGGGCAGTACTCGACACAATTTGCGCAAAAAATGCACACCCCAAAGTCAATACTGTAGTGCTTGAGCTCTTTCTTTTTGATCTCTTTGTTAAAGACCCAGTCCACCACCGGCAGGTTAATGGGGCAAACCCGCACGCAGACTTCACAGGCAATGCACTTGTCAAACTCAAAGTGAATCCGTCCCCGGAACCGTTCTGAAGGAATCAGCTTTTCGTAGGGATACTGCACTGTTATCGGCCGCCGCCGCATGTGATCGAAGGTAACGGAGAGGCCTTGGCCGATGTACTTCGCCGACTGCACTGCCTCTTTGGCATAGTTGGCAATCTGATTGAGGAATTTCATGGTGTCACCTCATAGAAATGGGAGTGTCTTAGCCGCCAAAGGCTACGGGAAAGGCCAGCTTCAAGCCAGCGGTCAGCAGTAAGTTCACTAGACCCACTGGTAATAGGAATTTCCAGCCCAGATCTAGGAGCTGGTCAATACGCACACGGGGCACGGTCCAACGCAGCAGAATTGCCAAAAACACGAAGAAGTAGGCCTTAATCAGGGTCATGGTGATGCCCACCACTGCAAAGGCAATCTGCAAAAAGGGATTGCTTTGACTCACCCCCAGGAGATGGGCAAGGGTTTCTAGGGGAATGGGGAAGCTCCAACCGCCAAAGTAGAGAACACTGACTAGGAGTGCCGAAAGGACAAGGTTAACGTAGGCACCCAGGTAAAAGAGGGCAAACTTCATGCCCGCGTACTCTGTTTGGTAGCCGGCCACGAGTTCTTCCTCGGCTTCCGGCAAGTCAAAGGGAAGGCGCTCACACTCTGCTAGAGCGGCAATCCAAAAGATCAAAAAGCCGATGGGCTGCCGCCAGACATTCCAACTGAGGATGCCGTATTCCGACTGCTGCTCGACAATTTCCACCGTGCCCAAGCCATTGGACATCATGGCCACTGCCAACACTGCTAAGGCAAGGGGAATTTCGTAGCTAATGGATTGTGCCGCTGCCCGCAGTCCGCCCAGTAGGGAGTATTTGTTGTTGGAGGCATAGCCCGACATCAGTAGGCCAATGGGCGCAATACTTGATAGGGCAATCCAGAGGAAGACCCCCATTGCCAAGTTGGAGATCAGTAGGTTTTGGCCAAAGGGGACAATAATGTAGGACAAAAAGACGGGAATCACGACCACTGCTGGACCAAGGGTAAACAGCCAGCGATCGGTATTCGCGGGGAGAACATCCTCTTTAAAAATCAGTTTGAGCCCGTCGGCCAGGGGTGCCAAAATCCCCAATGGGCCAATGTATTCAGGGCCAATCCGCTGTTGCACAGCAGCAGAAATTTTCCGCTCTAGCCAAACGGCCACCAGGACGCCCACCGTAGCCACAATTAGCATCATTAACATTGGCAAGGGCAGCCAAAGTAGCTTGGCTAGATCATGGGAAAGGCCAAGGGATTCCAACGCATGAATAAACTGCCCCTGTAAGTCAATACCAGATTCCATAGCGATTCGATCGCGCCCCACCTACAGACACGCTCTACAGTATAAAGGTTTTATCTCCGTTAAGAAGATAGACTTGGGTCAAATTTTTATCACCACAGGTATTACAGATGTTTATAGTTTATCCTTTGTGTCCTTGGGTTTCACAGGCCAGTAAGATTCTCAATAGCAGAGCCAATTTTTAAGGAGAACAGGGTGGCGATCGCGATCCAAAATGCGGTGATTTGTACCCCAGAGGGAGAACTCCGCCAGCAACAGGTGCGCCTTGAGGGCGATCGCATTGCAGAAGTAGCAGAGCGCGTCACTGTGAACCCCGGCGATACGGTCATTGATGCCACAGGCTTAACCCTCCTGCCAGGGGTAATTGACCCACAAGTGCATTTTCGCGAACCCGGCTTAGAGCACAAAGAGGATCTGTTCACCGCCAGTTGTGCCTGTGCCAAGGGGGGGGTCACCAGCTTTTTGGAAATGCCCAATACCCGCCCCCTAACCATTGATCAGGCGAGCCTAGATGATAAACTGGCCCGTGCCGCCGCCAAATGTGTCGTGAATTATGGTTTTTTCATTGGCGCCACTCAGGATAACCTTGCCGTCCTCAACACCGTCCACCCCGTCTGCGGTATCAAGATTTTCATGGGGTCAATGCACGGGCCCCTCTTGGTGGACGAAGAGCCAATTTTAGACCGTATCTTTAGTGAGGGCAAACGCCTCATTGCTGTCCATGCTGAAGATCAGGCTCGCATCCGGGCCCGCCGCGCACAATTTGCTGGCATTACCGATGTGGCCATACACTCGCAAATTCAAGATGAGATTGCTGCCCTCAACGCCACCCAGTTAGCCGTGAAGCTCTCCCGTAAATACGAACGCCGCCTACACATTCTCCATCTTTCCACAGGGATTGAAGTCGACTTTCTGCGCGAGCACAAACTTCCTTGGATAACGGTGGAAGTCACTCCCCAACACCTGCTACTGACCACAGAGGCCTACGCCAAAATGGGTTCCCTGGCGCAAATGAACCCACCCCTGCGCACAGCAGTAGATAATGAAAAACTCTGGCAAGGACTACTCGATGGCGTCATTGACTTTATTGCCACCGATCATGCCCCCCACACCCTAGCGGAAAAGGCGCAGCCCTATCCCCAGAGCCCCTCTGGTATGCCGGGGGTAGAAACCTCTTTGCCGCTCATGCTGACCCAAGCGATGGCAGGCCGCTGTACTGTGCCGCAAGTGGTGCGCTGGATGTCCACTGCTGTTGCTGCGGCCTATGAAATTCCCAACAAAGGGAAAATTGCCCCCGGTTACGATGCAGATCTGGTGCTCGTGGATTTGCAGACCTATCGCCCAGTGCGCCGTGAGGAACTTCTCACCAAGTGTGGCTGGAGTCCTTTTGAGGGCTGGTCATTGACAGGATGGCCAGTGTACACCTTTGTCAATGGTGAGGTTGTGTTTAGCCAAGGGCAAGTGAATACTGCTGTGCGCGGACGTCCTCTCAAGTTTGGTTCCTAAAGTCGGCAGCGGAAATCCATATAGCACTGGCTGCCTACAAACTCATGCTAAGCTGAGGCAGAGGCATAAATCAGTGCACTGAGGCAATCGGAATGCGCATTCTAGTGACTGGCGGCGCTGGGTTTATTGGTTCCCATCTCGTTGATCGGCTGATGGAAGCGGGTCATGAGGTCATTTGCCTAGACAACTACTTCACTGGTACGAAGCGCAACATTTTGCGCTGGATAGGTCATCCGAACTTTGAACTGATCCGCCATGATGTCACCGATCCAATTCGCCTGGAGGTGGATCAAATCTATCACCTGGCCTGCCCCGCCTCACCGGTTCATTACCAATACAATCCGGTCAAAACAATTAAAACCAATGTCATGGGCACACTCCACATGCTGGGGTTGGCCAAACGCGTGAAGGCACGATTTCTCCTGGCCTCAACTTCAGAAGTCTATGGTGACCCCCAAGTGCATCCCCAACCTGAGTCCTACTGGGGGCATGTCAACCCCATTGGTGTGCGCTCCTGCTATGACGAAGGCAAGCGAGTGGCAGAAACTCTTACCTTGGACTACCACCGCCAAAACAATGTAGATGTTCGCGTGGCCCGGATTTTTAATACCTATGGCCCGAAAATGCAGGTCAACGATGGCCGCGTCGTCAGCAACTTTATTGTCCAAGCGTTGCAGGGCATTCCCCTCACGGTTTATGGGGACGGCTCCCAAACCCGTAGCTTTTGCTATGTCAGCGATTTGGTGGAAGGGTTAATTCGGCTGATGAATAGCGATCACATTGGCCCTGTGAACCTCGGCAACCCCGATGAATACACAGTGCTAGAGCTCGCCCAAAAAATCCAGGCCCTGATTAATCCAGGGGTGGAAATTCAGTTTAAGCCCCTGCCCAGTGATGATCCGCAGCGCCGTCGTCCCGACATTACCCTCGCGCGCACAGTGTTGGGCTGGCAACCAACCGTGCCTCTCCTCGCCGGGCTGCAGCGGACAATTCCTGACTTTGCTGAGCGGCTGGGCGTACCCTATACGCCTATGATGGTGGAAGCTTAGGGAGGCCACAGGGAATGCGGGTCTGTGTAATTGGCACCGGCTATGTGGGTTTGGTGACGGGAGTGTGCCTGGCACATATTGGCCATGAGGTCATTTGCATTGACAACAATATTGATAAGGTCAAGCTGCTGCAACAGGGGGAATCCCCCATTTATGAACCGGGTCTGACGGAGTTACTCCGGGGTTGCATTGCCAGTGGTCACATTCGCTTCAGTAGTGATCTGGGCGCTGGGGTGGAGTTTGGTGAGGTGCTCTTTATTGCTGTCGGTACGCCTGCACTGCCCAATGGTGAAACCGATACCCGCTATGTGGAAGCCGTTGCCCGGGGGATTGGTGCCCATTTGCATTTGGGATACAAAGTTATTGTCAATAAATCCACAGTGCCCATTGGCTCAGGGGACTGGGTACGGATGATTATTCTAGATGGCGTGGTTGAGCGAGAACCCGATTTGGCCGATGCCATTAAAGCCGGGGGAACCCATCCGCCACTAGATTTTGATGTGGTCAGCAATCCTGAATTTCTGCGGGAAGGTTCAGCGGTCTATGACACGTTGAATCCCGATCGCATTGTCTTGGGCAGCAGTAGCCGCAGAGCGATTCAAGTCATGCAGGAACTCTATGCGCCGATTATTGAGCGCAAGTATGCGGTTGATCCCACCTTGCCTCCCGTACCAGTTTTGGTCACGGATCTGAGTTCGGCGGAAATGATCAAGTACGCTGCCAATGCCTTTTTGGCGACCAAAATCAGCTTTATTAATGAAATTGCCAATATTTGCGATCGCGTGGGGGCAGATGTGGTTCAAGTGGCCAAGGGAATTGGTTTAGATTCCCGTATTGGCGAGAAATTTCTGCAGGCGGGCTTAGGTTGGGGGGGCTCCTGTTTTCCCAAGGATGTTTCGGCTCTCATCCACACGGCGGAAGACTACGGCTACGATGCCCAGTTGCTTAAAGCAGCGGTTCAAGTGAACCAGCGGCAGCGCTTTATTGTCATTGAAAAACTGCAACAGGTGCTGAAGATCCTCAAGGGTAAAACCATTGGTCTTTTGGGGTTAACGTTTAAGCCCAACACCGACGATTTGCGGGATGCCCCTGCCCTTAATTTGATTGAGGAACTGCATCGCTTAGGTGCTAAGGTCAAAGCCTATGACCCCCTTGTGTCCCAGTCGGGCCTGCGATCGGGTCTCTCCCATGTGATTGTGGAAACAGATCTACTGCACCTTGCTGATGGCTGTGATGCTCTGGTGTTGGTGACCGACTGGCCACAATTCCAAGAGGTGGATTATGGCGCATTGGCCAAGGTGATGCACCAACCGGTGATCATTGATGGCCGCAACTTCTTAGATCGCAAGGGGCTAGAGTCACTGGGCTTTCGCTATGTAGGGATTGGCCACTAGGCATGGAACCCCTCAGTCTGATTTATGAGCAGGCCTACTGGCAACAGGGCGATTGTCGCGTCGTCGGTGTGGATGAAGTGGGGCGGGGTTGCTTAGCAGGGCCAGTGGTGGCGGCAGCCGTAATTTTGCCTGTGGACTGTGTCCCCCTTCCAGAGGTACGGGATTCTAAGCAGTTGACTGCCCGCCAGCGATCGCGCCTCTTTGCGCAGATTTATAACCAAGCGATCGCCATTGGCATTGGCAGTGCCAGTGTGGCGGAAATTGATCAGGTGAATATTCTGCAAGCCACCTATCGAGCGATGGCGCGGGCTCTAGAGCGGGTGGCCCCTTGGGACCATGCCCTGATTGACGGCAAACTAACCAAAACAGCGCCCTTTGAAAGGGTTACGGCCATTATCGGGGGCGATCGCCGCAGCTATAGTATTGCCTGTGCCTCAATTATTGCCAAGGTACGGCGCGATCGCTTCATGGCCCGCTTAGCGCGTCGTTATCCCCAGTATGGTTGGGAACGCAATGTGGGCTACAGCACCCCCGAACACCGCCAAGCCCTTGACCAGTATGGCCTTACTCCTTGGCATCGGCGATCGTTCCTGAAATCCTTGCTTCCTGCCGACTCGCACTTGTGCAATGCCATCACAGGGGAGTAGGCTGAAAAATGGCAAAGTATGACATTTTTTGAGGATTCCATGCGGGTTTCCCTTCGCTGGCTACGGGAATTGGTGGCGGTTGATCTGGATGTTACGATTTTGGCCGATCGCCTGACGATGGCAGGGTTTGAAGTCGAAGAAATTGAAGATCGGCGCACATGGGCTGAAGGGGTTGTGGTGGGGCATATTTTGGCCTGTGAGCCCCATCCCGATGCCCAAAAATTACGGGTCTGCCAAGTCGATGTGGGTCAAGGGGAGCCCCGCACCATTGTCTGTGGGGCCCCCAATGCTGCAGCAGGCTTGTATGTACCCGTGGCCCTACCGGGGGCATATCTGGCAAAAATTGATCTGAAAATTCGACCAGCAAAACTGCGGGGGGTAAAGTCCGAAGGTATGATCTGCTCCCTTGCGGAATTGGGGCTAACCAAGGAGTCTGAGGGCATTCACACCTTCACTGATGCAGTAACCGTAGGCCAAGATGTACGTCCGCTGTTGGGCTTGGATGATGTAATTTTGCACCTCAGCTCCACCGCCAACCGTGCCGATGCCCTGAGTATGGTGGGGATTGCCCGTGAAGTGGCGGCATTAACCGGCGCGCCCCTGATGCTGCCAACCCCAAAGGCGATCGCTCCCAAAAAGTCCCGCGCTAAAGCACCGGTACAACTGGCGATCGCTGACCCCCAGGCCTGTCCTGCCTACTGTGGCACGCTAATGACTAATGTCCAAATTGGCCCTTCACCCCCTTGGCTCCAGCAACGTTTAGAGGCTGCGGGTTTGCGAGCCATCAACAATGTGGTGGACATCACTAACTACATCCTGCTGAAGTGGGGGCAACCCCTCCATGCCTTTGATTGGGATCGGCTGCAAAGGGTTGCTGCCCAAACGCCGGTCAAAGCTCGGGGTGCGTTTTGCCAAGGCGGGCGAAACCCTGAAAACCTTGGACGGTGAGGAGCGCCGCCTCAGTTCGGAGAATCTGCTGATTACCGCCGGCGACGTGCCGGTTGCCCTAGCAGGGGTGATGGGCGGCGAAGAGACCGAGGTGCACCTGGGAACCCAGAACGTCTTCCTTGAGGCGGCCCTCTTTGCCAGTCCGGTGATCCGGCGATCGGCTCGTGACCAGGGATTGCGCACGGAAGCTTCAGCGCGCTATGAACGGGGGGTCAACCCAGCAGAACTAGAGGCGGCCACCGCGGAAGCGATCGCCCTGCTAAGGGAAATTGCCCAGGGAACAGTCAGCTATACCACGCTGGCGGATCAGCGGCCGCCCCTCGAGCGGACCCTCACCCTGCGGCTGGAACAGGTGCATCGGCTCCTGGGGGCAGTGGTTGCTGAGGACAGAGGATAGCGATGAGCCCGCCTATTTGGACCCAGAGACCGTTGAAGAGCTCCTCAGCCGCCTTGGCTTTCACCTCAGCCGTCAAGAAACCCTTGAGAACGAGTTAGTGGTGTGGTCGGTAACGGTACCCCCCTACCGCTTCCGTGACATTGAGCGGGAGGTGGATCTCATTGAGGAGATTGCGCGACTCTATGGCTACGATCGCTTTGAGGAAACCTTGCCAGCCCAGACGGAGGTGGGGGCCTTGCCCCTAGAACTCACCCTGCTGCGGGAGGTACGGGCAGCCTTGCGCGGGGCGGGCCTGACGGAATTAATGCACTATTCCTGGGTCAAGGGGGGACAGCCGAATCAAGTCACGGTTGTGAATCCTCTAGTCGCTGAGTTTTCGTCACTGCGCACGGATCTAATTACGGGTCTAGTGCAGGCCTTCCGCTACAACCAAGAACAGGGGAATCCGCCCCTCAATGGTTTTGAAATTGGTCGGGTTTTTGGTCAAGATGAGGAGGGTCTTTGGGAAAACGATCGCCTGGGGGGCATCATCGGTGGTGATCCGTGGCAGGGTAAATGGGTGCGCCGCTCGCAACAGCCTCAGCCCCTCACCTGGTACGAAGCCAAGGGGATTCTTGAGAGCGTTTTTCAGCGGTTTGGTTTGCCTGTGGACTATGAGAGCGATCGCCACGATGAACGTCTACATCCGGGGCGCACAGCGGTTCTCTGTTTGCAGGGAGAACGGCTCGGTATCTTTGGCCAGTTACACCCCCAGTATGCCGCCGCCCTAGAGCTTCCCGCTGCTGTTTATGTTTTTGAACTAGACCTGGAGGTCCTCCTGAGTCGCCTTGAGGAGCGCTATCGCCAGATCATCTTTCAACCCTTTTCCACCTATCCCGCCAGCGATCGCGACCTCGCCTTCTTTGCCCCGGCGGCTCTCACGGTGGCGGAACTCAGTCGCACCATTTGGAAAGCCGCGGGGGGGCGCGACTCTCTCCTGGAGAGTGTCGAACTCTTTGATGAGTACAGTGGCAGCGGGGTGCCCGAAGGGCAGCGCAGTTTGGCCTTTCGCCTCACCTACCGCGCCGGCGATCGCACCCTCACCGAGGCCGAGGTGAATGAACTCCATCAGCGCATCCGCGACAGCCTGGTGGAAAAATACGCTGTTACCCTTCGTAGTTAAGAGCAACCCCATGAGTACTGTGTTGACCACTGACTGGCAGCACCTTGCCAATTTAGCCCTTGCCGACGAGTGCCTCAGCCGCGATCAAGCGCGAGCGGTGCTCCAAGCCCCCGATACGGAACTCCTGAATCAACTGGCGGCAGCCTATCGGGTGCGCTACCACTACTGGGGCAATCGGGTACGGCTGCACTATCTCCTGAATGCCCAAAGTGGTCTATGCTCCGGAGGACTGCCACTACTGCTCGCAATCGAAAATCTCCACCGCTGAGATTGAAAAGTATCCCCTGCTCTCGCAGGAGAAAATTCTTGCCGCCGCTGAGCGCGCTGCCCAACTCAAGGCCGGTACATTTTGCATGGTGATTTCCGGGCGATCGCCCAGTGAGAAGGTGTTTGAGCAAGTGCTCGGCGCGATTCGAGCAGTCAAGGAACGCTATCCCCTAAAAATCTGTGCCTGCTTGGGCCTACTGACCGCTGAGCAAACGGCACGGCTGGCGGCAGCGGGTGTCGATCGCGTCAACCACAACCTGAATACCTCGGAAAACTTCCACAGCTGAAATTTGTACCACCCACACCTTTAGGGAAGGAGCGCTATCGCCAGATCATCTTTCAACCCTTTTCCACCTATCCCGCCAGCGATCGCGACCTCGCCTTCTTTGCCCCGGCGGCTCTCACGGTGGCGGAACTCAGTCGCACCATTTGGAAAGCCGCGGGGGGGCGCGACTCTCTCCTGGAGAGTGTCGAACTCTTTGATGAGTACAGTGGCAGCGGGGTGCCCGAAGGGCAGCGCAGTTTGGCCTTTCGCCTCACCTACCGCGCCGGCGATCGCACCCTCACCGAGGCCGAGGTGAATGAACTCCATCAGCGCATCCGCGACAGCCTGGTGGAAAAATACGCTGTTACCCTTCGTAGTTAAGAGCAACCCCATGAGTACTGTGTTGACCACTGACTGGCAGCACCTTGCCAATTTAGCCCTTGCCGACGAGTGCCTCAGCCGCGATCAAGCGCGAGCGGTGCTCCAAGCCCCCGATACGGAACTCCTGAATCAACTGGCGGCAGCCTATCGGGTGCGCTACCACTACTGGGGCAATCGGGTACGGCTGCACTATCTCCTGAATGCCCAAAGTGGTCTATGCTCTGAGGATTGCCACTATTGCTCGCAATCGAAAATCTCCACCGCTGAGATTGAAAAGTATCCCCTGCTCTCGCAGGAGAAAATTCTTGCCGCCGCTGAGCGCGCTGCCCAACTCAAGGCCGGTACATTTTGCATGGTGATTTCCGGGCGATCGCCCAGTGAAAAGGTCTTTGAGCAGGTGCTGGCTGCGATTCGGGCGGTCAAGGAACGCTATCCCCTGAAAATCTGTGCCTGCTTGGGCCTACTCACCGCTGAGCAAACGGCACGGCTGGCGGCCGCGGGTGTAGATCGCGTCAACCACAACCTGAATACGTCGGAAAACTTCCACGCTGCCATTTGTACCACCCACACCTTTAGGGATCGCGACCAGACCTTGGCAAATATCCAAGCCGCTGGAATAACCACCTGCGCTGGGGGCATCTTAGGCATGGGGGAATCCGATGACGATGTGATTGATCTTGCCCTCTCCCTGCGGCAGCGTCAGGTGACTAGTGTACCCGTGAACTTTTTGATTCCAATTCCGGGGACGCCCCTGGGCGAACAGCACAACCTCAATCCCCGCCACTGTTTACGCATTCTCGTGCTGTTTCGTCTGCTCTTGCCGCGCCAAGAGATCCGCATTGCCGGTGGCCGCGAAGTGCATCTGCGATCGCTCCAACCCCTTGGCCTCTACGCCGCCAACTCCATTTTTATTGGCGACTATCTGACCACTCCCGGGCAAGCTCCCCACCAAGATTGGCAAATGATTGCCGATGCCGGCTTTGTTCTTGAAGACCCCGACGGGCGGGCGATCGCCCCTTAAACCTTGCTCAGCAGGCTGCTACCGATTGGGCCGATGGGACGGTTCTAGGATGTCACTCAGGGCGAGCCAATCCTCTAGGCTCAGGGCTTCGGCACGGCTATTGGCATCTCGTCCCAACTGCAGGAGGGCTTGGCGTACCTGCACCGGCGCCACAAGGGACTTGAGGGCATTGGCCAGCATCTTGCGACGGGTAGCAAACCCCTGTTTCAGTAGAGTTTCTAACCATTGGGGCGATCGCACCCTGGGCAGTGTCCTGTGGGGGCGCAGACAAATGACCACCGACTCCACCTTAGGCGGTGGCTGAAAGGCACGGGGGGGCACTGCACACACCTTCTCACAGGTGGCCAGAAATTGCACCCGCACCGAGAGGGCACCGTAGGCCTTGCTGCCGGGTGAGGCCATCAGGCGATCGCCAATTTCCTTTTGCACCAATAGAATCAACCGCTCAAAGGCCGGGCGACGCGGTTGGGCAATACTGCCCAGCAGATGCCCCAGCAATGGCCCCGTGATGTTGTAGGGGATATTGGCCACCACTTTGTTGCACCCCAAGGGGGTTAAGTCCAGCCGCAGGATATCCCCCTCAATCAACTGGAACCGCTCACTGTCAAACTGCCGCTGCAATTGGCCACAGAGATCCCGATCCAGTTCAACGGCAATCACCTCAGCGCCGCTAACTAGCAGCGGTCGAGTCAGGGCACCCCGCCCCGGACCAATTTCTAGGACGCGATCGCCCGCGTGCAGTTCAGCTGCTGCAATTATCTGAGCTAAAACCGATTCGCTGCGCAGCCAATGCTGGCCAAACCGTTTGCGCGCCCGAATCACCTAGCACGGCCCCAAGCCCACCCTGGGCGCATAGACTGCCTGATCCCCCAGTTCTGCTTCAATGCGCAGCAGGCGGTTATACTTGGCCACCCGTTCACTGCGGCACAGGGAACCCGTTTTAATTTGACCCGCACGGGTCGCTACGGCCAAATCCGCAATCGTGGTATCTTCTGTTTCCCCAGAGCGGTGGCTAATCACTGAGCGGTAGCCCTTGCGGGTTGCCAGATCAATGGTTTGCAAGGTTTCAGTCAATGAACCAATCTGATTGAGCTTAATCAAAATGGCATTGGCCACCCCATGATCAATCCCCCGTTGCAAACGCTTAGGATTGGTGACAAACAGATCATCCCCCACCAGTTGAATGCGACTGCCCAGGGTTTGCGTCAAGAGTACCCAGTTGTCCCAGTCCTCCTCGTGCAGGCCATCCTCAATGGAAATGATGGGATAGTTACTCACCAGTTGGTCGTAGTAGCGGATTAACTCAGAGGCGGTACGGCTGGCATGATCAAACACATATTTGCCGTCTTCATAAAACTCACTGGCGGCGACATCAAGGGCCAGGGCAATGTCAGTGCCGGGGCTGTAACCTGCTGTTTCAATCGCCTGCAGCAAAATATCCAAAGCCGCTTGGTTCGAGTCTAGGTTAGGCGCAAAGCCCCCTTCATCCCCCACCCCGGTCAGTAAACCCTGATCAGCCAGCACCTTACTTAAAGCGGCAAAAACCTCTGCCCCCCAGCGCAGCCCCTCCCGAAAACTAGGGGCACCAATGGGCATGATCATGAATTCCTGAAAGTCAATGTTGTTGGCCGCGTGGGCCCCGCCGTTGATAACATTCATCATGGGCACGGGTAGGACATTGGCCAGAGGCCCCCCCAAATAGCGGTAGAGGGGTTGACCGAGGTATTCGGCAGCTGCTTTAGCCGTGGCAAGGGAAACCGCCAGAATGGCATTGGCCCCGAGGTTGGATTTATTCTCACTGCCGTCCAGTTCCAAGAGGCACTGGTCAATCACCGTTTGATCAAGGGCGTTGAGATCCACAAGGGCACTGAGAATCGTGGTTTCAATGTTTTCAACGGCGGTGAGGACGCCTTTGCCACCGTAGCGCTTGGGATCGCCGTCCCGCAGTTCATGGGCCTCAAAACTCCCTGTTGAGGCGCCACTAGGAACCTGAGCCAGTCCGACAACGCCACAATCCAGTTCAACTTCTGCTTCTACCGTGGGGCGACCCCGCGAGTCGAGAATTTCGCGGGCACGAATTGTTGCGATCGCCGTATCCATCATTTGCTTATCCTCAATATGCAGCTAGATTGTACGATAGATGCCCCATCAAACTGAAATACTTTAAGGATAACCTAGGCGACAAAGTGTCCTGTATTGTGAAAGTGTCCTGTATTGCATTGTCCTTCTGGTCTGAGACAGGTTTAATATGCGTCAACTTTGCTGTAGATTATCCAAAAAGTCGGAAGGAATGACTACCTAGACCTATTACCTAGACCTTTAGTCAGCTTCATTGGCCCGACCATTTGTAGGAATCCATCATGACCACCCTTGCTCAAAGTCGTTCCCCACAGTCTGAAATACCCGCCCACCCTATCACCACAGAAACCGTTCACTATCAGGTTGTGCACTGGATTAGGGGTCGCTTTCGGATTCGTATTCCGCGGTTGGGCTTTGATGTTGAATATGGGGAAAGACTGCTTTACATTGTTGGCAGTTTACCCGCGGTGACAACGGCACGCATTAACCCCCCGGCTTGCTCCCTTGTGGTGGAATATAGTCCCAAGCTGTTTGGAGAAGCTCTAGCAACGATTCAGGGGCAAATTTTTGAATCGATTCAAGTGGCGGCCAAGCCAGACTCTCCCGCCTTTAGCACTGAGAAAGCCACTCCTGCGGCGGCAGCGCACCAAATTAACTATTGGGAACGCTTGGGCTTACCAGCTCTTGGCTTGGGTTTGAGTGTGGCCTCCCTGATGGGGGTACCGATTCCTGGCTATGTGATTGCTAGTGTGGTGATTGCCGGGGCAATGCCAGTGTTTCAGCGAGCGTGGGAAGCGATTCAAGAGGAGAAACAGTTAACGATTGACTTCCTCGATGGGTTGGCAATTTTTCTTCATACCCTGCAAGGGCACTATTTTGCCCCCTCCTTTATGCTGGGTCTGATTGAGGGGGGGGAAGTGATCCGCGACCTCACGGCACGGGGCTCGGAACGGGCAAACCTTGATTTGCTTGACTGTCTGGGCAAAACCGCCTTTGTGGAGAGGGACGGCGTTGAGGTGGAAGTGGAAGTCAAAGACCTCGTGGAGGGCGATCGCGTTGTCGTCTATCCGGGGGATCAAATTCCCGTTGATGGCATCATTTTGCGGGGCACCGGCCTGATTGATCAGTGCAAACTGACGGGCGAGTCAGTACCCGTAACGCGCACTGAGGGGATGGAGGTTTTTGCTTCAACGCTACTGGTGGAGGGTCAATTGGTGATCTTGGCGGAGCGGGTGGGCAACAATACCCGTGCGGGCGTGATTGTCAACTTGATGCAGTCGGCACCGGTGCATGACACTCGCATTGAAAACTATGCGGCTACTGTCGCCAACCAAATGGTGGTTCCCACGTTGGCTATTGGCACAGGCGTGGGGGTGCTCTCGGGGGATTTGAATCGGGCGATCGCCCTGCTGACCCTTGATCTTGGTACGGGGATTCGCGTCTCTGTGCCCACCACGATTTTGTCGGCCCTCACCTATGCTGCCCAACATGGCGTGCTCATTCGCAGTGGCCGGGCAATTGAAAAACTGGCTCAAATCGACACAATTGTTTTTGATAAAACCGGCACCCTGACCCAAGGTCATGCTGGTGTGACGGATATTAAAGTCATGGATCCTCGCTTCAGCGCCGATGACATCCTTAGTATGGCCGCCAGTGCTGAGCAGGGACTCACCCACCCCGTAGCCGAGGCGATTGTCCGCCATGCCCGCGAAACCCATCAGCCCCTCTTTGACTGTGAAGACTGGGAATACCGCGTTGGCCTTGGTGTGGCCACAAAAGTGCGGGGTGTCGATCTGCGGGTGGGCAGCCGCCGCATGATGGAGCAGGAAAACATTTGCCTGATTGATCTGAATGCCCGCTTCCCTGACCTCGATTCTGGGCGGGCTTCGATTGTCTATGTGGCTGGGGATGGACGTTTGATTGGCGTGATTCTCTACAGCGACCCGATCCGCAATGAAAGTCCCGCAGTTATCCGTGAACTCAAGGAGGCAGGCATTGTTCCCCATATGCTGACCGGTGACATTGGCCGCGTTGCCCATGCGGTGGCCAAAGACTTAGGGATTGCTCCCAACAATATCTACGCCGAAGCCTTCCCAGAAAAGAAAGTGGAGGTGGTGCGTGCCCTCCATGACAGCGGTAAAGTGGTGGCCTTCTGTGGCGATGGTATCAATGACTCCGCAGCTCTCGCCTATGCAGATGTCTCTATTTCCTTTGCTGGGGCAACCGATATTGCCCGTGAAACTGCAGATGTGGTCCTCATGGAGGATGATTTGCGGGGGCTGACCCTTGCCATTCGCATTGCCAAGCAGGCAATGGAGATCGTCTGGCAGAATACGGCGATCGTTGCTATTCCCAATATTGGTGCGCTACTGTCGGGGGTATTCTTTGCCCTTGACCCAATTTTGGCAGTGGTCATTAACAATGGCACAGCCATCTTAGCGGAGTTGAATGGGTTGCGCCCCTTGGCAGGTCCCGGTGGCTCGTTGCCTTTACCTGCGGTCAAAGATACAAAGGAATTTCTCGCTGAATGGGAAGCTACCCACCCGGATCACCCGGTGCAGCATAGGCCACCGACAGTGACTGGCTCTCAGGCTGGGTCTTCGTAGTTGGCTGGGTAGTTGGCTGGAGGGCGGCCAATTCATGGCGGCTAAGGGGACGAACCGCTCTGGGTCGAAGATTGCCTAGGCGAACTGGGCCAATCGCGATCCGTTGCAAGGCCACAACAGGATAGCCCAGCTGCTCGGCTACACGGCGAATCTGGCGGTTGCGGCCTTCGTGGAGGATGATTTCCAAAAGGGAGCGATCGCCTGCACAGCGCAGCAGCTTAACTGCGGCGGGTAAGGTCATCACACCGTCTAGGGGAATGCCCTGTCGCCATCTTTGCAGTACGCTTTTCGGGCGGCTGTCCCTGCACCCAAACGCGGTAGGTTTTGGGGATGTGATGGCGGGGATGGCTGAGATAGTAGGTGAAGGCCCCATCATTCGTGAGCAGCAGGGCACCACTGGAGTCAGCATCTAGGCGACCCACAGGATGCAGCCCCCCCGCGCGCTGATACATTGGGGGCAATAGCTCGAGAACCGTGGTTCGCCCTTGGGGATCGTGACAGGTGCAGAGCACCCCCTTGGGTTTATGGAGGAGGAGATAGAGCCGTTGGGGTGGGTGGGGCGGGTTCAGGCGCTGTCCTTGGTATTCAATGCAATCACGCTTTGGATCCACTTTGTCCCCCAATTGTGCCCGCTGACCATTGACAAAGACCTGACCGCTGCGGATGAGGGCTTCCGCATGGCGCCGCGAGGCCACTCCCCAATGGGCAAGGACTTTTTGTAATCGTTCAGTGGTCATAGGGGGTAGAGTTGCTCCCTAGGCTTCGCTGGCACTTTTGGGGGGAATTTCTATGGCAGAGGGTGGCCCCGCGGTTGCCAATGCCGACAGCAAACTTGATAGAAAAGGAACTGTTTAAGCCTTATCTCATTTTCCGTACTCTGGAGGAGTTCTATGAAATCCCTTTATAAGCTTGCCGCCTTGGGCTTAATTTTAGTGGGTTTTTCGACCACACTGGTTGCCTGTGGGGGTGGCGGTGGTACGACCGATAACCAAGCACCGGCAGGAGAATCTCCCTAGTCCGCAAGCCCCAGGGCAGTAGTTCCCTTGAACCCTTCCTAGATATATATTGCTAAAACCAGCGGGGGCGCCGATTTGCTTTGGAGGGATATCCAGTTGATGACGCCCCTAGGCAAGGGAGCGTTCCAACTGATACTGCTCCCAAAGGAATTGATACAGTCCCTTGGTGGCCACTAGTTCATTGTGGGTTCCCTGTTGAACAATCCGCCCTTTGTCCATGACAAGAATGCGATCGCAGGTTGCTGCTGCCGAGAGTTGATGGGAAATAAAGAGCACTGTGCGTGTGCGCTGTTGCTGCCGCAGTGCCTGTAAAATTTGCTGAGCGGTTTGGTTATCCACACTGGCAAGGGCGTCATCTAAAACAAGGATGGGCGCTTCTACCAGCAGGGCACGGGCCAAAGCGGTTCGTTGTCGCTGTCCCCCCGAGAGGGTAATGCCCCGCTCCCCCACAAGGGTTTCGTACTGCTGGGGAAAGTTGAGAATTTCGTTGTGAATTTGGGCTTGGCTGGCAGCGGCAATGACCTTGAGTTCTGTGGCGTCAGGTTCGCCATAGCGAATGTTGTTTTTGATGGTGGTGCTAAAAAGAAAGCTTTCTTGGGGCACGTAGGCGATCGCCCCCCGCAGATCGGCAAGACGCAACCGTGTAATGTCAATGCCATCAAGGAAAATTTGATTGGGAGCAATCTCCAGCAAACGAGGCAGGGCACTGGCCAAGGTGGATTTGCCACAGCCAATGGGGCCAACGATCGCCACCATTTCCCCCGCTTGAATTTCAAAGCTGAGATGATTCAGGGCGGGAGTATGGCGAGTGGGGTAGGTAAAGGTTAAGTTTTGACAAAGCAGGTGACCACGGACGCGATCGCGGGGGAGGGCAAGGGCATCGGGGGCATCCTGAATGCGCGGTTCAACACTCAAAATTGCTTCAATACGGTCAATACTCACCTCCCCCCGTTGGTAGGTGGTAATCGTAAAGCCCAATAGCGCCGTCGGGAAAATTAGCCGCTCAATGTACAACAACAGGGCAATAAAATCCCCCACCTGAATGGTGTTGGCTGCAATCATGCGGCTGCCAAACCACAGTAGAATCAATAGACTAAAGCTGACCATCCCCCCCAAAAGCGGAAAGAGAATGTTGCGGGTTTTGGCCAGTACTAGGTTATTGCGCAGTAGGTCTTGATTTAACTGGTGAAATTGGCGTTGTTCATTGGCTTCTTGGCCATAGATTTTAATGAGGGCAATGCCACTCATGTCCTCTTGAATGAGATCGCTGAGTTCCGAGAGGCTTTGTTGCACCTCTAGCTGCTCTGCCCGCAGGCGATCGCTAAACGTTTGGACAATCAAGAGAACTGCTGGATAGACGGCGATCGCCCCTAAACTCAACCCCGGATGAATGGCCAGCATCACCGGCAGTGTCATACCGTAGGCAAAGACTGTGTTGACGGCACTCAAAAGCGCAAAGCCCACTAGCCGCCGAATGTTATCCACATCACTGGTGGCCCGGCTAATGAGATCGCCAGGGGTATTTTCCGCAAAGTAACTGGGTTCTAAACGCAACAGATGCTCAAAAAGCCGTTGCTTGAGGTCAAATTCCACCAATCGTCCGGCACCAAAGATCCACAGGCGCGAGGCCATGCGAATTAGCCACATCAAGGAAGCGAGGCCAAGCAGCAGCAGGGCATAGAACACCACCCGTTGAAAGTCAAACTTGTGCTGCAACTCATCAACGGCAGTGCCGATCAGCAGGGGCAAATAGGTCCCTAGGAGGTTGACAATGAAAAGCGCTGCAATGCCCCCCCAGATTTTGGTTTGGTGAGGACGCAGATAGGCCAGCAGGCGACGAAAACGGCCAGAGCGGCTAGCTTTAGGAAGAGTAACCATATCCTCAACCTAACAGATATTGCCCCCCTAGGGGGTAGCGCTTTCCAGAAATTGGTTGAGGTCTTCCATTAGATGATTTAGCTCTGCTTCACTCCTTAGGCAAATGCGCTCATCGCGTATCGTCAAAAGCACTTTAGCCGCGTAGGGGTTCGGCCAGATATTCGGATTACAAAACACTTCAAGGAAGACTTCGCCGACGTGCCGGTATTCCATGGCTGCTTGCGCGGACAAAGGCGTACCGCTGGCCTTGGCGCGGGCGATCGCCCGCATCCGTTCCATTAAGGCTTGCATCTCTTGCCGTAGAGCCTCTGCGGCTGGGCGCGAAAAGCAAAAATTTACCGAGCCTTCTACCAAGTTAACCCGCATCCACTGCTCGCTCATGGGCTCTGGCTGAACACACTTGCTGTCATTATAGAGGGCATTTTCTCAGTCCAAAGGTGGGGAATGGGCTTGGGGAGGATCTACGCTACGCCCGACTAGATATTCATAGCGCAGCAGTTCAAAACTCCGCTCACCGTAGCGATCGCTAATGTGTTCACAGCAACATTGCATGGCAAACTCATCCAGTTCCTCCGGCAGGATGCCGTACAGGTCCTCAAAAACCTCTGGGGTGACGCGGCAAAAGCGGGGGCGATTCTCATAGATACGACAGCGGCGGCTCAGGGGTTCAAAGTGAATACACCAGCCATCGGCACCAATGAGGGATTGGTAGAGGGCAAATTCCGCGTCATTGAGAATGGTGGGCACCTCTGGGCGATCGCTCAAATCAAGGTAACAGCAGGCTCCACACCCTTGCATACACTGCCACTTTTTCATGCTTTTAGTTCATGCTTTTAGGATAATGCGGCGGTTGCTGTGGGCATTGGTGTCGCAGCGGGCACCTCCTCCAGCCAAATTTGATCACTGCGGGGATCCACACGCGTGACGCGCACCAGCACAGACTCTCCCAAATTGGCCTGCCGTTGCAAGCGCATTGCCAGTTCCACCGCCAAATCCTCCAAGAGAACCAGTCCCAGCCCCTCCTCAGGACGCAACCAACGCAGTAAAATGCCCCGCCACACCGCCTCGCGATGCCGCCGCAGATACTCTAAGCACCAATAGCGGTTGGTTTGCCGCTCCACAAGGGAAGATTCCTGAACGGAAGACACCAGTCCCAAGAGAATTTCATTCAGTTGCTCGGGGGTTAGGGGTGGGGTTTCCCCCCGCAGGTGGGCTTTAATCTGACGGTGTGCCAGCAGATCCGTGTAGCGGCGAATGGGGGACGTCACTTGGCAGTAGGCAGCAAGGCCAAGGCTAGCATGGGGATTGGGTTGGGTACTCATTTCACTGCGGGGCATACAGCGGCGAATGGCACAGTCGCGCACTATTCCAGCGGGTAGTTGCAGCAATTCCTCCTCTGAAGGCAGGTCTGGCGGCGCTTGCGTGCGAAAGGGCAGTGGAATACCCTCACGGGCGCCAAAATGGGCAGCCACTTCACCGGCAAGAATCATCATTTCTGCCACTAGCTGGCGGGCGGGTGAATCATGGAGGGGCGAGATGTCCACCTGGTCACCAGCCACTTTAATGTTGGGTTCAGGGATATTGATGCGAATGGCGCCCCGTTGTTGTCGCCACTCACTGCGCCGCTGTCCCCATTGGGCGATCGCCAGCAGATCCGCTTCGCCGGTTACCCCTTGCTCCAAAATCATGTCTACATCGTCATAGCTGAGGCGATAGGTGGGACGAATCCAACTGGGGCAGATTTCATACTCAAGCACTTCGCCATTTTCCGCCAAAAGAACGCCAAAACTCAGGGCGCAACAGGTTTGTCCCGCCACCAAACTCATCGGACCTGTGGCTAACTCGGTGGGAAACATGGGAATCATCCCCGTCGGTAGATAGACCGTTGTGGCGCGGCGGCGAGCCTCCTGATCCAAGACATCATCCACCATCACCCAGCGGCTGGGATCGGCAATGTGAATCCAGAGCTTTTGGCGATCGCCGACGACTTCCAGGCTCAGGCCATCATCAATCTCTTGGGTGCTTTCATCGTCAATCGTGTAGACCTTAAGATGGGTAAGATCGCGGCGCAAAGGAGCGTCAATGTCCGTAGGGGGTGAGGTCAGGCGTTCATGGGCCACAGCAAGTACCTTGGCAGAAAATTCAACATCAATTTGACTACGGCGCAGAAAGAGATTTTCGTGCTCGGACCAAAGGCCGAGATCCACCAGCAGTTGGAATGCCCCTAGGGGTTGAGTAGGGCGCTTTAATTCACTGAGGAGGTCAATGGCAGCTTGGTGTTGGGCACTGGGTTCAATGGCTATAGCATAGCGCTCTAACTGCTCCAGGCGCTTGCGATCGCTGGCCGACCACTCCACAGCTTCGCCCCTAAGGGCTTGAGCTAAATGTTCGCGAAAGCTGACTTCTTCCGCCAGGCGTTGGGCTTCCCGCTGGCTTTGATGTTTGAGTTCTGCCACTTGAGCCGCTGGCCGAGGCTCGTAGGTTTCTCCCTTGAGCTTGAAATAGAAGCGATCCTCGCTAAGAAGATAGTAGGCGGCATAGCAGGCCACCGCCGATCGCTCCGAAAAAAGCAGCTCCGCTAGATCCGCCGGTGTAATGGCGCGGTTTTCCTCGCGGATAATTTCCCAAGCCACTTCTAAACTGTCGGCATCCAAGAGGGGCTGCACCTGCTGCCAAAATGCGGGAATCTCCTGGGGGCGAAACCGCTCCTCGGGCACCGTAAATGTGAGTTGGCGCGGATGAATGGTGTGGGCTTGCAGGTGCTGATCAATGGCAATCCAATGCTTTTTCCCTTCGGGGCGATCGATGACCGCCAAGCGACGCTGGTTATTGACCCGAAATTCAATGAGGGTGCCTTTCTCCACGGCTGCCGTGCTGTACTATAACCCGACAATTATAAAGTTTATTGCCTCTGACTGAGCAGCAGCGGATAGCCACAGTAGCGTTCCAGTAAAACGATAGCCACAATGTCGTCAATGGGGCGGGGGGGCACGCGCAACCCCTTGGGAATGAGCCGTTGCCAACTGCGGGGCGGAAAGAGTTGCCAATAGCGATCGCGGGCCTCTAGGGTACTATTGCGCTCATCCACTGGAATAATTTCCACAGCCAAAGCGGCTTGCAGTTGCTGCTGCCACCGGCGGGAGGTGGTTTGATTGCCTATAATCACCTGTTCAAAGGGATAGGCTTGGTGCCACTGCCGCACACAGGCGATCGCGCGATCGCTGGCCACCACCCCATGGCGCACTACTTCTTGACCAAGGGCAAGGGCTAGACCACACTTGTCTTGCCCCGGATCAAACCCCAAAAAATACTTGGTGCGACCCATTTCTGTCATTTGCTAGCGTGGAAAGGTTATTGAATTGGGAGCGATCGCCCTGTGAGCCTACCCACTGCGACCATCCGTCGTCTGTTGAATGTACCGCAAGTTGCCGCCGTTGGGGTGGGGGGCTCACAGTCTTGATAGTGACAACGACGAGCTCTTTGGTGCTGCTTGGCTCCATTTGCGGATTTCTCGACCGGTAATCGTCTTGAGTGTGTTTACAAGATGTGTTTACAAGATTTGATAGGGCCATCTTTGACAGCGATTCAACCATAGCTCACTTGCCGAAAGGACCGTAAAGGACAGTGATAGAGTATTTGGCCAAACGTTCCCGATATTCGCTTAGAAGCGGGGCTGGTTTGTGCGATCTGTGGATTCACAATCCTCAGATGGTATAGACACCACCTCGCGTCAGCAGCTGGGGTGAGCTTCATAGGGTTCCTGGGGATACTCTTAAGACGGCTTGAATCTCTGCGAGCTGTTCCTCTAGGGTTGTCCCTTGCAGCCAATGGATGCCAGGTTCGGCTCGGAACCATGTCCGCTGTCGTTTGGCAAATTGCTGGGTGTGCTGCACTGTGAGGGCAATGGCCTCTTCTAGGGAAATTTCTCGCCGCAGATATTGGCGCATTTCGCGGTAGCCTAGGGTGTCCAATAGGGGCAGTTCATCACCGTAGTGCGCTTGCAGTTGCCGAATTTCATCGAGCCAGCCCATGGCTAGCATCTGCTCAGTGCGGGCTTCGATACGGCGGCGCTGTTGTTGGCGATCGCCCCCCGGCAAAGCAAAGAACCAAATGGGATAGGAAGGGGGCTGTCGCCGTTGCTGCTGACTCAGGGGCACCCCAGTGGTGTAATAGACCTCTAAGGCTCGCAGGGTACGCACTGGATCGTGGGCATGGATCCGTTGCGCCGCCACAGGATCCACCTGCTGCAGCCACCGATAGCATTCCTGCTGACCCAGAGCCATCAATTGGGCCCGTAGATGCGGTTGCGGTGGAACTTGGGGCATCGTTAGCCCTTGGGTAATACTGCGGATGTACAGCCCCGTGCCGCCCACCAAGAGGGGCGTGATCCCTTGGGCGTGGTAGTGGGCAATCAGGGCTTGAGCCTGGGCTTGGTAAATCCCTAGGGTCAACCTATCGCGGGGGTCACAAATATCAATGAGGTGGTGGCGCACCTGCTGTTGCTGGGCTGGGGTGGGCTTGGCTGTGCCAATGTCAAAGCCGCGATAGACTTGGCGGGAATCGGCACTCAAAATGACGCTATGCAATTGCTGGGCAAGGGCGATCGCCAGCGCCGTTTTGCCTGTAGCCGTTGGCCCCCCAATAACAATTAGCCCTGCATCCCCCACTCAAATACAGCCTGAAAATTTCCTAGAATCGCCTATAACCCTTATGTGCTAAAATTTAGGTCAGATTTGACATTTAGGCAAGTGAAGACGCATTTGCCTCGATTCTATAGCAGTTAGGGAGTTGCCATGACCGCCGAGTATTCCTCTGCCCAGTTGCGGGTGCTCAAAGGCCTTGAACCCGTGCGGACACGACCGGGGATGTACATCGGCAGCACTGGCCCCAAGGGACTTCACCACTTGGTCTATGAAGTCGTGGACAACTCCGTTGATGAGGCCCTTGCCGGTTACTGCTCCACCATTTTAGTCCAGATCAATGCCGATGGCTCCGTCACGGTCACCGACAATGGGCGCGGCATTCCCACGGATATTCACCCCGATACAGGGGTTTCCGGCGTTGAAACCGTGATGACCGTTCTCCATGCCGGGGGCAAGTTTGGCGATGGTGGCTACAAAGTCTCAGGGGGGTTGCACGGGGTGGGGGTCTCTGTGGTGAATGCCCTCTCGGAATGGTTAGAGGTGACAGTCTGGCGCAATGGTTTTGTCCATCAGCAGCGCTACGAACGGGGGGTTCCCGTGACTCCCCTCAAAAAGACCCCGGATCCAGAGGAACGGCGCGGCACCGCCGTGACCTTTTTTCCCGATCGCCAGATTTTCACTGAAACGATTGAATTTGATGCCAAGGTGCTGATGACACGGCTGCGGGAACTCGCCTACCTCAATGCCGGCATTCGCATTGAATTTAAGGATTTGCGTGTCACTCCTCCCCTGGGTGAAACCTACTGCTATGAAGGCGGCATCCGTGAATATGTCCGCTACATGGTGCAGGAAAAGGAACCGCTGCACCCGGAGGTGATCTATATTCAGGGGGAGAAAAATGACGTACAGGTGGAGGCCGCCCTCCAGTGGTGTGCCGATGCCTATAGTGAAAATCTCCTCGGCTTTGCCAATAATATCCGCACCATTGATGGCGGTACCCACATGGAAGGGCTCAAGGCGGTGCTGACGCGGACCCTCAATGTCCTTGGTCGCAAGCGCAACAAACTCAAAGAAAACGATCCCAACCTTGCCGGGGAAAACATTCGCGAGGGCCTCACAGCCATTATTTCGGTAAAGGTGCCCAACCCTGAATTTGAAGGGCAAACAAAAACAAAGCTGGGCAATACAGAAGTCCGCGGCATTGTCGATGCCATTGTGGGCGAAGCCCTCACGGAGTACCTAGACTTTCATCCCAACATCACCGACACGATTTTGGAAAAAGCCATCCAAGCCTTTAATGCGGCAGAGGCAGCGCGGCGGGCACGGGAAATGGTACGGCGCAAGTCGGTGTTGGAGTCTTCAACGCTGCCAGGGAAATTAGCGGATTGCAGTTCACGGGATCCGGCGGTCTCGGAAATTTTCATTGTCGAAGGGGATTCTGCCGGTGGCAGTGCTAAACAGGGGCGCGATCGCCGATTCCAAGCAATTTTGCCGCTGCGGGGCAAGATTCTCAACATTGAAAAAACCGATGATGCCAAAATTTACAAGAATAACGAGGTGCAGTCTTTAATTACTGCCCTTGGTCTGGGGGTGAAGGGTGAGGAATTTGACCCTGCCAAGTTGCGCTACCACAAGATTATTCTCATGACAGATGCTGACGTAGATGGCTCCCATATCCGCACGTTGTTGTTGACCTTTTTCTACCGCTACCAGCAGGAGTTAGTGAACCAAGGGTTTGTCTATATTGCTTGCCCACCGCTGTATAAAGTGGAACGGGGCCGCCAGCACTTCTACTGCTATAGCGATCGCGAGCTGCAACAGCAGATTGCCTCCTTCCCAGAAAATGCCAACTACACCATCCAACGCTTTAAGGGTCTAGGGGAAATGATGCCAGAGCAATTGTGGGAAACGACGATGAACCCAGAAACCCGCATTCTCAAACGGGTGGAGATTGACGATGCCGCTGAGGCGGATCGCATTTTTACAATCCTCATGGGCGATCGCGTGGCACCTCGCCGCGAATTTATCGAGACCTATGGCCCACAGTTGGCGCTAGAGAACCTCGATATCTAAAGCTAGCCCCCAGAGTAGATGTGCTATAGTAGTTCTAGTTTAGCGGCGACGTTGGTGACTGCCGATATTGTTTTGTGATCTACAATTGCAAAACATTTGGGAATCAACACTGCGGGCGGCAGTAAACTGGTCCTTGAGCCAGAAACTTCTAAGTCTGCAGTTAGCATTCCCCCCTAGTCTTTACTAGGTCATAAACTGAGGTAAAACGGCGTCGCGGCTAAACTTTTCATAGCCATGAATTATCGCTATATTCTCTTGTACAAACCCTATCGGGTTCTGTGCCAGTTTCAAGATCAACAGGGGCGATCAACCCTCAAAGATTACGTTCCTATTCCTGATGTTTATCCCGCTGGCCGCCTAGACTACGACAGTGAAGGGCTAGTTCTGCTCACCAATGATGGCTGGTTACAACACCGCTTGACGGATCCTCGCTATGGTCATCCGCGCACCTACTGGGTACAGGTGGAAGGTGAACCCGATACAGCAGCCCTGACCCAATTAACAGCGGGGGTAGTGATCCAAGGCTATCGCACGCGACCCGCTCGTGTCGAGGTACTCGATCAGGACCCCCCCTTGCCGCCAAGGAATCCCCCCATTCGCTATCGCCGCCATATTCCCACGCAGTGGCTCAGTCTGACCCTCCGGGAGGGGCGCAATCGCCAAGTCCGCCGCATGACGGCTGCGGTAGGATTTCCCACACTGCGTTTAGTACGGGTAGCGATCGCCAACTTGCAATTGGGCGACCTTGCCCCCGGACAATGGCGGGAAATTTTGCCCTCAGAACGGCAAGCCCTTTGGCAATCCTGTGGTCGGCGACCTTAGCATTTCTTAATAACCTTCCATGTCTATACTATTAAGTAATGCTTAATTAGCGCTGATTGCACTGCATTGATTGACGAGGTCGTCCCATGGGACAGCCGTTTCTCAGCAAAATTGGTCGTCCATGGCTGATCGGGGGGGCGATCGCCATCGGATTAGGGAGCCTACTCCTGAGTTGGAACTATTGGCAGCAGCTGCAGCGAGCCCGTGAGGAACAAGCAATTCAAGCTGCCCTAGCCAACCCAATCAGCGATCGCATTACCGCCCTTGGTCGACTCGAGCCGGAAGGGGAAGTGGTGGCGGTGAGTGCCCCCTCGATGACGGAGCGATTGGGACAGTTGTTGGTACGCGAAGGCGATCGCGTGGTTGCCGGTCAACCCCTTGCCTATTTAGATACCTACCCGGAGCGCAAAGCCGAACGCAGACTTGGCCGCCAGTCAATTGCAGGAAGCCCGCCTACGCTATGAGGCCGAAACCCGCTTAGCCCTTGCCCAAATTAACGCCGAAGCCGAGCGACGGCGCGATCGCGCCAACGAACCCGCCATTGCCGCCATTGCCGCCCAGCAGGCCACCATTCAACGTATCCAAGCGGAACTCGCAACCGCCAATCGGGAATATCAGCGCTTTGCCCAACTCTTTGCCGATGGGGCAGTGTCGCAACAGGATCTCGACGATCGCACCGTCCGCGTCCGCAGCCTCCAGGAAGAACTGCGCAACGCTGAAGCTAACCTCGTTCGCTTGCAGGAGGAACGGCGTACAGAACTGGCCACAGCAACGGCTGAGATTGCCGCCGCTCAGGCGAATCTCGCCCGCGCCCAAACCCAAGTGCAACTCCTCTCAGCGCAACAGAATCTGCAAGTGGCAGAAGCCCGCCTCCAACGAACAATTATTCGGGCGCCGCGCCAGGGCCGCGTGCTGCGCATCCACACCCGTGCTGGCGAAAACATTAACGAACGAGGGATTCTGGAACTGGGCAACACCGATCAAATGTATGTCGTTGCTGAAGTCTATGAAACCGATGTGCCCCGGGTCCGTGTCGGGCAGCGGGCTGAAATCCGCAGTAGCGCCCTCAAGGCTCCCATTTCCGGCCGTGTGGCTCAAGTGGGTCTGATGGTTGCCAAGAATGACGTGACCGATACCGATCCAGCGGCAAAAACAGATGCCCGGGTTGTGGAAGTTAAAATTCGCCTTGATAACAGTGAACCGGTGGCAGGGCTGACCAATATGCAAGTGGAAGTGGCGATTGATCCGCGCTGAGGTGCCAGGATGGTTTTTGCAATTCCCTTGGCTTGGTTACAACTGATTCGCGAGCGAATTCGTCTTTTAGTGGCGATCGCGGGCATTGCCTTTGCGGTCGTACTCATGCTGATGCAGTTTGGCTTTCGCGATGCCCTCTTTCAAGGCAGCAGTGCGCTTCCACGAGAGCCTAAACACCGATATTGTGCTCATTAGTCCGCAATCCACGGCGCTGATTGCTATGCGCAGCTTCCCACGGCGGCGACTCTACCAAGCAGCCGGGCTTTGAAGGGGTCGAGTCTGTTTCTCCCCTTTACCTCAGTTTTGGTCTGTGGCGCAATCCCATTAAAAAAAGTACACGCCAACTGATGGTGATCGGGGTGGACCCGATGGCTGTCTCCATTGCCGTCTCCGATACCCCCCACTGGCAGGATGCCGTTAAGCTAGCGGATCACGTTCTTTTTGATGCCCAATCCCGCGCTGAGTTTGGCCCGATTCCAGAGCTATACCGCCAAGCGGCGAGCAGGTGACAACCGAAGTCTCGGGCCGCAAAATCACCGTGGCAGGCTTGTTTCGCATGGGAGCCAACTTTGGCGCCGATGGTAACTTGCTCACGAGCGATTTGAACTTTTTGCGGCTGTTCCCGGAACGCAATCCGGGGCTGATTGATGTGGGGCTCGTGCGGGTGCGGCCGGGGGTGAATACAAAGGCACTGGCACGGCGGATGAACGCCGCCCTTGGGAATGATGTGCTAGTGCTGACCCGCGAGGAGTTTGCTGAATTCGAGCGCAGCTACTGGGAAAAGAGTACCTCCATCGGGTTTATTTTCTCCCTCGGTGCCCTGATGGGATTTATCGTTGGCTCAGTGATTGTCTATCAAATTCTCTACACCGATGTCACGGATCACCTCGCCGAGTACGCCACCCTCAAGGCAATGGGCTATCGCGATGTCTTCTTCTATGGCGTGGTGATGCAGGAGTCCTTAATTCTCTCCTGTATGGGCTATGTGCCCGGCTTTATCGTTTCGTTTTTACTGTATATCGTTATTGCCAATGCCACCTCCCTGCCAGATTGGAATGACGGTGGAGCGGGCCAGTTTGGTCTTTACACTGACGGTGCTGATGTGTACCCTTTCGGGGGCGATCGCGATGCGGCGGATTCAAGCAGCTGATCCTGCCGATATTTTCTAGGATGGTGCTATGGAGCCAGTGATCCACATTCAAGGCCTCAATCACTATTTCGGTCAGGGGCAACTGCGCAAGCAAATTCTCTTTGATCTGCATGCTCGGGTTGAGGCGGGCGAAATTGTGATTATGACGGGGCCTTCGGGCTCGGGTAAAACAACACTTCTAACGCTGATTGGTGCCCTACGCTCGGCTCAGGAAGGCAGTCTGCGGGTGCTTGGTCAGGAACTACGGCATGCCACCAAAGAGCAGCAAATTCAAATCCGGCGACAAACGGGCTATATCTTCCAAGGCCACAATCTTCTCCATGCCTTGACGGCTCGCCAAAATGTGCAGATGGCGCTCGATTTGCAACCTCACCTGAGTCAACAGGAAGTCCGAGAACGAGTGGAAGCAATGCTCTGTGCCGTTGGCCTTGGAGAGCGCCTTGACTACTATCCCCATGAACTGTCGGGAGGGCAAAAGCAGCGGGTGGCGATCGCCCGCGCTCTAGTGGGACATCCAAAAATTGTGCTTGCCGATGAACCTACGGCTGCCCTCGATAAAAAATCCGGTCGCGATGTCGTGGAAATTATGCGCACCCTTGCCCGTGAACAGGGATGCACCATTTTAATCGTAACCCACGATAACCGTATTCTCGATGTTGCCGATCGCATTATTCACATGGAAGATGGCCGCCTCTCAGAAACCACCCTTGGGATTTCTGCCTAAGAACGCCATCCCAGGGCAGGCTGCAGCGGTGAAACTCGCCGATTCTCCCTTAGGTTCCCAACAGAGAGCCCTCATTGCCCTTTATAGACCCAAAGGAAAACAGCAAGCTGTCGAACCATTCATTGCTCGCCAACCTTGGAAACTGGACTCATGGGGTAGCAGCTCCAATTCCTCTCCGTGTCCTAGTGCTGAAACGTAGCAACTCTGTGTTATCGTCAGAGGTAGCAGCTTGCAAGCGCGGCAGTGGCACCTGTCAACTTTTCTCGTTTTCAACAGCTTCATTTTGCTAGACGTCTGCGGCAGCACCTTTTGCCGTTGGCGGAGCTTTTGGTGTGCTTGACAGGGCGACGCCTCTTTATTTATGATGCAAGATCCGCGTTTTAGCGATACCCTCTAGAGGATATACATGGCTAGTAATCAGATTTACACGCCACCCGCCTTTACCTTGCCAGACCTTGTCGAGATTCAGCGGGCCAGCTTCCGATGGTTTCTTGAAGAAGGACTCATTGAAGAGCTAGAGAGTTTCTCCCCTATTACTGATTATACCGGCAAAATTGAGTTGCACTTTTTGGCCAAAGACTACCGACTCAAGGAGCCAAAGTATACCGTAGATGAGGCCAAGCGGCGGGATGCCACCTACTCAATGCAAATGTATGTCCCAACTCGCCTCATTAACAAAGAAAACGGCAATATCATTGACCAGGATGTGTTCATTGGGGATCTACCCCTGATGACCGATCGCGGGACGTTTATTATCAATGGTGCAGAGCGCGTCATTGTCAACCAGATTGTCCGCAGTCCTGGTGTTTACTACAAATCAGAAACCGACAAAAATGGTCGCCGCACCTACAATGCCAGCCTGATTCCCAACCGGGGCGCTTGGCTGAAATTTGAAACTGATAAAAACAATCTGCTGTGGGTACGCATTGACAAAACCCGTAAGCTCTCGGCGCATGTTCTCCTCAAGGCCTTGGGATTAACCGATAGCGAAATCCTAGAGCGGTTGCGTCACCCCGAGTACTACCAAAAAACCGTTGAAAAAGAAGGCAAATTCTCTGAGGAAGACGCCCTCATTGAACTGTACAAAAAACTGCGTCCAGGGGAGCCGCCCACGGTTTCGGGGGGACAACAGTTGCTAGAGTCGCGCTTCTTTGATCCCAAGCGCTACGACCTTGGCCGGGTGGGTCGCTACAAGCTCAACCGCAAGTTGCAGTTAAATATTCCTGACTCGGTGCGCATTCTCACCCCCGAGGATATTCTTGCGGCCATTGATTATCTCATCAACCTAGAGTTTGACCTGGGAACGATTGATGACATTGACCACTTGGGCAACCGCCGTGTCCGTTCTGTCGGTGAGCTGCTGCAAAACCAAGTGCGCGTTGGCCTCAATCGCCTAGAGCGGATTATTCGCGAGCGGATGACGGTGTCTGACACGGATTCTTTGACGCCCACTTCACTGGTGAATCCGAAGCCCTTGGTGGCCGCCATTAAGGAATTCTTTGGCTCTAGCCAGCTTTCCCAGTTCATGGATCAAACCAACCCCCTCGCGGAACTGACCCATAAACGGCGCTTAAGTGCCCTAGGGCCCGGTGGTCTCACTCGGGAGCGGGCAGGCTTTGCTGTGCGGGATATTCACCCTAGCCACTATGGCCGCATCTGCCCCATTGAAACCCCTGAAGGCCCCAACGCTGGGTTGATTGGCTCCCTGGCTACCCATGCCCGTGTCAATGAATATGGCTTTATTGAGACGCCTTTCTATCCCGTGAAAGATGGTCGCGTCCTCAAGGATCAGCCTCCTATTTACATGACGGCTGACGAAGAGGATGATAAGCGGGTGGCGCCGGGGGATGTGCCCACCGATGAAAACGGTTACATCCTTGGTGATGTGGTACCTGTGCGCTATCGTCAAGATTTCACAACCACAACCCCTGATCAGGTGGACTACGTGGCGGTTTCGCCAGTGCAGATTATCTCTGTGGCTACATCCCTGATTCCCTTCCTAGAGCACGATGACGCCAACCGTGCCCTTATGGGCTCTAATATGCAGCGGCAGGCCGTTCCCCTGTTGCGCCCGCAGCGTCCTTTGGTGGGTACCGGCCTAGAGGCCCAAGCAGCCCGGGACTCTGGCATGGTGATTCTCAGCCAGACCAATGGCGTGGTCAGCTATGTGGATGCCAATCAAATTCGCGTCAAAACGGATAATGGCCCTGAGATTACCTACACGTTGCAAAAATACCAGCGCTCCAACCAAGATACGTGCTTGAATCAACGGCCGATTGTCTTTGTGGGCGATCGCGTGCAAGCGGGACAAGTCATTGCCGATGGTTCTGCCACCGAAGGGGGTGAACTTGCCCTTGGCCAGAACATCCTTGTGGCCTACATGCCTTGGGAAGGCTATAACTACGAAGACGCCATCCTAATTAGCGAACGGCTGGTGCAAGAGGATGTTTATACCTCTATCCACATTGAGAAATACGAGATTGAGGCGCGGCAAACCAAACTCGGTCCTGAGGAAATTACCCGCGAAGTGCCCAACGTCTCTGAAGAAGCCCTGCGGCAATTGGATGAAAACGGCATTATCCGCATCGGTGCCTTTGTAGAGGCAGGCGATATTCTGGTCGGTAAAGTCACCCCCAAAGGGGAATCGGATCAGCCCCCCGAAGAAAAACTGCTGCGTGCCATCTTTGGTGAAAAAGCGCGGGATGTGCGGGATAACTCCCTGCGGGTGCCCAATGGTGAAAAAGGTCGCGTTGTCGATGTGCGCGTCTTTACCCGTGAGCAAGGGGATGAGCTACCCCCCGGCGCCAATATGGTGGTGCGGGTTTATGTGGCCCAGAAGCGCAAAATTCAAGTGGGGGATAAAATGGCTGGTCGCCACGGCAATAAGGGGATTATTTCCCGCATTCTGCCGGTGGAGGATATGCCTTTCCTGCCCGATGGTCGCCCTGTGGATATTGTCCTCAATCCCTTGGGGGTGCCCTCACGGATGAATGTGGGGCAAGTCTATGAGTGTCTCTTGGGCTGGGCTGGAGAATGCCTTGGTCGTCGCTTCAAAATTACCCCCTTTGATGAAATGCACGGCAAGGAAAAATCCCGCGAAACAGTCCATGCCAAACTGCAAGAGGCCAGAGACGTCACGGGTCAAGATTGGGTCTTTAACCCTGAGAATCCCGGCAAAATGGTCGTCTATGATGGCCGCACGGGTGAACCCTTTGACCGACCAGTGACAGTGGGGATGGCCTATATGCTGAAGCTGGTCCACTTGGTGGACGATAAGATCCACGCCCGCTCCACCGGTCCCTACTCCTTGGTTACCCAACAGCCCCTCGGTGGTAAAGCCCAGCAAGGTGGTCAGCGCTTTGGCGAAATGGAGGTGTGGGCACTGGAGGCCTATGGTGCCGCCTATATTCTCCAAGAGTTACTGACGGTCAAGTCCGATGACATGCAAGGACGCAATGAAGCCCTCAATGCCATTGTGAAGGGGCAATCCATTCCACGACCGGGCACGCCCGAGTCCTTTAAGGTGCTGATGCGGGAGCTGCAATCCCTGTGCTTAGATATTTCTGTGCGCAAGGCCAGTATTCCCAGCTTTGAGGACGATGGCGAAATGAAACCTGACCCCGAGGTGGATTTGATGGTGGATGTCAGCCCTCGCCGTACGCCGGCACGACCCACTATTGACTACAGTGCCCTAGACGACACGGACGACAAAGAAGGGGCAACGACATTCTAAACACTCAGAACTGAGTCAGCTTGTTTGGGGGCGATCGCCCCCCTGATCCATTTACTGCCAAAGGATTTGTGAGCTTATGCCCAGACTCGAGCAACGCTTTGATTATGTAAAAGTGTCTCTAGCCTCACCCGAGCGCATCATTCAGTGGGGACAGCGCACTCTCCCCAACGGTCAAGTGGTGGGCGAGGTAACCAAGCCAGAAACTATTAACTATCGCACCCTCAAACCGGAGATGGATGGCCTCTTCTGCGAGCGGATTTTTGGCCCTGCTAAGGATTGGGAGTGCCACTGCGGTAAGTACAAGCGGGTGCGCCATCGCGGCATTGTCTGCGAGCGCTGCGGCGTTGAAGTTACCGAATCACGGGTGCGCCGCCATCGCATGGGCTACATTAAGTTGGCTGCCCCAGTTACCCATGTCTGGTATCTGAAGGGGATTCCCAGCTACATGGCAATCCTGCTGGATATGCCCCTGCGGGATGTGGAGCAAATTGTCTATTTCAACTCCTATGTAGTCCTGGATCCAGGCAATCACCCTGGCCTCAGCTACAAGCAGCTCCTGAGTGAAGATCAGTGGCAGGAAATCGAAGAGGAAATCTATAGGGAGGACTCGGAGCTAGAAGGTGTTGAGGTGGGCATTGGGGCTGAAGCCATTCAACGCCTGCTGCGGGATTTGGATTTGCAAGCGGAGGCCGACCAACTGCGGCAGGAAATCCTCAACTCTAAGGGGCAAAAACGCGCCAAGCTCATCAAGCGCCTGCGGGTCATTGATAACTTTATTGCCACTGGCGCCAAGCCGGAATGGATGGTCTTGACCGTGATTCCCGTAATTCCACCGGATCTGCGGCCAATGGTGCAGTTAGATGGCGGGCGCTTTGCCACCTCTGACCTCAATGACTTATACCGCCGTGTCATTAACCGCAACAACCGCCTCGCCCGCCTACAAGAGATTCTGGCGCCTGAGATTATTGTCCGCAATGAGAAGCGAATGCTTCAGGAGGCGGTGGATGCCCTGATTGATAATGGTCGTCGTGGTCGCACGGTGGTGGGTGCCAATAACCGTCCTCTGAAGTCCCTGTCCGACATTATTGAGGGGAAACAGGGACGCTTCCGTCAAAACCTGCTTGGGAAACGGGTGGACTACTCCGGTCGGTCAGTGATTGTGGTCGGGCCAAAACTGCAAATGCACCAGTGTGGCCTGCCGCGGGAAATGGCGATTGAACTTTTTCAGCCCTTTGTGATTCACCGCTTGATTCGCCAACAAATTGTCAACAACATTAAGGCGGCCAAGCGCATGATCCAGCGCAATGATCCGCAAATTTGGGATGTGCTGGAGGAGGTCATTGAGGGTCACCCGGTGCTGCTCAACCGTGCGCCGACGCTCCACCGTTTGGGGATTCAGGCCTTTGAGCCGATTCTGGTGGAAGGGCGGGCGATTCAACTGCACCCCTTGGTGTGTCCTGCCTTCAACGCCGACTTTGACGGTGACCAAATGGCGGTGCACGTGCCCCTTTCGATTGAGGCCCAGGCGGAGGCGCGGATGCTGATGCTAGCCTCGAATAATATCCTGTCGCCGGCTACGGGCAAGCCAATTATTACCCCCAGCCAAGATATGGTTTTGGGCTGCTATTACTTGACGGCAGAAAATCCCAAGCTGCCAGATTATAGCGATCGCTACTATGCCAACTTCCAAGACGTGGTCATGGCCTACGAACAGGGGCACTTGCCTCTCCATGCCTTTGTCTGGGTCCGCTACGACGGTGAGGTCGAGGATGGCGACACCAGTGAACCCCAGATTACGACCTATGCAGATGGTTCCCGTTTGCTGGAGTATTCCCTGCGTCGGATCAAGGAGGATGCCAACGGTCAACGGATTTCCCAATACATCCGCACCACACCCGGTCGCATTATCTACAACCAAACGATTCAAGAAGCCCTAGCCAGTTAATTTGGGAGACCCCAACACCATGACTGAGAAAAAGCCTGTTTTCTTTAACCGCATCATTGACAAAAAAGGCTTGCGGGACCTGATTGCTTGGTCCTTTAGCAACTTTGGCACTGCCCGCACAGCGGAAATGGCCGACAAAATCAAAGACCTGGGCTTTCACTATGCCACCCGTGCCGGTGTCTCCATCAGTGTCGATGACCTGCTTGTGCCCCCCAAAAAACAGGAACTCCTCGAAGCGGCAGAAAAGGAAATTAAAACCGCTCAGGAGCGCTACTCGCGGGGGGAAATCACGGAGGTGGAACGCTTTCAAAAGGTGATTGACACCTGGAACAGCACAAACGAAGAACTGAAAAATGAGGTGGTGCGGCACTTCCGCAATACCGATGTCCTCAATTCCGTGTACATGATGGCTTTCTCCGGGGCGCGGGGGAACCTCTCGCAGGTGCGCCAGTTAGTGGGCATGCGGGGTTTGATGGCTAATCCCCAAGGAGAAATCATTGACCTGCCGATTAAAACCAACTTCCGCGAAGGCCTGACGGTGACGGAGTACATTATCTCCTCCTACGGTGCGCGCAAAGGACTGGTGGATACGGCCCTGCGGACGGCGGACTCCGGTTACTTGACCCGGCGCTTGGTGGATGTCTCCCAAGATGTGATTATCCGCGAAGAGGATTGTGAAACGGAGCGAGGCATTACGCTGCGCAGTATGACGGTAGGGGATAAGGTATTGCCGCTACAGGATCGTCTTTTGGGTCGGGTGGTGCTCAATGATGTCCGCCATCCGCAAACGGGCGAAGTGCTGGTGGCCAAAAATCAAGCCATCTCCGCTGATATCGCTAAGAAAATTGTTGAGGCTGGTATTGAAGAAGTGGTGGTGCGATCGCCCCTCACCTGCGAGGCCACTGGCTCTGTGTGTCGTCTTTGCTACGGCTGGAGCCTGGCCCATGCCCGACTGGTGGATATGGGAGAAGCGGTGGGCATTATTGCTGCTCAATCCATTGGCGAACCCGGGACGCAATTGACGATGCGCACGTTCCACACCGGCGGGGTGTTTACCGGCGAAGTGGCCCGCCAAGAGCGCGCTCCCTTTGCCGGCACGGTGCAGTACGGCAAGAAATTGCGGGTACGTCCCTACCGCACTCGCCACGGTGACGATGCCTTTATTGTCGAAACCGCTGGCAAGCTCGTGATCAAAGGCGCTCAGCAAAGTCAAGAATTCGACCTCTCCCAAGGGTCAATTGTGCTGGTGGCGGATGGCGAAACCGTCGAAGCGGGTCAATTATTGGCGGAAGTGGCACAGGCCTCCCGCAGTGTCCGTAAGTCCACGGAAAAAGTAACTAAGGATGTGGCCTCGGACTTGGCGGGTCAAGTGAAGTTCGTCAACCTCGAAGCGGAGGAGAAGCGCGATCGCCAAGGCACTACAACGCGCATTGCCCCCAAAGGTGGGTTGATTTGGGTACTGTCTGGGGAAGTGTATAATCTGCCCCCTGGTGCTGAGCCGGTTGTTAAGAATGGCGATCGCATTGCAGCGGGGGCCGTGCTTGCGGAAACCACTGTGAAAACCGAGCATGGAGGTGTGGTGCGTCTCCCTGAACAACAGGACAGCAAAGGCGGTCGCGAGGTGGAAATTATTACCGCTTCGGTGATGCTGGATAAAGCGAAGGTGCTCAAGGAAACGCAGCAGGGACGCGAGCACTACATTATTGAAACCGCCACTGGCCAGCGCTTTTCCCTGAAGGCAGCTCCCGGCACCAAAGTGGCCAATGGTCAAGTAGTAGCTGAGCTGATTGACGATCGCTACCACACCACAACGGGCGGTATCCTCAAATACGCCGACATCGAAGTGGCCAAAAAAGGTAAAGCCAAGCAGGGCTATGAAGTCCTTAAAGGGGGGACACTCCTGTGGATTCCCGAAGAAACCCATGAGGTGAACAAGGATATTTCCCTGCTGATGGTGGAGGACAACCAATACGTCGAAGCGGGGACGGAGGTTGTCAAGGATGTCTTCTGTCAAAACAGCGGTGTTGTCGAAGTCATCCAGAAAAACGACATCCTGCGGGAAATTATTATCAAGCCCGGTGAACTTCACCTTGTGGATGATCCGGAAGCCGCACGGCTAAAGCATGGCACGTTGGCCCGTCCCGGTGAGGAGGTCCTCCCCGGCCTTGTGGTCGAAACCCTCTCGCAAGTGGATTATCTGGAGGACACCCCCGAAGGACCAGCGATTCTGCTGCGCCCTGTTCAAGAATTTAGCGTTCCTGATGAGCCATCGGTACCCAGTCAAGACTCCAGTGATAGTTCAGGGCAGTCGATTCGCCTGCGGGCCGTACAGCGGTTGCCCTACAAACACGATGAGCGGGTCAAATCCGTTGATGGCGTTGATCTGCTGCGGACGCAGTTAGTCCTTGAAATTGGCAGCGAAGCCCCACAACTGGCTGCTGACATTGAAATTGTCACGGATGACGTGGATCCAGAAGCCCAGCGCCTCCAACTGGTGATTCTGGAGTCCTTGGTTATTCGCCGTGACATTGCTGCGGATCAAACCCAAGGGAGTACCTTTACCTCCCTTCTTGTCAAAGATGGTGATCACATTGGCCCCGGTGCTGTCGTTGCCCGCACGGACATTAAAGCCAAGCAAGCGGGTGAGGTGCAGGGGATCCTGCGCAGTGGCGAATCTGTTCGCCGCATTCTGGTCGTTACGGAGAGCGATCGCCTGCGGGTAGAGACCAATGGTGCCAAGCCCACCGTCAAAGTTGGCGATCTGGTGCGTCCCGGCGATGAACTGGCCAAGGGGGTCACTGCTCCCGAAACCGCCGCTGTCATGGCAGTGGCCGATGACCACGTGATCCTGCGCTTAGCCCGTCCCTACCTGGTCTCGCCAGGGGCAGTGCTGCAAATTGAGGAGGGCGACCTTGTGCAACGGGGGGACAACCTCGCGCTGTTGGTGTTTGAGCGGGCGAAAACGGGTGACATCATTCAGGGGTTACCTCGGATTGAAGAACTCCTTGAAGCTCGCCATCCCAAGGAAAAATGCGTGCTGGCGGTGCGCCCCGGCACCTGTCAAGTCACCTACAACAGTGACGACAGCGTAGAGATCAAAGTCATTGAAGAGGATGGCACGATTCAGGAATACCCTGTCTTGCCGGGTCAAAACCCCTTGGTGGTGGATGGTCAAAAGGTCAATCTTGCTGACCCCCTCACCGATGGTCCTGTGGATCCCCACGACATCCTCTCAATTTACTTTGAGTACTACAAACCCCAAGGGTTGCTCAAAGCTGCCCAAATTAGCCTTGAGAAGGTGCAATCCTTCTTGGTCAACGAGGTGCAGTCGGTGTATCTCAGCCAAGGTATTGAGATTGCCGATAAACACATTGAGGTGGTTGTCCGCCAGATGACCTCCAAGGTTCGGATTGACGATGCGGGCGATACCATCCTGCTCTCCGGTGAACTCATGACTCTGCGCCAGGCGGAACAAGCCAACGAACCCATGGCGCTTACCGGTGGTGCACCCGCCCAATATACCCCTGTCCTCTTAGGGATTACCAAGGCCTCCCTGAATACCGACAGCTTCATTTCAGCCGCTAGTTTCCAAGAGACGACACGGGTACTCACTGAAGCGGCCATTGAAGGCAAGTCCGATTGGCTGCGGGGACTCAAGGAAAACGTGATCATTGGCCGTCTCATCCCCGCGGGCACCGGCTTCAATAGCTACGAGGAAAGTAGCAACGGCGACGAAGAGTGGGAAGAGGGTGAAGATCGCCTGGGTCAAACCCACGTTATCAGCCCCGAACCCGAATCACCAAAGATGACGGTCAATGTGACTGCTGATCTCGGTGAAGATGTCCTCATTGATGATGAAACCGCACCCCACGTGATTGAAAAGATTACGGGAGGGGCTCGCGATTTTGAATTCGCCAGCAGTGATGTTGAGGATGAGGAGGATGAACTGGCAGACGAGGACGATGACTATGGGGATGATGATGAGGAGGAGGACGCCTTCTAACGAAAATTCCCTTGATTAAAGAAGGCTACGGTAGGAGTTGGCCCCCGATTCAGTAGTGGGCGGCAGACGCACTTGCTGTAGCTTTGGGGGGTCTCAAGTCGGAGATCACGCCCAGCACCACGTTTTTACAGCGGTGCAGGAAGCCTGCGCTATACTCTAAAATTGGCAGTGGAGGGGTCAAAGTAAAAATTACTATTTCATGCCTGTTCCAGCATCTGCCAGCCTCAGGGCTGATCAATTTCGTCATCCCCGCGATCGCGAGGCTACCCAAGCACTCCAACAACTGCCGGGGTTAGATATTCTCGTGCGATCGCTCTTAGGTTCGGTGGCGGAGCAGGCCTTTTACCTTGAGAACATTGGCAGTAGTCTGCGTCTAAGTGAGCGGCAATTGCCAGAGATTTACGCCCTCCATCTCGAAGCCTGTCGTATTTTAGGCTTAGAGCCTCCCCAGTTGTATCTCAAACAACACCCCGTTGCCAATGCCTACACCTTTGCCATGCAGGGCAAACAGCCTTTTGTGGTCCTGCACTCGGCGCTGGTGGAACTGCTGACACCCAAGGAATTACAAGCGGTCTTAGCCCATGAGTTGGGTCACCTCAAATGTGAGCATGGGGTTTATCTGACCATCGCCAACCTGTTGCTGTTGGCCACCAGTCAATTGTCTCCTTGGGGTTTGCTTTTGGCCCAGGGACTGCAAATGCAATTGCTACATTGGCTTCGCTGTGCTGAACTCACCTGCGATCGCGCTGCCCTATTGGTGACCCGCGACCCCCGTATTGTTGCTTCAGTTCTGATGAAACTTTCTGGAGGTTCACCACAGTGGAGCGATCGCCTGAATCTCGACGCCTTTATTGCCCAAGCGCGGGACTATGAGGCGGCCGATCGGGGCTGGTATGGGCTTTTCAAAGAATTACAGACCGCGCAGCTGACCCACCCACTACCGGTGCTGCGGGCACGGGAAATTCTTGATTGGGCGGAAACGCAGCAGTACGATCGCCTCGTCAAGCAATTACACCCTAGTTGTCAATAACGATGGCCAAACCTATTCCCTATCAACCCCTTTCACTGCGCCTTGCCCATGGGGTAATTGCGATTTTGGTGCTCCTTGCTCTGCTGTCAGGGTTTTGGGTCTATAACACCTACGATGGCCGCTGGGGAGCACTGCCCCTACCAAAGATTCCCGATATTCAAGGCCTCCACGGTACAATTGCCCTGGTCTTGCTATTGCTATTCCCCTTCTTTGCCCTCTACTGCTTCCATTGGGGCGATCGCCGCCTGGTACAGGAGAAAACGTTGCCGCAACTCCCTAAAGGAAACTGGCGGGCATGGCATCGGTTAGCAAATACCCTAATGCTGGTGGCCGTCACGTTTGCCCTGATCACGGGGCGGATGATGCAAGAGGAGTGGTTGCCCGCAGGCGAGCTCAATCGAGGCTGGTACTTAGCTCATTTAGCGGCTTGGAGTGTGGTGCTCCTGAGTTTGCTGGCTCACCTCATTCTCGGGGCAAAGGCCGGGGGGCGGCTACTTTTAGTTTCCATGCTCAGTTTTGCAATCCGCCCCGAGGATCGGCCGGTCGGGAACTGGTGGCGGGGCGGTAGGCTTAAACCTGCCAGTCCTCTGTTAGTCGGCCTAGAAATCATTGTTTTACTGGCAACTGGGGCGGCTTTTGTCTTGCCGGCTATCATAACTGCTCAATAATGCCCCGCAGGCGATCGTAGTCATCTTTGAGGAGTTGGTTCAGGTATTGGGCTGCCTGCACTAGCCACTGGCGATCGCGCTGTCGGAGTTGATACAAGGAACGGAGGGTTGCGGCTACTAGGGCATCACCGGGACCATAGCGCAGGGTCAACAGGGTTCGCAAAAAGGTCAATGTGTTACTGAAGGCAATCACCTCCTGTGGGGGACACCCATAGACCTGCTGGTGCATTTGGGGTGGGTGGGGGGGCAAATGGCGATAAAAGTGTTCCCTTTCCTGAAAGCCGGCAATGGCGATCGTGACCTCGGTTTTCAACATGGCAAAAATATGGGGCTGCTCTTGCCGTAGTTGCTCTAGGGATAGCCCCAAGGCGGTAGCCCGGTGAATTGTGTCAATGGGGGCTGTGACCACGTAGGCAACAACGCCATAAATGACGCGCTCGCCTTCTGGGATGCGCACCCAACTGCCCAGGGCAGGCACAGCCGGAAAATCTAGGGTGGCGGGCTCATGGCACTGGGCAATGCAGTGATCCGTTGCTGTCTGGACAATCTCAGCAAAGGGCTGGAGGGGAGGCGATCGCCACACCATCGTTTACTTTTTCGCTTTCCCTTTGGGGGTACTGAGCACCGGCTCCAGCTCGCCCATCTCAAAGGTCACTAATTTATCCCAGTTGCCGCCTTCAAAGAGCACTGCGACTTTGCCATCGGTAACCCGCTGCACAATCCCCTGGAATTGGTAGTAGGTATCGTTGGGGTTGATTACCTTCACGGTCATGCCGGGGAGAATCGTTATTATTAAGTCAGTGGTCATCGTTGTTTTATCCTAAAGCTGTTGATGTGAATGTATTATCTCCTGCCTTTGACCCCTTCAGGCCTTGCTGAGGGGTCACAAAGGATAAGTGTCAGCTATTGGTTGGATCACATTTTCTTTTTTCTTTAGCGGATTCTTTAACGGAGAGGGAGGGATTCGAACCCTCGGATAGGAGTTACCTGCCTATCAACAGATTAGCAATCTGCCGCTTTCGACCACTCAGCCACCTCTCCTTTGTGAAGGTTCTCTATTTTAGATCGATTTTCTCCCTATTTTCAATCCTCATGGGGCTGTGGCCTCTAGGGCGCGATCGCCAGCGGGAATCTATGTTAGAGTTTTGGCGAATGGGTGTGTGTTGTGGGAGTGAAGCAAATGACTGGATGCTGGCAATCTTCACCAGTGCTTAGGGGCAGTTCTACCGTGGCTAAGTTGAGCAGGCTGCACGTCTAAGCTCGCATGTTAAATGATCTTGCCCTGAAGCCCCAAAAAATACTCGTGTCGGGACTCCTGGCCCTCGCCCCTGTAACGCTGCCTAGCCTCGCTCAAGCTGCACCTCCAACGACGCCACTGGCACAGGCATCTTCGCCGCCAGCGCTAGATACCCTCACGCCTCTCCATTCCAATCTCCATAGACTGGCGCTTCCTGAGACGCTCAAGATTGATCTCAATCAGGCCCTCACCCTAGAGCAAGCGATTGAGGTGGCCATTCGCAACAACATTGGCCTCCAAATTAGTGAGCTACAACTACAACAGGCACGGGCCCAACTGCGACAGGTGCAAGCCCAGCTTTATCCCACCCTGACATTTCAAGCTAGCATTGGCCAAAATACTACCCCCGGCGGCCAGCCCGCCTACCTCCCCCTCAACTTTCAGCAGCAGCTCTCTTTACAACAACAGCAACAGCAACAGGCTCAGCAACAGCTTCTGGCTCAGCAACTGGCTGCCAGCACTCTTTTGAATACTGAGGTGCAACGGCTGCAACAGCGATTTCAAGGCCCCCAACTAAGGGCATTTTCAGATCAGCAAAACCTTGAGCTGCAACAGCAACTCCAGCAACTGCAAAACAGTGCCAGCCAAGCTGCAACCCCCGCCAACGTTACCCCAATTACCTTGGCACCCGTGAATCAACTAAATTACAGAAATTTTTTCACTAACCTTTTTGGTGCCACTGCCGGTGCTACTGCCAACGCAGCGCTGGTGATGAACTATACTCTGTTTGCTGGGGGCGGGCGATCGGCGGCCATTCAAGCGGCTCGCAACCAAGTGCGCTTCAGTGAACTGGAGGTACAACGCCAACTCCAACAACTGATCCTTGATGTAACAAACGATTACTATTTGGCGCAACAGGCCAAGGTGCAGGTACAAATCGCTGAAGCAGCCGTAGCCAATGCCCACGTGACCCTGCGGGATGCGACCGCCTTTGAGCAAGCAGGGATTGGCACGCTCTTGGACGTACTAACTGCCGAGGTGAATCTTGCCAATGCTCAGCAAAACTTGAATCAAGCGCGCAATTTGGAAATCACGACCCGGCGACAGTTGGCACAGCGATTGAATGTGAATCAGATGGTGGACGTGGCGATTGCTGAGCGCGTTGAACCCGCTGCGAAATGGTCACTTTCCCTTGAGGACAGTATTCTCCTTGCCTATCAGAACCGTGTGGAGTTAGAGCAGCAACTGCTGCGGCGGCGCATTGCCCTGAGCAATCGTCAAGTGGCCCTAGCTGCTACACGGCCTCAACTCAGTCTCTTTGCCAGTGGCAATATGCTAGACAAAGTCACAGATGATCTAGGCCCTCGCTTTGGCTATGGGGTAGGGCTGCAAATGCAACTAGCCCTCTTTGATGGTGGCAATGCCCGAGCGAGTGCCGCTCGTCAAGAAGCCCTTGCAGCCAGTGCCGAGGAACAGTATGCCAGCCAAAAGGACAGCATTCGCCTTGAGGTGGAAACAGCCTACATCAATCTCAAGGCCAATGAGAAAAACATTGCCACTGCCCAAACTGCCGTTACCCAAGCCACTGAAGGACTGCGCCTAGCGCGGTTGCGCTTCCAAGCGGGGGTGGGGACTCAACAGGAAGTGACTAATGCCGAAACTAATTTGACCCAAGCCCAAGGCAATCTCCTGGCAGCGATTTTGAACTACAATCGCTCTTTAGCAGCATTAAGGCGGGCGGTGGGTTATCCAGAACGCACGGGTTTAGGAGGAAGGCAATAGCGGATGGGCGATCGCAAGCGGGCATTGATCACGGGTATCACTGGCCAAGATGGCTCCTACCTCAGTGAGCTGCTCCTAGAGAAAGGCTATGAAGTGCATGGCATTATTCGCCGCACCTCCACATTTAATACTGATCGCATTGACCACATTTACGTTGACCCCCACCAAGAGGGAGCTACTCTGCGCCTACACTATGGCGATCTCACCGATGGCGGCACCCTACGACGCATTATCGAACTTAGCCAACCTGATGAAATTTATAATCTGGGGGCACAATCCCACGTGCGGGTAAGCTTTGATGCCCCCCAATATACCGTTGAAACTGTTGCCATGGGAACCCTGCGGCTCCTAGAGGCCATTCGCGAGTACCAAGAGCGCAGCGGCAAACAGGTGAAATTTTACCAGGCGGGTTCCTCGGAGATGTTTGGCCTCGTGCAGGAGGTACCGCAACGGGAAACCACACCCTTTTATCCCCGCAGTCCCTATGCCTGTGCCAAGGTCTATGCCCATTGGCAAACGGTCAATTATCGCGAGGCCTATCACCTTTTTGCCTGTAATGGCATTCTCTTTAACCACGAAAGTCCACGGCGGGGTGAAACATTCGTGACCCGCAAAATTACCCGTGCCGTTGCCCGCATTGTGGCTGGCCAGCAAAACAAGCTCTATTTGGGCAACTTAGACGCCAAACGGGACTGGGGCTACGCCAAAGACTATGTGCGTGCCATGTGGCTGATGCTGCAACAGGAGCAACCCGATGACTATGTGGTGGCCACGGGGGAAACCCACTCTGTGCGGGAATTTCTTGAGCTGGCCTTTGGGTATGTGGGTCTGAACTGGGAGGATTACGTGGAATTTGACCCCCGCTATCTACGTCCCACGGAGGTGGATCTACTCTTGGGAGATCCCACTAAGGCAAAAACAGTATTGGGTTGGCAGCCCTCGGTTACATTTCCTGAGCTGGTGGCCCTGATGGTGGAAGCCGATCTCCATGCCGTGGGGATTCAAGGAACCACTCCCAAAACCACCTCCGACACCGTCCTGGATCTCATTGCCCAGCGGCAGTTTATTAGTAAGGCAGACTAGCCATGGATCTAAGTCAAAAAAGAATTCTGGTCACCGGGGGGGCGGGATTTTTGGGACGCCACGTGGTAGCGCAATTACAAGCAGCCGGGGCAACACCTGAGCGCATTACGGTGGTGCGATCGCGCGACTACGATCTGCGGCAACTGTCTGCCTGTCAAGCGGTGGTTCAAGGCCAAGATATTGTCATTCACCTGGCTGCCCATGTGGGGGGCATTGGTCTCAATCAAGCCAAGCCCGCCGAGCTGTTTTATGACAATTTGATCATGGGGGCACAACTGATTGACTGTGCCTATCGGGCTGGCGTGGAAAAATTCGTCTGTGTGGGGACGATTTGCGCCTATCCTAAATTCACCCCGGTTCCCTTCAAAGAAAGTGATCTCTGGAACGGTTACCCCGAAGAAACGAACGCTCCCTACGGCATTGCTAAGAAAGCCCTCCTCGTGCAATTACAAGCCTATCGGCAGCAGTATGGCTTTAATGGCATTTATCTCCTGCCAGTAAACCTCTATGGCCCCGGAGATAACTTTGATCCTGAGAGTTCCCACGTGATTCCCGCCTTGATTCGCAAAGTGCATACTGCCCAGCAACAGGGGGATGCTCGGATTGCCGTATGGGGCGATGGCACTCCTAGCCGGGAATTCCTTTATGTGGAAGATGCTGCCCGCGGCATTGTCATGGCTACCCAGGCCTATAGTGATCCCGATCCTGTTAACCTCGGCACCGGGGAGGAGATCACCATTAGGGAGCTGGTGGCTCTCATCTCCGACCTGATGGACTTTCACGGTGAAATTGAATGGCAAACCGATAAACCCAATGGTCAGCCCCGCCGCTGCCTTGACACGAGCAAAGCTAAAAAGGCCTTTGGGTTTTTCGCCCGCATTTCCCTGAAAGAGGGCTTAGAACGCACCATTGCTTGGTATCGCCAGCACGCTGCATCCCTATGACCAATTTGTCTTAATCCAGGTCTTAATCCAGAGGTTGTCGGTGACACGCCCAATTCCCCAAAGGGGATGACAATTATGGGTGGGAGCGGTATTGGCAATCAGCCGTTGGGCAGGGGACGCGATCGCCCACAATCAAGGTGCGCCACTGGTCTGGCTTTAAGTGGGTTTGTGCCACCCGCTGCAGATCCGCGGCGGTTGCTGCTTTGACCGCTTGCTGATAGCGGAAAATAAAATCCTTCGGCAAGTCATAGTATTCGTAGCGCAGGAGGCGATTCAGAATTTGCAGGCGATCGCGAAAATTAAAAACAAAGGAGTTGAGAATGCTGTCCTTGGCATAATTCAGTTCTGCTGAGCCCACAGGTTCCTGTTGCAATCGCTCAATTTCCTGGCGGAGGGCGCTGAGAAACTTGGCTGTGGTCGCTGTTTGGGTTTGGCCGACACCATAAAACACCCCCGGATAGTCAGATTCCGGACTCCAAGCGGCATAGACACTATAGGCCAACCCTTGGCGCGATCGCACCTCGTTGAAAAGACGCCCGCCAAAGCCATTGAGAACGCCATTGAGGACATAGAGGGTAAACACATCTGGATCTTTGAGGGTTCCCCCCAATTGGCCGGTATAGATGTAGCTTTGGGAGAGATGGGGGCGATGAATCACCACCGTTGCTGGGGAGGTATCGGCCGTCACTGGTGGCAAGGGAGGAAGTGGTGGTAAGTGCGGCGGATCCTGCCATGGGCCAAAAATGGCCTGCAGGCGATCGCCCATTTCCGAGGCATCAAAATCGCCCACCAACCCCAACATGCAGCGGGAGGGAGCCAGATAGGTCCGGTAAAATTGCTGCACATCGGCAGGGGTAATGTTGGCAAGTGTTTCTAGCTCTTGAGTGCGAGCGTAGGGACTCTCAGCGCCATAAATCAGCTTGTAAAATTCCCGTTCTGCTTGGGCATTGGGTTGATCATCACGGCGTTGAATGATTCCCTGGCGGCGCCGAATCGCCAATTCAAAGCGCTCTGGTTCTACTGCTGGGGCTTGGAGCATTTCCGCCAGTAGGTTCAGTACTGCCTCGCTGTGCTCCTTGAGGCTGTTGAAATTAATCCGTCCTAAACTTTTGCCGACGCCGGATTCAATGGCTGCCGCCCGATCCTCCAGCCATTCGTCAATTGCAGCAGCCCGGTGGGCTTGGGTGCCGCCTGTGCGAATCAGCTCCCCACTGATTTCTGCTAAACCCACTTGCGCGGGGGGATCCCAGCGACTACCTGCCCGAAAGATCAAAGTTCCCCGCACTAGCGGCCACTCGTGATCCTCCAGGAGATAGACCACCATGCCATTGCTCAACTGACGGCGCTCATAGGCCGGTACTTGTATCTCTGCTAACGGCGGAAAGGTCAATTCGGTGTAGTGCTTGGGGGTCATGGCCCTTGCCGGGGAGGGTGGGATCAACCATAGCAGGAGAGTAGATAAAATACCAAGGTAGAGCGATCGCCACAATGGATAGTGCTGTGGGAGAAAGACAGCCATGATCAAAGCGACAAAGAAAATTAAGTTAGGATGACTCTATCTTAAGAAGTGTTCCGGTTTAATTTATGTTATCAATAAAATGCAGTACTTTAATTTTTTTTTGTAAGCGGGATAAAGTCCTAGAGCGTAGAATAGCAAATTAAGAATAGCAAATCAGTTTTTCCATCAAATACTGGTTTAATTGGGAATACTGGTTCAACTAGAAAGTTTGCGGTGAAAACCGTTCCCCCATGACAATTTGTCGAGGCTATTGATGTGAGCTCTGATCCGGCGAAGAAGTGGCGCCATCTCCTCGTGATTGAAGATCAGGAGGGTCGGCGTATCCTTCACCTCAAAGCCAGCACCTATACCATTGGGCGCCATCCAAGCAATACGATTGTGCTCAAGTCGCCAATGATTTCCCGGCAGCACGCGGTTTTGTTACGGGTGCTAGATCCCAGCAGTGGTAATTTTTTCTTTCGCCTCATTGATGGCGACCTCCAAGGAAGGCGCAGCGTCAACGGTCTGACTGTCAATGGCAAGCCCTGCCAGTCCCACATTCTTCAGCATGGCGATGTAATTGTCTTTGGCGGTGCTGTGCGCGCCCGCTACCACGCGATCGCCCATATTTCCGACTCAGGATTCAAGCGCTATACCCATGCTCTTGCAGCCTTCAGCATTCCGGGCCAGGAGGTGGGTTTCTTTAAGGAGGCCCTGATTGGCAATCAAGGACCTGAGTCAACAGACCTGCAACTGCTGCGGCTGTCATCTTTTCCAGAACTCAGCCCCTACCCGATTATTGAGCTTACCCTCGACGGCCAACTCACCTATCTCAATCCGGCAGCCATTCAAGAGTTGCCCCAGTTGATGGATGAAGAACATCCCCTGCTGGCGTGGCTCAAAAACTGGTCGTTAGAAAAGCGACGATTCTCCGTTGAAGAAATTAACATTGGCGATCGCGCCTATGAAGCAACCATTCATCTGTTGCCTGCCAGCGAGTTAATTCGCTGCTACCTCACCGACATTACCCAGCGCAAGCGCTCAGAATTGGCGCTGCGTATTAGTGAGGAGCGCTACGCCCTTGCGGCCGAAGCGGCCAATGATGGCCTTTGGGATTGGGATATTAGCAATCGCTTGATGTACTATTCTCCCCGCTGGGAGGCGCTGGTGGGTGAAGCGGCCGGTACCCTCAAACCCATGATTGAGGAATGGTGGCGTCGGGTCCACCCCGAGGACCGAAAACAGTTGCAACAGCATCTGAAGGAGCACCTGCTGGGTCTGCGTCCCCTTTTCGAGTGTGAGTTTCGCCTCCGGCACCGGGATGGCAACTACCGCTGGATGCGATCGCGGGGGAAAGCCCTGCGCAATGCGCAAGGCCAGCCCTACCGCATGGCCGGCTCCATGACCGATGTCACGGGATACCACCGGATTCAGGAGCAACTGCTCCATGATGCACTCCACGATGCCATGACGGGTTTACCCAACCGAGTGCTTTTTATGGACCGCCTGAATCAAGCCATCGCCCGTCGTGGGCGGCGTCCCCACTCCCTCTTTGCCGTGTTGTTTTTGGATGTGGATCGCTTTAAGGTGATCAACGATAGCTTGGGGCACTGCGCAGGCGATCAGCTGCTGATTGCAATTGCCCAACGACTTACCAGTTGTACCCGCGCTGAGGATACAGTGGCGCGCCTTGGCGGCGACGAGTTTGCGATTCTGCTGTCGGACCTAACCGCTCCAGCCCAAGGGATGACGGCAGCAGAACGGATTTTGCTGGCCTTGAGCCGCCCTTTCCTTGTAGAGGGCCATGAAATCTTTACCAGTGCCAGTATTGGCATTGCCTTTCCAAGTGGCGACAGTCAGAGGGCTGAGGATCTGCTGCGGGATGCCGATACAGCCATGTACCGGGCCAAATCTCTGGGTAAGGCTCGCTATGAAGTATTCAGTATGGGGATACGCGCCCAGACGGTCGCTCTCATGCAAATGGAAACAGACCTGCGCCGAGCAGCAGAACGTCAGGAGTTTTTGGTTTACTATCAGCCAATTGTTAATCTATCAACGCTCAAGATTGTTGGTTTTGAAACACTACTGCGCTGGCAACATCCTGAACGGGGCATCATTGCCCCCGGCCAATTCATGACGGTAATCGAAGAAACAGGGTTGATCCTACCCGTGAGTTGGTGGGTTATGACCGAAGCTTGTCGCCAAATGCAGCGCTGGGCAGCGGTCTTTCCCTGGAGCCGTGAGCTGACTATTAGTGTCAACCTCAGTGGACGTCATTTTCAACAGCCAGATTTGCTGCCCAATTTAAAGTCTATTTTAGCGGAAACAGGGTTTCCGGCGCCACGATTGCGCCTTGAGGTCACTGAGGGGGTTCTCATTGATAACAAGGACGTCGCGATCGCCGCTCTTGAGGAAATTCGGGCTATGGGCATTGGCATTTATATGGATGATTTTGGCACGGGCTATTCTTCCCTGAGCTATCTACACCGTTTTCCCATTGACACGCTAAAAATTGATCGTTCATTTATTGCCAACTTCAACTGTGAGGAAGCCTCGGCCACGATTGTGCAGGTGATTCTCATACTGGCTCACTCCTTGCGCCTAAAGGTGGTGGCGGAGGGCATTGAAACACGCGAACAGTATGGCCTGCTTAAGACCCTAGGGTGTGACTATGGGCAGGGCTATTTCTTTGCCCGTCCCCTCTCGGCGCAGCAGGTAGAAAAATTATTGGCGACACAATTTTTGCCATCCCTAGTAGGCACCGCTACCAACGAGGACAATACGCACAGTTTCCACAAGAATTTCTAAATCCAGATTCAAAGACCAGTTGTCAATGTAGTAAAGATCGAGGCGTGCTGCTTCGTCAAAATCAGCAATTTGGGAGCGACCAGAGATTTGCCATAGGCCCGTTATACCGGGCATCACTTGATGGCGAATATGATGCCAGGAATGGAAACGGGCAACATCCCGTAGGGGTAGGGGACGGGGTCCGACTAAACTCATGTCTCCCCAGAGGACGTTAAACAGTTGGGGCAGTTCATCAATACTGGTTTTGCGCAGAAAACTGCCGAGGCGCGTGCGACGCGGATCGTTTTTAACTTTGAACAGAATGCCATCAGCGGCCTCATTTTGTGCCTCCAACTGGGCTTGCAGTTGCGGTGCGTCGGCACGCATGGTGCGAAATTTCCACATTTGAAAGACCTGTCCATGGAGTCCCACTCGTTCTTGGCGGAAGAAGACAGGCCCTGGGGAGGTGAGTTTGATGGCGATCGCCACGACGATAAATAGGGGCGCCAGCACCACAAGGCCAATGAGGGCCAAAATCACATCCAAATAGCGTTTCAGCCGATACTCCCAGCCCTGCAGGTAGGTCATATCCACCCGTAGGGTCGGCAAAGCCGCCACAATTTCTGGCGTGCCGCGGCGGTAGAGCATTTCCACACTAGAGGGGATTAGGCGCAGGGCAATGCCATGTTGTCGCAGTTGCCAATAGAGGGTAGAGGCCAGGTGAGCTGGGGGCAATCCCTCGACAACCACCTCTTGGGCTTGGCAGTTGAGAATCGCAGCGAGGGTTGCCGGTTCGTTGGCCGTGCTGGCGATCGCAGTGCCGACAATTTTGTAGTTAGCGCGTTGTGCCAGCAGCGTGCTGAGGTACTCCTGTCGCTCTGGGGGCGCCACGAGAAAGGCCCGTATCGGTTGCCGCAGGCTCCAAATTTTGAAGCCTAAACTCACCCCTAGCCGCAGGACGACCGCCAAGACCACACTTAGGCCCCAAGCACTAAAAAACAGTGAGCGCGGCAAATCCACTTTTGGATCATAGAAGTAGGCGATCGCCAGCGCCAACAAGTAGCCCAAGCTCAACACCTTGGCTAGGCGCAAATAATTTTTCCAATGTCCCCGCGGGTGATAAAGCCCACTCAGGGCAACCAAAAACAACAGACCCCCTGTAAAAAGCCAAAAGACACTAGGCAACCCCCACCAGTACCAAGTGGCTAGATCAGGGGGAAGGGGGGCATAAAAGCGATTCAGTTGCAGTGCCAGCTTCCAGGCCAGCACCAGCCCCAGTAAGTCGCTCGCCAAGAGCAACAGGGCAAAGGCGGTTTCTGAACGCAGCACCATCCTAGGGGAGCGGGGGGCCCGAATATCCCGGGGAGAAGCTTGCGAACGCATGATGAACGCATGATTAAAGTTAAGACAACAACAATGGCTAAGGGTTAGTATTCCGCAGAACCGTCGGCCGCGATCGCACTGCAATATCTCTTTGCAGCCCCCGATAGATGCTTGAGAATAGGGATAGATAGCCCAGCAAACAACCCCCCTGAAGGTCTCATGTCTAGCAACCTGATTTACCCTTCTACCCTCTTGCTCACTAGCCTGTTGGCAATTGGGTTTGTCTTTTTTATTCGTGCCTCCACCAAAGAACGCATTGAAACCCAAGAATGGCTCATTGCCCAGCCCATCACTGAACTTGCCCCCCGCCTTAAGCAGTATTTTCAGCAGCGCGGCTACCGCCTCGACGCCGTGAGTGCCGATGGCACTGAAGTGACCTTTCAGGGACAGGTTGCCGCCAGTCCCCTTGTAGCCGCATTGCTCTTTGCCCTAGCGGTTGCCAGTACCACAGCCATTGCCCTGGTGTTAACTGTGCTTTTTCCCAAGGGGGGCATTCTGGCCTTTAGTCTCATTGGCCTTGCCCCCATTGCCCCCTGGTTTTACTGGCGCGGTGCCCAGCGGCTAGAAACCGTGAGGGTTTGGTTGCAGCCCCATGAGATTGGTTCTCAACTGACCCTGGAGGGACATCGCGATGAACTAATCACCTTCGAGGACAGGGTACTGAGGCCAGAGGCGGAGGTCAGGGGTATCCACTGCCGAGATTCGTAAATTGAGTGACGTCTAGGGAATCACCTTGAATATGATCAATCGTTTCGTGACTACGGCGGCTTTTTACACGTCTGGGGGCAAAATAATCCCTGACTGGAGCGGGGCGCTTTGCTAGAATCAGTCAACAGATAGTTTTTCTGTGGTCAGCGTTCAGCTATCGCCACAAGGTATCTTGCGAGGTCGGGTTTTTATGCACCTAAGTGAACTCACCCATCCCAACCAGTTGCATGGGTTGTCCATTGCCCAATTGACTCAAATTGCCGCCCAAATTCGCGACAAACATTTGGAAACGGTAGCGGCGACCGGCGGCCACCTCGGGCCCGGCCTAGGCGTTGTTGAACTCACCCTGGCACTCTACCAAACCCTTGATTTAGATAAAGACCGCGTGGTCTGGGATGTGGGGCACCAAGCCTATCCCCACAAAATGTTGACGGGTCGCTACAACAACTTCCACACCCTGCGCCAAAAAGGGGGGATTGCCGGTTACTTAAACCGGCGGGAAAGTCCCTTTGATCACTTTGGGGCTGGTCATGCCTCCACGAGTATTTCGGCAGCTTTGGGGATGGCGATCGCCCGCGATCTCAAGGGGGAAAACTTCAAGGTAGTGGCCATTATTGGCGATGGCGCCCTGACGGGGGGCATGGCCCTAGAGGCCATTAATCATGCCGGCCACCTGCCCCACACCAACCTGATGGTGGTGCTCAACGACAATGAAATGTCTATTTCCCCCAATGTGGGGGCGATTCCCCGCTATCTGAATAAAATCCGCCTCTCACCGCAGGTGCAATTTATTACCGATAACCTCGAAGAGCAGTTTAAGCATATCCCCTTCTTTGGTGAAAACCTGACCCCGGAGATGCAGCGCATCAAGGAGGGGATGAAGCGCCTTGCCGTTCCTAAGGTGGGCGCTGTCTTTGAGGAATTAGGCTTTACTTATGTAGGCCCTGTGGATGGCCATAATTTGGAGGAACTAATTGCCACATTCCAGCATGCCCACACCATTCCTGGTCCGGTGCTAGTTCATGTTGCCACCGTGAAGGGCAAAGGCTACGCCATCGCCGAGAAGGACCAAGTGGGCTACCATGCCCAAAACCCCTTTGATCTGGTCACCGGTAAGGCCAAACCCTCTAGCAAACCCAAGCCCCCCAGTTACTCCAAGGTCTTTGGCGAAACCTTGACGAAACTTGCAGAAAATGATCCGCGCATTGTGGGCATTACGGCAGCCATGGCTACAGGAACCGGCTTGGATATTCTGCAAAAACGGCTGCCCAAACAGTACATTGATGTCGGGATTGCCGAGCAGCATGCGGTAACAATGGCGGCGGGGATGGCCACCCAGGGCATGCGCCCTGTGGTGGCAATTTACTCCACATTCCTCCAGCGCGCCTATGACCAAATTATCCATGACGTCTGCATCCAAAAGTTACCGGTCTTCTTTTGCATGGATCGGGCGGGGATTGTCGGTGCCGATGGCCCTACCCACCAGGGGATGTATGACATTGCCTATTTGCGCTGCCTACCCAATATGGTGCTGATGGCCCCCAAGGATGAGGCGGAACTGCAACGGATGATTGTAACCGGTATCAACTACACCGAGGGACCGATCGCCCTGCGCTATCCCCGCGGCAATGGCTATGGTGTCGCCCTCATGGAGGAGGGCTGGGAACCCCTTGCAATTGGCAAAGGAGAGCTTTTGCGCTCCGGTGAAGATGTTCTCCTAGTAGCCTACGGCTCAATGGTCTATCCGGCGATGCAGGTGGCGGAAATCCTCAAGGAACACGGCATGAGTGCCGCCGTGATCAATGCTCGCTTTGCCAAGCCCTTGGATACGGAGTTGATTCTACCCTTGGCAAAACAAATTGGCCGTGTGGTCACTCTGGAGGAGGGCTGCCTGATGGGGGGCTTTGGCTCGGCGGTGCTTGAGGCACTGCAGGAGGCGGATATTTTGGTGCCGGTGCTGCGTTTGGGGGTACCGGATATCTTGGTCGAGCACGCCAGTCCCGATGAATCAAAAGCTGACTTGGGGCTCACCCCCCCACAAATGGCCAAAACGATCATGCAGAAATTTGGGGTTACTGAAGCGACGGTGGTGACCGCCTCCTCCTAGGGACGCGCCAGAACAATCACGGCATTTTGGCCGCCAAAGCCATAGCTACAGCAGAGAATGTATCCTAAGGGAGCAGGGCGGCTCTTTTGGACAATGTCAAGGTCAAAGTCGGGAGCCTCACAGCCAACACAGGGAGGAATCTGCTGTTCCCGCAACGACAGGCAAGAGAGGGCAACCGCGATCGCGCCAGCAGCCCCTAAGGTATGCCCAAGGGCACCTTTATGACTGGTGACCGCAACCCCTTGACCAAAAAGGGTTTGAATCCAAGCGGCTTCGGCGGCATCGTTGCGCCGCGTGCCCGTACCGTGACTATGGATACAGTCAATCTGGCGCGGTGTTAGCTCTGCCTGAGCCAAGGCCTTTTGAATCGCTAGGAGAGCACCCGTTTGGTTGAGACTGGGCGCAGCCATATTCTCAGCATCGGCACTGAGACCTACCCCCGCAATTCGGGCATAGGGTTCAATACCTCGCGATCGCGCTCGTTCTGGGGATTCCAAGACAAGGAGGGCACCACCGGCCGCCAAGCCAAATCCCTGCCGCTGGCGATCGAAGGGAGCTGCCCGCTCCTGAGCCAAGACCCCCAACTGGCGAAAGCCGGCCAAGGTTAAGGGGGAGATGGCGGATTCAACGCCTCCAGCCAACACCAGATCGCAATACCCCTGGGCAATCAAGAGTGCCCCTTGGGCAATCGCCCAGATTCCCGTGGCACAGGCGGCGGTGGGATTGAGCACCATCCCCTGAATGCCGGCAATGTGCGCGACCTGCTGCGAAACAGTTGCTGGCAAGGTTTGTAGCCATGTTTCTCGCGAAAGGGAAGGCTGTCGTAACCATATTTCCCACTGGGCTTGAAAACCGCGACTGGAGCCGACCACTACCGCGGCACTGCCTAGGGGAGCTGTTAATTTTGCATCGTTGAGGGCTTGAGTCGTAGTCGTTTCAATAATTTTCTCGACGGGCAAGGTCGTTGCCCCCACCAGTCCTTCAGGGGTGGCTATGAGGGCTGTCTGGCCCTGACAGTAGCGCTGCCAGGTAGCGATCGCGGTGTCCCCAAGCCCTGTCCATAGACCAATCCCAGTAATCAGAACATTCACTGCCCAATTAATTCAAGATATGATTGACGTCATTGACACTGTGACGTGAGGACCGCAGGCTTGGAAACGGCAGCAGAGTACTGTGTAGTGATTGCTACTACAGCTACGGAAGCTGAGGCACTCTCCTTAGCCGATCAACTGGTGGCGGAGCACCTGGCTGCCTGTGTGCAGATTCTACCTGTTCAATCAATATACCGTTGGCAAGGAGCGGTGCATCGCGATCCAGAATGGCAATTGCTCATTAAAACTCGCATCGCTTTATTTGAGCAGGTGCGCGATCGCCTGCAGGCATTACACAGCTATGATGTCCCAGAGATCATTGCCCTGCCCATCATTGCTGGTTCTCCTACCTATTTGAATTGGATCAAGGAGCAAACTCAAAAGCCATCTAGAGGTTAAGAAGATCTGAATCCAAGAGCATAAACTTTGTATTACATTACCCACATCAATAACCTACCCTCTAGCTTCCACTATGGCATTCTTTGCCACTAACAAGTTATAGAGCGTCGTCTTTCCCGCCACCGATTGATAAGGCAGAAATTGTGACGCGGCGGCAGCAACGTCTCACGCTGCAGGGTCGGAGCTATGGGAGTATGACAACCTCTATTTGCTAGCCCGCAATCCGATGTTCTATGCAGATTCAGGTTGCTCTTGACTTGCCCGAAGCACAAGAGGTGCCAGTTGAGTTTTTAGCCAAGGATTTCTGATGGGCTTGTTAAGGCGATCGCCAACCTCTGCGCTCCAACTAGCTAAAAACACCTAGACACGAGTTCAGCTAAAACTTAAGATAAAGAAATGGTCTCCCTTGCTCGGAAAAATCTTTTAGAAGACTTTAGTCGTTTTCTCGTTGCTCAACTGGGCATCACCTTTGCTGTCAGTCTCGTCACTATTCAAACGGGACTCCTTGAGGGATTTAGTCGCTCCGCCACTCTCTTGGTGAGCAAAAGCCAAGCGGATTTCTGGATTGCCTCGAATGAGCTGCGTTATTTTGGCCTGACATTGCCCATTGAGTATCAAGCTGTCCTTGATGCCCAAGCAGTTGAAGGGGTTGCGGCTGCAGAGCCACTCCTGATGCAGTCGGCCGTGTGGCGCCGTTCAGAGACAGAGGCGATCGATCCAGTGCAAGTGGTGGGTCTTGAGCCGACAGGAACCTTGCTGCCTTTGACGACAGTTGCTGGTGCAGCCCTAAGGAAGCTAGAGGAACCCTACAGTGTCATCGTGGATCGCATTGATCTCAATGCCCTTTCCCTCACGGCTCTGGGGGAGAAAGGTCGTGTGAATAACTACCCAGCGACGGTCATTGGCTGGACGCGCGGTGTTAAATCAATTGTCTCTAGCCCCTATGTCTTTACCTCGCTGGAAACTGCGAACCTTTACTTGAACTTCCCGCGGTTTGATACCAGTGAACCGGTACCCGAATTTTTGCCGTTGGTGTCCCCCAGTACCCGCATCACTTATGTCATGGTTAAAGCAAAGCCAGGAGAGGATTTGGCAAAGGTGCAGGAGCGATTGCGGGCAGCATTTCCCAACTATCAAGTGCTCAGTCGTGCCGCCCTGACTGAAATGACCCGGCGCTATTGGTTGGCCAGTACCAGTGTGGGGTTCATTTTGGGTCTAGGGGCAGGGGTGGGCATGGTTGTAGGGATAGTGATTGTGAGTCAGATTCTCTATTCCTCTGTGAGCGATCGCCTACAGGAGTATGGCACCCTCAAGGCGATGGGGGCTGCTGACGGGTACTTGTATCGAATTATTATTGAGCAAGCCCTGTGGATGGCCGTACTGGGTTATCTGCCCGGTTTAGGCCTGTGCTGGGGGCTGGGGATGTGGACCATGCAAGCTCGTGCCATCCAAATCATCATTACCCCTCAACTTGCCTTAGCCGTTTTTAGTGCCACCGTGGCCATGTGTGTCAGTGCTTCCCTATTGGCAGTGCAAAAAGTGATGCGCCTTGATCCTGCCCAAGTCTTTCGAGCTTGAATCATGCCTCGCCCTATCCTGTCTTGGTTAACCGCTCCGCCCCCAGGGAAACCTCTTCTCAGGGGTTGGGAACAGGCGTTGAGTCCAGTGGCCCGTTGTCCCCTTTGCCCCCCAAATGATCCCCTCTCTTCCCACAGCCTTTGCCTGTCCTCTCCAAATTTCTAAAGTCCAAGGGGCAGTGCACGCCCTGCTGCCCAACTTTGACATTTTGCTGTTGGGGATGGTCAAGTTTTCGGAATACTTGCGCTACGTCTGCAAAAACCCGATCGTCTGTGTCTTTCATTGCCAAGGCAGGGCCAATCAACCGCCTCTTGGCCTACGGGAGCATCTTCCTGCCGGTGCTGTGGTGATGGCCAATTTTGAAAAGCGTTCCCACCACGGCCTGGCAACCTATGGGGTTCTGCTCAGTCCCGAATGGGTGGCGATCGCCCAACCTACGGCCTTGGCTCATACTTTAGCATGGCTCCTTGACGATCACGATGGCGCCGCTACCTTAGAGGAACTGGCCGCCATGATTGAGAAAACCGCACCAACAGAGATTAGGGGTAGCCAAATTGCAATTGCTTTGAATCACTGCCAAAGGGCCCATATTCTCGTTCTAGCTCCCCAGGGTGGCGATCGCTATTTTGTTGCTGCGAAAATCACAACCCTTCGCGAAGGCTATGCAGCACTGGCCCAGTGGCTACACCAGATCCCGCAGGGGTTTTGTGCACGGGTGGGGACGGCTCCGCAACCAGAACTGTTGCAGGCACTCATTGAGCCATCTAGTTCAGTGCACGGGTAGATCGCTATGGATTTTCCTTGGTTGGTGTGGCTAGAGACCTGTGAGAGCACAAATACATGGGCCTTGCACCATGCCGATCGCCTCTATGGCGGCCAAGTCATCTATACTCAGGCCCAAACACGGGGGCGCGGTCAGTACAACCGCCCTTGGCAATCCCCGCAGGGAGTGTTGACGGCCTCCTTTATTTTGCCCGATTCGCCAGCGATCGTTGCTCCCAGTGTCCAAGCGGGGATAGCGGTGATGCGGGCGTTGAGTGGGCTGCGGCCAGCGCTGGATCGCCACCTGCAGTTGAAGTGGCCCAATGATGTAATGGCTCAGGGCAAGAAACTAGCGGGAATTCTCTGTGAACGCTGTTCCCCTTGGTTGGTGGTGGGGGTGGGGCTGAACCGCTGTGTAGATGTTGAGGCCATGGGCCTGCCCCAAGCCATGAGTCTTCATCAGCTTCTTGATCCTTGGGAAGCAGTACCCACAGACTTGGACCTCTTGGCGACCATTCGTGCTGAACTTCTTTGGTGTTGGCAACGGTCCCAGGGGGCGGGGGTGGCTGCACAGCGAGACTTTCTGCGGGGGCGATCGCTCACTCTTGTCCAAGGAGAACAGCGGTGGCAGGGCATCGGGGTGGGAATTAGCGATCGCGGGACATTGCAGCTGCGCCTCACTAATGGCGAAGTGCGGGAATTTAGCAGTGGCCATGTGATCTACAGCCCCTAGAATTGATTGCGGAAGTGGGCAGCCCGTCTGCGAAAATTGTCCTTGGTACTACAACCATCTGAGGTGCGCATGAAGGGTTGGCAGGTCTGTTGGCAACGGGCGATCGCTTTGGTTCTCAGCCTCATTTTCCTGTGGTCAAGCGGGGACATCGCCGCCGCAAAATCCAGTGGCTCCCTAGCAGAGGTGGCGGCGCCGGTGGCCATTGAGGATATGAAAGATTGGTTCGATCGCTATGAGCCGCGGCTGAAAATTCTCACCCCCGAAGTCAACCAAACACTCCAAAGTCGCAACGTCACTGTCAAGCTCAGTGTCGAAGGGCTACGCCTGTTTCAGGATCAGCGCACAGGCTTGGGGCCCCATGTGGAGGTGGTGCTCGATGATCTGCCCAGCCGCAGTGTCTATGACCTGAGCACCCCCATTGAGTTTACTAACCTTGAGCCGGGTACCCACCTGCTGCGGGCCTTTGTCGTGTACCCCTGGGGCGAAAGCATCAAAAACCCCCTTGCCTACGCTCAAACCGTGTTTCATCTCTACACCGCAGATGAGGACACTCGAGCTGCCAGTCTTCCCCTGCTCACCTACAATCAGCCCAGCGGTACCTATGGTGCTGAACCCGTGCTCCTCGACTTTTATCTCAGCAACCTACCGTTGGATCGGCAATTAAACAATGAGAAAGGCTGGCAGGTGCGCTGCACGATCAATGGTCAATCCTTCACGGTCGATCGCTGGCAGGCCTACTATCTCACTGGACTGCAGCCGGGGGATAACTGGGTGCGGCTCGAACTTCTGGATGGCAATGGTCAGCGCATCCCCTCTCCCCACAATCCCATTACCCGCCTCGTCACCTATCAACCCAATGGCAAGGATGTCCTCTCGCGCCTGCTACGGGGAGAACTGGCGGCGAAAAATCTCCAAAGCAGCCTCAGCCCAGATCTCCCCAGCAACCTCCCCCCTGAACCCACCCCAGAACCCACCCCAGAAGCAATGCCTGTCGTTGAAGCACCCACTACTCCCGTTGCTGAGGAATCCCCACCCACACCCCCCGCAGAGGCAGTAGAGGAAGTCCCACCCACCCCAGAAGCAACCCCTGTTGCCCCTGAGCTAACCCCAGAACCAACAGTTAGGGTTGAAGCAGAAAAAGAGACACCAGCACCGCAAAAACCCTTCTGGCAGCGTCTGAATCCCTTCAAAAAAGCAGAAAGTCCAACTCGTTCTGTTCTTGTTAGCCCGCGCGTCCCTGCTCAACCCGCTCCTGCTGGGGCTGAACCCACGCCAGCGGCTCCTGCCTCTGAGGTCACTGAAGAGGCGACTGCGCCCCCGCCAAAGGATTTGCCACAATTAGAGGAGCCGACGCCCCCTCAGGAGTAACCCCATGCAAGACCCCCCCCTGGCCACTGTTCGCCTTCAACCTTCATTTGCCGTCCCCCTCGGTGTGCTGCTGTTGAGTGTGCCCCTGGGGTGGCTGCGTTGGTGGTTGGGGTTGCCCCTTTCCCTCTTTGCCCTATTTTTGGCTGTGCAGGCGGCAACGCTACGCTTGGAGTTTACGGCAACCGCGCTCGATGTCTATCGGGGTAGCCAACAGATTCGGCACTTTCCCTATCAGCAATGGCAGCACTGGCAAGTCTTTTGGCCGGCCTTTCCGGTGCTCTTCTATTTTCGGGAGGTCAAGAATATCCACTTTCTGCCGATTCTGTTCGACGCCAAAACTTTAGTACAATGCCTCCAAGAACGCTGCCCACGCACAGCCTTTATTTCCACGGTTCACAATGACGCAGGACCCTACAGTGACTGATTCCTCTGCACCTACCTCAGAGGAACTAGCGACTCTCAAAGCCCAGCGCGATGCCCTCAAAGCTGAAATTCAAGCCCTCGATGCCGAGTTTCATCGTCTGGTCCACGATCGCCTCAAGTCCCTTGAAGAGCGGCAACAAAGTCTGCAACTAACCATTGAACAACTCGAACGGCGCAAGGAACGCATTGAACAGGAGCTACGCCGTAACTTTGTGGGTGCCTCCCAAGAACTCGCGATTCGGGTGCAGGGGTTTAAGGAGTTTCTCGTCAAGAGCATGCAGGAGTTGGCGGCCACCGTTGAGGAAATGGAACTGCTGCCCGCGGCGCCCGCTGTCGCGGAAACTGTCCCTGCCCCAGCAGAAACGGCCACAACACCCCCTAAGTTAATTCTTGATGAGGGGTTTCAGGAGGAAGCGGATCGCATCCGCCGTTTGCTAGAGCAATATCGGAGTAGTCCCAACTACTACGGCCCCCCTTGGCAGTTGCGACGCACATTTGAGCAAGTTCACGCTGAGCGGGTTGAAAGTTGGTTCTTTGATCTTGGGGGACGGGGTGCCCTGCGATCGCTCCCGAGTCGGTTGCAAAATATCCTTGTTGCCTCGGCCATCATCTCGATCCTACGGGACTTTTATGGAGAGATGTTGCGGGTTTTGGTTTTGGCTGATTCCCCTGAGCGCCTAGGAGACTGGCGACGTGGCCTCCAGGACTGCTTGGGAATCACTCGCCAAGACTTCGGCCCCGACCAAGGGGTCGCCCTATTTGAATCCGCCGATGCCCTCGCCTTTCGCGCCGATCGCCTCGAGCAGGAGGACTACATCCCCCTGATTCTCATTGATGAGTCCCAACCCCAAGTCAGCCTGTCGCTGCTGCAATATCCCTTGCTTTTGGGTTTTGCCCCTGAACCCCAGTTGCGTCCTAGCCGTAGTTCTGATTTCTTTGAGTAGTTTCAGTCCCCTTTGGAGGTTCCTGTGACCACTGCACTGATCCTTGGACTGCTGGCGCTCATTAGCTACCTGCTTGGCTCGATTCCCACAGGCTACCTCCTGGCGAAAGGGCTGCGGGGGATTGATATTCGTGAGCATGGCTCTGGTTCAACGGGGGCGACCAATGTGCTGCGGGTGGTGGGCAAAGGCCCCGGCTTGGTGACGTTTTTAGTCGATGTGGGCAAGGGCCTAGGGGCAGTTCTTTTGGGGCGTTGGCTTTTGGGGCAATCTTGGAGTACAGTGCCCGCCAGTTGGTTGGAATTTGTGCTGCTGGCGATCGCCTTCATTGCCGTTTTGGCCCACAGTAAGCCGATTTGGTTAGGCGGGCGCGGCGGCAAATCCGTTGCCACTGGTTTAGGGGTGCTCCTTGCCCTGAATGCCCCCACTGCATTGGCCACCTTTGGGGTGTTTCTGGTGGTCTTGGCGGTCAGCCGCATTGTTTCCCTGAGTTCAATTACTGCTGCTATAGCCTTGCCCTTTTGGTTTTGGTTCTTTACCCAGTCGTGGCCGTTTGTGAGCTTTAGCGTGATTGCGGGGGCTTTTGTGATTTGGCGACACCAGAGTAATATCCAACGGCTCCTTGCGGGGACGGAGCCGCGGTTGGGAGCCTCGCAGGGATAGCCCTCTTAGAAGGTCACTTTTGAACAGGCTGGGAGTTCCTCAATGCCCCCTATTTTAGAAAACGGCTGTATTTGTACCTTGGCAAGACCTCTGAGATTGCTACCATGAGTGGATACCAGTTTTGGTGGGGAGATTTGTGATGGAAACACTGCGGGGCCGTGATTTGCTGAGCATCGCCGACCTCTCACGGGCAGAGGCGGAGTATCTGCTGGATTTAGCAGCCCAGATGAAAATCGGCAAGGTGGCTCCCCAGTGTCCTAAGGTCTTGGGGCTGCTGTTTCAGAAGGCTTCCACCCGTACCCGCGTCAGCTTTACGGTGGCAATGTACCAACTAGGGGGCCAAGTCATTGACCTGAATCCCCAATCCACACAGGTGGGGCGCGGTGAACCCTTGCCCGATACAGCACGGGTATTGGATCGCTATTTGGATGCGGTGGCGATTCGCACCTATGGTCAGGCAGAACTGCAACTTTTTGCCGACTATGCACGGATACCGGTGATTAATGCCCTCACCGATCGCGAGCACCCCTGCCAGATTTTGGCGGATTTGCTGACGCTGCGGGAATCCTTTGGCACATTGGCGGGACTGACCCTCTGCTACGTTGGCGATGGCAATAATGTGGCCCATTCACTGCTACTGGGCTGTGCCCTCTTGGGGGTGAATATTCGTGTGGCTTCACCACCACAGTTTGCGCCTTTGCCCGATATTGTGGCGCAAGCCAAGGCCCTGAGTGGCGGTAAAAGTGAAGTGGCTGTGCTCACGGACCCACAGGCAGCGGCTAAGGGTGCCCAGGCTCTTTACACCGATGTTTGGGCCAGTATGGGGCAGGAGGCAGAAGCGGGCGATCGCCAACCCATTTTTCAGCCCTACCAAATTAATGATCAACTCCTAGCCCTTGCGGATCCGCGGGCGATCGTTCTCCATTGCCTGCCGGCTCACCGCGATGAGGAAATTACTGCCCGTGTCCTCGAAGGACCGCAGTCGCGGGTTTGGGAGCAGGCCGAAAATCGCCTCCATGCCCAGAAGGCTCTACTTGCCAGTCTTTTGGTATAGGGAAATGATCGACCACCGTTGGCAGAAATTCAGCCTCTCGGATTGGTTATTACTGGTGGGAGGGGTCATTTGTGGGGCTTTTCTGCTACTGGCGGTTCTTGCTCCCCTTGGCCAAGCCCTTGGTTGGATTGCCAACCCCCAAGAATTTCTTGACTTTCCGATTCATGCGCCCCCCTCGCCGCAGCACTGGTTCGGCACCAATCGCCTTGGCTATGATGTGTTTGCACGCACAATCTTTGGTGCCCAAGCGGCTTTGCAGGTGGTCTTGCTGGCAACGGTTTTGAGCTTGGCGGTGGGGGTACCCCTCGGACTGCTCAGTGGTTACCAAGGGGGCTGGCTAGATCGCGGGCTACTCTTTTTTATGGATACGCTCTACACGTTACCGGGGCTATTACTGGCGGTGACGGTGGCCTTTGTGGTTGGCAAGGGGGTGCTCAATGCGGCGATCGCCCTCAGTGTTGCCTACATTCCCCAGTACTATCGGGTAGTGCGCAACCACACGGTGAGCCTAAAAAATGAGGTTTTTATCGAAGCCGCCCGCGCCCTTGGTGCCTCTACCCCCCGAATTCTGCACCGGTATCTTTTGGTGAATGTGCTTCCCAGTATTCCGGTGCTCTTTACCCTCAATGCCGCTGATGCCATCCTGACCTTGGCAGGGCTGGGGTTCTTGGGCTTAGGGTTGCCGCCCCAGGTACCAGAATGGGGGCAAGATCTACGACAGGCCTTGGATGGGTTGTCGGTGGGTGTGTGGTGGACAACGCTCTTTCCGGGGCTGGCCATGACACTACTTGTAGTGGGTCTTTCGCTCCTTGGGGAGGGGCTAGGGGAGCGTCTTGATCCGCGACAGTTGAGTTAGCCAACAGGGCCTCATCATGCCTGATCATGCCTTGGTGACCGGTCCGACTCGCAGCGGCAAGAGTGAATGGGCAGAAGCCCTTGCTGCCCAAAGCAAACAACCTGTGATTTATATTGCGACGGCGATCGCCTCCCCAGAGGATATGGAATGGTTAGAGCGGATTGAACAGCACCGTGCCCGCCGCCCCGCTGCGTGGGAGTTGCGAGAATGTCCCCTTGAACTGGCTGCCCTAGTGCGTGATCTGCCGTCTGATCATTGCGCTCTTGTGGATTCCTTGGGAACATGGGTGGCCAATTGCTTAGATCAATCCCAAGATCAATGGCAAGCAACCGTTGCCGAATTCCTGGCGAGTGTGCAAGCCTGTGCCGCTCAACTCATTTTGGTTGCCGAAGAGGTGGGCTGGGGAGTCGTTCCTGCCTCTGCCAGTGGTCGCTGTTTTCGCGATCGCCTCGGTGCCCTGTGTCAGCAACTCAGTCCCCTGATGACGGAAGTGTATCTTGTAACGGCTGGCTTTGCACTGCCCCTCCACCAATGGGGTATCTGCCTCAAACCTCCTAGGGATAAATTGGACGGGCAAGGATAAGCCTCAGGGGGATTCTCCAGGGGCAATCGGGGCAAGGGCCGCCACAATTGCATCGCTAACGCGGCGCACCGGATAAATCTCTAGGCCGGCGATCGCACAGGCTTGGCTTTCGGGAATAATGGCCCGGCGAAATCCCAACTTCAGCGCCTCCCGCAGCCGTAATTCCAATTGAGAGATAGCTCGCACCTGTCCCCCTAGGCCCACTTCGCCAAGGATTACCGTTTGGGGTTGCACCCAGCGATCGCGAAAACTAGCCACAACCGCCACCGCTACCCCCAGATCAGCAGCGGGTTCCGCCACATTCAGCCCCCCTGAGGAGGCCACATAGGCATCTAGCTTTGAGAGGGGCACGCCTAGGCGTTTTTCCACTACGGCTAAAATTTGCAGAAAGCGATTGTACTCAATGCCTGTGGCTGTGCGGCGAGGAGAGGAATAACTGGTGGGGCTAACTAAACTTTGCAACTCAACCACCAGCGGACGGGTCCCTTCACAGGCAACAATGGTGGCACTGCCGGGGGTTGGCTCGCGATCGCCCAAAAACAGAGCCGAGGGATTTGTGACCTCGGCTAAACCCTGCGCCCCCATTTCAAAGACACCAATTTCTTGACTGGCACCAAAGCGATTTTTGACCGCACGCACGAGGCGATGACTGGCAAAGCGATCGCCTTCAAAGTAGAGCACCGTATCCACGAGATGTTCTAGTACCTTCGGACCGGCGATCGCCCCCTCCTTTGTTACATGACCAACAATAAATAAACTGATCTGCTGCCGCTTAGCTAAGCGCATCAAGGCGGCGGCTCCCTCCCGTACCTGAGACACCGATCCGGGGGCAGCGGTCAGTTGGGGCAAATACACTGCTTGGATGCTATCAATAATTGCCAGCTGGGGTTGCAGATGGATGAGTTCCTGCAGGATCACGTCTAAATCTGTTTCTGCTAGGAGATAAAGGGCAGGAGGAGCAGCAATACCCAGTCGTTGCGATCGCAACTTCACCTGTTGCGCTGATTCCTCAGCACAGACATAGAGCACCCGCTGCTGTTGCCCCAAGGTGGCTGCCATCTGTAACAAAAGGGTAGACTTGCCAATCCCCGGTTCTCCCGCCACCAAGACCAGAGAGCCAGCAACAATCCCTCCTCCCAAAACCCGATCCAACTCAGTAAATCCAGAGGCAGAACGGCTCTGGGGCTGTTCGCTAACCTCTCCTAAGGCTTTGGCACTGAGGGGCTGGAGAGTTGTCGATTTTCGGGATGCGGTCCATTGAGCAGCGGTCTCTACCGGGGTAACCACCTGCTCATCAAGGGTATTCCACTGGCCACAACTGGGACAGCAACCAAAGTACTGTAGGTGCTGAGCACCACACTCGCGGCAAATGTACAGGACTTTAGGCTTGGGCATGCCTTGCCCTATTGCACCCCCAAAAGTTCCACATCAAAAATCAGGGTGGCATTGGGGGGAATGACCCCACCCACACCCCGGGCACCATAGCCTAGATTCGGAGGAATAATCAGCCGCCGCTGACCACCCACGTGCATTGAGCCCACCCCTTCATCCCAGCCTTGAATGACTTGACCGACACCAATTTGAAATTGGAAGGGCTGACCGCGATCGCGGGAGCTATCAAAAATACGGCCATCAGTGAGCATTCCTGTGTAGTGCACCGTGACGCGATCGCCCACTTGAGGCTGTGCCCCTGAGCCAACAACAATATCTTCGTATTGCAACCCTGAAGGGGTAGTCACCACCTTTGAATTCTCCATTAGTCCTGCAGTCTCCGCTGACGCCTCCCGCGGCACACTGGCGATCGCCATCGGAGCGGCCACCAACCATACCACTACTAGGACAGTACCACAGAGGAGCCAGCCACAGGCTCGATGCACCCGTTGTTTTACCATGAACGATTTTTCAACTCCCTAAGGTCCCGTTCTAGGCGATCAATGCGTCCCCGCAGTTCATCAATTTCTGACTGCTGTGGCACCCCCAAGCCCTCTAAAAACTGGCGCGTCTGCCGTTGCACCGCTGCATCGAGGGAGGCGGCATCTTCTTTGAGGTGGGTCAGGACTTCATCCACCATTGCCTTGGCTTGATCGGCATTGAGGCGTCCCTCTTTCACCCATTGGTTGCTCACTTGACGTAACTTTTCGGCCACAAGGGAGGTGGTGCCGACACCAATTAAAAGCAATTGCTGAAGCAGATTTTGCTGGTTCATGGGGCACGTTCAAAACGCCTATCTTGTATTGTGCCACTGGTTCTTGGGGCTGCGGTAAGATGGGAAAGCAGTCAAATTAATTGTATAGATCCTGTATAGATTCGCATCGCCAGCGAGGTGAAGGATGATTGAAAAAATTGCCATGGGTCTGTGGGCTTTTTCAGCCGTCGGCCTGATTGTATTGGTCTTGCTCCACAGTCCGAAGGGGGATGGCCTCGGCGGTATTGGCGGTCAAGCTCAGCTCTTTACCAGCACCAAAAGTGCAGAAACCACATTAAACCGTGCCACGTGGACATTGACCGTGTTGTTTATGGCCCTCACCGTTGCCCTCAGTGCCGGTTGGCTGCGCTCGATTTAGTTGAGGCTTAGTTGAGGCGACGTGTCTTTCTCCTTTGGGATTCGTCCAGCGACCCCGGAGGATGTTCCCATCATCTTCCAACTGATCCAAGCCCTGGCCGCCTATGAAAAGCTCAGTCATGCGGTAAACGGTACAGAGGAGGCGCTGCGGGAGCATTTATTTGGCGATCGCCCCTATGCCGAGGTACTCCTTGCCCATACCCCTACAGAAGTCATTGGCTACGCCCTCTTTTTGACCACCTACTCCACCTTCCTGACACGCCCCGGCCTTTGGCTAGAGGATCTGTTTGTCCTCCCTGCCTATCGGCGCCAAGGGGTGGGCACTGCTTTACTGAAGGCATTGGTACAGCTGGCCAGGAATCGCGACTATGGCCGTATCGAGTGGAGCGTCTTGGACTGGAATAGGCCTGCCATTCAATTCTACGAGCGCCTGGGTGCCACTGTTCTACCTGACTGGCGTATCTGCCGCCTTGAGGTCCTCAAGGACTTCGGCAGTCCTGACGAGCCTGGGTAACCCGTCGCCCCAGATAGCGGCCAAGGGTATAGGCCAACCATTCCAAATCTCTTGAGGTCAGGCTAGGGGCGTTTTCGGTGAGTGCAATCCCTTGGCTGCCGGCACGAATCACCAGTTTGCTCGACAGCTCTTGGCAATCGCCCTCCTGATCGCGGTACGTGTCACAGGGCTGAAATTCAATCTTCTCAATCACTTCAAGGGGGAGAATTTTGGGGCCACGCCAGCGGAAACCCAGGATATGGGCGTAGAAACGCAAATCCTTGCGGGTAACCATCAGCACCTGCCACCCCAAGAGCATGTAAAGAATACCGCCAATGAGGCCTAAACCAACCGCAAGGTGACCGGTGGCAAAAATAGCCATCAGCCACTCGCCAGAAGCAATTGCTAGGCTGTACCAGACTACCAAAAAACCATTCCAAATCATGGCAAAGCGAATCAGGGAGGATAGACTGGCATTCAATCCAACAGGGGGAATTTGTACCAGCAGTCCTTCGGGGGTTTCCCTCACCTGTAGGCGGGAACCGTAGGGGGGTGTTTTTGTGATCAGTGAGGCACCCTCGGGTGACCTGTGCAGTTGCTTTAGGGCTTGGCGAGCAGCGGTAGCGGAGTTAAATCGCTCCTCAAGGGCAGGGGCGACCATTTTTTCAAGCCAGCGGCTAAAAGGGGGACTCAAGGACACTAAAGGTTGAAACTGAACCCGCAGTTCTTTTTGGGGCAGCTCAGCGGGGGGAGTGCCCGTTGCTAAATAGATGAGGGTCATTCCCAAGGCGTAGAGATCACTAGCGGGTAGGGTTTTACCGCCGAATTGTTCCGGGGGCATATAGCCATAGGTGCCAACCACGGTTCGGCTGCTGCCTGCGGTTGCCGTTTGTACTGCTCCAAAATCCACAAGATAGACCTTGCCCAGATCATGACCGGAGCGATCGCCCAAGAGAATATTCGTCGGTTTAATGTCGCGGTGAATGACTGGCGGTTGACGGCTATGGAGATAAATCAAAATATCCAGCAGGCGGTCGGCCAAAAGCCGCAAATCCTCTTCACTAAAGACCCGTCCCTCTGCTTGCCATGTGGCGAGGGATTTTGCCTCAATGTGGGTTTGGACGAGGGCAAAGCCCTTGAGATCGGGGGTATTGATTTCAAAATAGTCGAGATAGCGGGGAATAGCCGGGTGATCCAAGCCCTGCAGGACAGCCACCTCCCGTTCAAAGAGCTTAAAGTCATCCCACGTCATACCGCCGCCAAAAAGCAGCAGCTTTAGCACCACCTGTTCATAGCGGTACCGATCCAAGGCCAGATAAGTCCGCCGCCCCCGATGACACCCCAGTTCGCGCAGGAGTTCATAGCGATCGCCCAGAATTTGATCAATCATCTCCGCCGCATCTTTTTCTCGCTGGTCAACCCTATCCTAGCGAGTGAGTTGCTGAACAATCTCTGGGGCAATTCCTGCGAGCACTTTGAGGGCCTTGAGGCTGCCTTGAATCAAGCGTGCCGCCCCAAGGGGGTTGCGGAGCATGGCGGTAGCCAGTGCCCCTGGCCGTAAACTCCCCTGCGAATCATAGGCCTGACTCAAGTCGGGGAGGTCGCGATCGCCCCCGTCACTGATCACCCGCACCATCACCACCGGCATCCCCCCTAAAGCCCTCAGCAGCGGTACCCCCTCCATATCCACCACCTCCACCCCCCAGCGAGCCGCAAGGGCTTGTTTTTTCTGAGCCTTAGCAAGGGCTTTTGCCGTTGTGATGCCTTTTACCCGTCGCCACGAAGGCTCCAATTTCCCTAATAACCTCTGGTCTAAAAAATACGTCTGCCCTGCTTCATCCTGACAAGTGGTGTAGACGACCACTTCACCGACGCGATCCTCAGGACGTAGGCCGCCACAGACCCCCAAGATCAGAACCATCGCAGGGGATTCCCTGAGGGCACTCATCAGTGCCGGTGTAGTCACAGCAGCAGCCCCCACTCGTATGGGAACAATCACCACCTTGGAGGGCTGTAGCCCCCACTGTACGGCTTGATATTCTGCCCCTTGGGGCACAAGGACAAGGCAGGGAGTCATTGTTCTCTGATGGGTTTTTCTATGGGGAGTACTACTGCTGCTCTGTGAACACAACCCGCTACCCTGGGAGTAGACATTTTCGAGTTCAGTAACGGCTTAGCTTTTGATAGGCCGATCGCGGGCAATTGAGAAACTGACCAATGGAAAGAGTGTCACACTCAAGCCTCTGCTAGGGTAGACAAAAGGCATTTTCCGCCAAACTTGCTACCGTTGTTAATTGTTGAAGGTATGTTATTGTTCTGGCAAATTGTGAGCTATCCCCCATTCTCCCTCAGGCAAGCTGGGCAACTGTCACAGGCCACCTAGACAAACAAAAAATGAGTATGATAACTATAGACTTTACTCAATCGTTGTTTCTGGGTTTCTGGAACTCGTTCCCTGCTGGGTTGCGATCGCGAGGCCTCTTCGGAGAATCGTGAATTGACTGCCCGAGAGCGTTGGCCTGAGGAACGGTCAAGGATTGACCCAACGATCGATCAATGCGTGTAGGAGTGAACCCCCCTATGATTCAAATGGTGCTGGAGAGCCCAGTTTCCGTCAAGGATGCTGAGCGCTTTTGCCAAGAGATACTCCCCCAAGTCTCGCGCACATTTGCCCTCAGTATTCGTTTCCTCCCCGGAAATTTGGGTCGGGCGGTTCTGGTGGCCTATCTGATCTGTCGCATTGCCGATACTATTGAGGATGATCCGGTTGCCAGTATCGCCGCCAAAACAGCCCTATTGGATCACCTACTGGAGTGTTTTGACAGTCCCGCCCTGGCCCATAGCTATGGTGAAACGGCACGGGGGGTGCAAGGGGAGCCAGCCCATGTGCAACTGGTGCAACATACGGGACTCGTCTTTGCCCTCTACCGTTCTTTACCCCGTACGTCCCAACAGCATGTCCAGCGCTGGGTCAGCGAAATGGTACATGGGATGAAAAAGTTCCTCAACCTCTATCCCAACGGCATTCGCATTCAGACCCTCGATGAATATAAAGAATACTGTTACTACGTTGCGGGTACAGTTGGCTATCTCTTGACGGATCTCTGGTACGAGCATTCCCCCAGTATTGGGGCCGATGAATACCAAGTGCTGCTCAAGCGCTGTGCTGCTTTTGGCGAAGCGCTCCAAACGGTGAACATTCTCAAGGATATTGCCTGGGATGCAGAGCACGAAAACTCAATCTATATTCCCAATGAATCCCTACTACTCCAAGGCAGCAGTCATCAGTCCATTCTCAGTGCTGAACATCTTCAGCAAAATCATGCAGCCATTCAGGAATTGATTGCCCTGGCTTGGCACGATCTCGATGAAGCCCAAGCCTACTTGCTATCCCTACCCAAGGCGGCGATTCCGATTCGTCTCTTTTGTGTCTTACCGCTGCTTTTTGCCTACGCCACGCTGCGAGAACTTACCCATTCAACCGCCATGCTCCAACCCGGTGGGGTCGTTAAAATCAGCCGCTCAGAGGTCAAGTCCCTGATGTTGATGGGGCCGTTGTCTATTCTCAGCAACCACAGTCTGCGCTGGTTAATTGGCCAAGTGCGGCAGAAGCCTTTTATCCTTGGGAGACTTTAGGGAAATGTGCCAAAAAAGTCAATGGTTGGCGGAGCCAGAATCCGTTAGGATAGGGGAAGATTGCCGAATTGTTGCAAATCTTTATACCCCGACATGAATTGTATTATCCACCGCCGTGCTGAGTTTGCCGCCAGTCATCGCTACTGGTTACCAGAATGGTCTGAAGCGGAGAATTTGGCTCGGTTTGGTGCCAATAGTCGCTTTCCTGGCCACGGTCACAACTATGAGTTGCTTGTGTCTATGGACGGGGTTGTTGATGACTTTGGCATGGTGTTAAACCTATCGGATGTCAAGCACATCATTCGCCGTGAGGTCATTGAACCCCTGAATTTTTCCTATCTCAATGAAGTGTGGCCAGAGTTTCAAGCCACGTTACCCACAACTGAGCATATTGCGCGGGTGATTTGGGATCGACTCTTTCCCCATTTACCCCTTGTGCGCATTCGCCTGTTTGAACATCCCCGCCTTTGGGCGGACTACACAGGAGACCCTATGGAAGCCTATCTTTCTGTTGGTGCTCACTTCAGTGCGGCCCATCGCCTAGCCCTTCAGGACCTCAGCTACGAAGAGAACTGCCGCATCTATGGCAAGTGTGCCCGCCCCCACGGCCATGGCCACAACTACCATGTGGAAATTACGGTTAAGGGAGCAATCCATCCCCGTACCGGCATGGTTGTGGATTTGGTCAAGCTGGAGGAAGTCCTCAAGGAACAGGTGATTGAACCCTTGGATCACACGTTTTTGAATGAGGATATTCCCTACTTCGCGACGGTGGTGCCAACGGCAGAAAATATCGCCATCTACATTGCCCATTTGTTGCAGGAGCCAATTCGCCAATTGGGTGCGACGCTTCATAGGGTGAAGTTGATTGAGAGTCCCAATAACTCTTGCGAAATCCTCTGCGAAGAATCGCCCCCTCGCAATGAGGTGCTCAGTGGTGCTCTACCGGTGTTGGAGCGAGCCTAGACGATGTTGAGCAATATCCCTTGGCTACTGGCTGCAAGTTTACTGACAGCAACGCTGCTTATCTATTTCCCCTACATTTTTGTTGTGGTAGGACGCCTGCAGGCGGGCTTTGACATGGCGGCTCCCCGTGCCCTTTTTGAGAAGCTCCCTCCCTTTGCCCAGCGGGCGGTGTGGGCCCATGAAAATAGCTTTGAAACCTTTATGCCTTTTGCGGCGGCGGTGTTGCTAACCCTCTTTGCTGGGGTGAATAATGCAACGGTGGCGATCGCCAGCCTCAGTTTTGTCGTAGCTCGCTTTTTATACAGCATTTGCTACATTGCCAACTTTCCCTTAGGGCGCTCCCTTATGTTTGGTGTCGGGACGGCAGCCACCCTGACGCTTTTTTGGCAAAGTCTTACCACCCTAGCCCCTTAAGATAGTTTATTGGGGTAGATGCACCAAGCATAGAGTAATCTCAATGTCTATCGATCATCTTCGCACCCTCTACCAGCAGGTTATTCTGGAACACTATAAGAAACCCCGCCATCGGGGTCGCACCCAGCCTGTGGATCGCCAGCAACGGGGACATAATCCCTCCTGTGGAGACACAATTGATTTAACTGTTGCCCTACAGACAAATGCGCAGGGCGAAACAATCATCAAGGATATTCAGTTTGAGGGGGAAGGTTGCGCGATCGCCATGGCCTCAGCAGACTTGATGGCCGATGCTCTGCGGGGTCAGCCCGTCAGTCGCGCCCTCGAAATGGTGGAGCAGTTCCAAGCCATGATGAAGGGACAATTTGAGTTTCCCCCGGAATTCCGGAAGCTGAATGTGATGCGAGGGGTGGCTCAGTTTCCGGTACGGATCAAGTGTGCCACCTTGACCTGGCATACCCTCCGCGCAGCCTTGCAACAAGATCAAGCCCCTGCGAATGGCTTTGTCAGTAATGAGGAGGAACAGTAGTGCTGACCCCCACCGATTTTGCCACCTATAGCCGCTGGGCAGGCATGGCCACCCTTGTCATGACCGGCTTGACTGCACTCGCTTTTGTTTTTCGCTGGGGTGTGCGCTTTCGCTTTGTCGGTATTAGCGGGTTTCTTGGTGTTGTGACGGTCGGACTTTTTGCCCTGAGTATTGTGCCGATTGTTCACTCCCCAGTGCCTGGTGCCGGCAAATACACCCTCGTCTATGACAATGGTGCCACTCAAGCGGTGATCACTGTTCCTGCCGACATTGACCCCCCTACCCTGGAAGCAACCCTTGTCCAGGCCGCCAATGATTTATTTTCCTTGGGACGGCTAGGCCGAGGGGGCGATCGCCTGACCGTGATTGCCCGTACTATCCAACATCCTGAACCGGGGGTAAGTGAGCCGGTCATTTTAGGGGTGGCCACGCGTTCGTTGAGCGATCGCGCCGATAAGAATGTCACAGTTCAACTGCTTCAACATTAGGATGGAGTGTGCTATAGTAGATAGTCCAAGGACGCATAGCTCAGTTGGTTAGAGCACCACGTTGACATCGTGGGGGTCACTGGTTCGAGTCCAGTTGTGTCCATAACCAGCCAACTGTTTTAAATAAATCTAGAAAGAAGGATTTTTAAGCGACCTATTTACTAGGCCCTGATTCAGATTCATTGGTTCTGGTATAGGCAAATTCAAAGCTACTGTGTAGTTTGGCACTGCCCTTGACAAGTAGCTAGCTGAAACTCTTGCCAATTTCTACGCACCTGTTCATAACATTGAGGCGGGGCGATCGGTAAATTCCGCAGATAGAAAAACGTTACTCGATTAAAGGATTGCAAGAGGAATATTAATTCGGTAGCTGGATGGTAAGAATCCACGGCTTCCAAAATGTGGGCAGTCATAAAGTGATGGCGCAAAATCACAGTATCAGGAGCGGCTAACCAAGCATTTAAGAAGGGAGCAAGGCGGGAACGGGGAACAAAGTGAGTTCGGAAAGATTCCCCCGCAATGCCAAACTCAGGAGAATTGGTACTGCAAATAACCACTCCTCGCTCACCGCATAGGTAACCTGCCCAAGCGTTATATCCAAGTACTAACAAATTCCTGGCAATAAAGGCTTGCTGCCAATGTAGCATTTCCGATAGTTCATCCATGAGTTTCTCCTTGAGAGAGTCATTCAGGCTGGCACTGGACGCAACAGGATTAGAATTGCCCCTGGACATAACAGTCCTTCGCTGAGATATCGCCGTTGTTTAGGAAGTTGATATTGCTGATTCCTACCGATGACCAAAAGCCCAACTGTGCAGGGTAGGCCATCGATAGGAATTGAGCCCAGCATCTCAATCACTGTGGGAAGGCATGGCATTGTCAGTCCTAAAGGCCATCCCTTCCTCACCGACATCCGGAATATACTCCTAAGGGACCTGGCTTTTGCCAGGAGCGGAAACAGAGTGTCTAGGCGTTATTTTTAGATTGCATCGCCGCTTGCCGGATAGTTCTGGTGGCTTCTACCATATTTTTCAGGGATGGAATCACTTCCTCCCAGCGGCGAGTTTTTAAGCCACAATCAGGGTTGACCCAAATCTGTTCAGGGGGTAAATTTTCAACTGAAGTTCGGAGCTGTTGCACTAGCTGCTCAACACTGGGCACCGCTGGGCTGTGGACATCATAAACACCGACGCCGACTTGATGTCCGTAGCCGGCATCTGTAATTTGAAATAGGGTCTCATTATTGCTGCGGCTATTTTCAATTGACAACACATCCGCATCTAGCCGCTCGATGTGCTCAATGATGTCACCAAACTGGGAGTAGCACATGTGGGTGTGAATTTGCGTCTCAGGCTTGGCAACACCAGCAGCTAACCGAAAGGCATCCACAGCCCAAGACAAATACTCATTCCAGCGTTCGGCTTTCAGGGGTAGCCCTTCCCGCAGGGCAGGTTCATCAATCTGTATCATCTTCGCACCGGCTGCTTCCAAATCCGCAACTTCATCTCGCAAAGCAAGGGCAATCTGCATTGCCTGTTCACTGCGAGGAATGTCAGTGCGGGTAAATGACCAGTTCATCATAGTGACAGGTCCAGTCAGCATGGCCTTAACAATTTTGTCGGTGAGGGATTGTGCCACCTTAAACTCGCGAACGGTCATCGGCTGAGTGCGGGCAACGTCACCATAAATAATTGGTGGACGTACACAGCGGCTGCCATAGCTTTGCACCCAACCGTGTTCTGTAAAGGCAAATCCAGAGAGCTGCTGGCCAAAGAACTCGACCATATCGGAGCGCTCAAACTCACCGTGCACCAACACATCTAGACCCACTTCCTCCTGTAACCGGATGCACTTGGCAATTTCCGCATCGATTGCTGCTTCATACTCGGCTTGGGTGATTTCATGCCGTTTTAACTTCACCCGCAGTTGCCTAACCTCGGCAGTTTGGGGAAATGATCCAATCGTTGTCGTTGGAAAGAGCGGCAGGGTTGGCTGGAGTGGGCGACGTTGCTCGTAAGGCAGCGGGCGCTCTAAATCACGCGCACTCAGATTGCGCAGCCGCGCCTGCACCGTTGGATTGACAGGGCTAAATTGCTCAAAGGCTTTCCATTGAGCTTGTATGGCTGTCAATTCGGGGTTTTGCGGTAAGATTTCGCGATGGGTTCCATCATTGCTGCTGAGCACCTGAGCCAAGAGGACTACCTCATCTAGCTTTTGCTCAGCAAAACTCAAGACATGTCGCAGAGGCTCTGGTAGCTTGACCTCTCGCTTTGCATCATAGGGAACAAATTGCAGGGAAGATGAGGGATGTAGCCGAATATTGGCGGTGATGCTTTGAATGGTTGTCAAGGTTGACAATACCAATTCAGGCCGAATTTTCCAAATATTGCGGCCATCAATAATTCCTACCCCCAATTGCTTATCTGCTGGGAAGCCATACTGTTTCAGCAGGGCTAGGTTCTGCCCACGGGTAAAGTCTAAACTGATGCATGTCACAGGTAACTCCATCACCCAGGGCCAGGCTGCCCCTAGGTCATCAAAGTAGGTTACAAGATGGATCGGTAGGTTAGCTTGACGCAGTGTATCAAATGTTGATTGATAGAAGCTCTTAAAGCTATCAGCATCTTCTAAGACCAAGGCGGGTTCGTGTATTTGCACTTCAACAACACCCAGATTTTTGAGTTCCTTCAACAGGATGAGATAGCGATCGCGCAAGTAGGAAACAGCTTGCTCTAGGTTCGTCTCTAGCCGACTGAGCCGTAGGAGGGTGAGAGGCCCCAGCACGATTGGAACGGCGCGATCGCCTAGGAGGGTTTGAGCACGACGAACAGTTTCTAGGAAATCACTGAAGTCGGTTGGTTGAAAAGACTCACTAATTTCAGGGACTAAATAGTGATAGTTGGTATCAAACCACTTAGTCATCTCAAGGGCTGGAATACCATCCTTGCCCCTTGCCATTGCAAAGTATTGATCCAGACCTGTAAAAGAGCGGTACCGCTCTGGAATGATGCCAAGCCGGATGCTCCAATCTAAAACAGAATCGTAAAGACTCAAATCACCAATACCAATACGATCAATGCCCGCCTCAAGCTGTTTTTGCCAATTCTGCAATTCAATGTCTTGAGCTTTTTTGAGCAAAGCTTCTGCATCCAGTTGATTGCTCCAAAAGGCTTCTAGTGCCTTTTTTAACTCACGGTTTTTGCCAATACGGGGATAGCCCAGGGTTGCGGTTTGAATGTTCATCGTTTTCTTAGCCTAAATTGTGTAAGTCCAATGGCAAAACTCGCTGCTTCCCGACTCAGAAACAGCCCCATTCAGAAACAAAGGCAGATACCTAACTAAAATCCGCGAACAATCGGAAAAAAGCTAGTTGCTACCTTTACGCCAGCAGCACTACTACCTAGCAGCAGTTCGTTAAACTCAGATAATTTGGCCTCGGGGGGTCAAAGCTTGAAGTTCGACAGTAATAGAAATCAAAAAAGCTTGCTTCCATCATCTGTACCTCGCAGATGTTGACGTATCGGGTTGACCACTCGGCGGGCATTCTGACTTAGAGAGTGATATCTCTCCTCACAGCTGCGGGACAGCGGCAGATTCACACTGCACTTTCCCCCTTACGTCTGATGGCTGATCCCCACCAGAACCGAGCAACTAAGTGAACCATAGCATAACCCAGCGGGGATATCAAAGCACATCCCATAGAAGTAACAACTCTGGGTGATGAATCAGGATCTGGGAATGTCATTCATAGGTTTTAAGTTTAGCCCAGGCAGCCGATCGCTGGTCACAGGGGGTCTCCCTAGGCGCGTGAAAGTATAATTGAAGTGAAAATGATTTTCACGTTCTGTCAGCAGCTCATTGCTACAATCGCCATGTCACCTTTTTGCCAGCCCTTGCCTCCCCGTCTTGAGCAGATTGTCCAACGTTTTCAACAGATCCCAGAGCAGCGACGGCGCTATGAGTATCTACTTTCATTTGCGAAGTGCCTACCCCCTTTCCCTGAGGAGCAAAAGGTGCCAGAAAACAAAGTTCCCGGCTGCGTCTCGCAAGTGTATGTGACTGCTAGTTTGCAGGAGGGGAGAGTGATATTTCAGGGAGATTCCGACTCCCAGCTCACTAAGGGATTAGTGGGACTGTTAATCGAGGGGTTAAATGGCTTGACGCCGGCAGAAATCCTCCAGTTAAAGCCTGATTTTATTCAGCGAACAGGCCTCGAAATTCGCCTAACTCCCTCGCGGGTGAATGGTTTTTACAACATTTTTCGATTTATACAAAAGAAAGCGATTGCTTATTATTTGCAGGAGTCTGCATTAGATTCTAAAGTGCGGACGGAGGGACTTGAACCCACACACCTTGCGGTACTAGAACCTAAATCTAGCGCGTCTGCCAATTCCGCCACGTCCGCAGCAAACCTAGTTTAGCGCAATTTTCGCCGGGGGCGATCGCCTCCCTGTTTAGTGCTTAGTGTTTAGTAGTGGTTCCCCACCTTGCGATGGTGAACAGCGGTCATGCCATCGGGCTTGGAAACGCGGCCACTGTCAACGGTGCTATAGACAATCCAGTGATCGTGGGCATCTAGACGACTGACAACAGTGCATTCCATATAGGCAAGGGCGTCGGCCAAAATCGGGCTGCCATTACTGGCGGGATAGGTTTTCACCTGGGCAAAGCGATCGGCCCCTGGGGGGAATCGTTTCAGGAAATGGCGCATCAGGGGTTGGTAGTTCCCCTCTTCGAGAACGTTGAGGACAAAGGTATCCCCCACATGCAGAAATGACTCAATGGCCCGATCCTTGGCCACGGCAATGGAAACTCCCAAGGGTTCGGTACTGGCCTGCGCTACCCAAGAGGCCAACATGGCACTGTTAATGGTGCCTTTTTGGGCTGTGATAATGTACAGGCCGCCACTGAGGCGACCAAGGGCCTTCTCGAGCTCAGTGTCTAGGGCCTTCATTTGCTTAACTGTGCGATCGCGCAACAGCCATTGACCCATGTCAGTACCGGCTTCTTCCGCCTCTTGAAAGAGGGCATCAGTGGGGGGGCTGGTTACCCGAATCACTGGAAATGAGGGCACTAGAGCGGCATCCCGAAACTGGTTCAGCAGCGGATAGGCAGGTTCAGCATCGGCCACACCACTTTCAAAAACACCAATGGCCTGTTTGGCATGGGCGGCAGCAAGAATTGTACTGAGGGCAGTTTTGGCAACAGCGGTGGTGGGTGGTGTGCCGATAATAATCCCAGCGGCAATCTCCGTCAGTTCACGAATATCTTGAGGTTCAGCCGTGAGCAGATCCATTTTTTCAACCACCACCCCTGTTTTGGCGGCACCCCGTTCAATGGCCTCTGCCAAGGCATTGCTATAGCCATAGTTGGCAGCGTAGAAGATGGCCACGGTTGTGGCGGCCTTAGCCTGTTCTTGGCTCCAATTGCGGTAGGACTGCAGCCATTGATCCAAATGATGGCGCAACAGCGGACCGTGACCAGTGGCAACGAGCTGCACCGGTGGCAGGGGTTCTAGGCGCTTGAAGGCGGAGAGAACAGAGCGGGCATTGGGCCCCATGAGACAGTCGTAGTAGAACTTGAAATCTGGCGCCAGCAGTTCTGGCTCGCTGTCAAAGGGATCATCGTTGCAGAAGTGAGCGCCAAAGACATCGCAGGTAAAAAGCGTTTGGGTGCCGTGGTCGTAGGTGAGGATGGTGTCTGGCCAGTGGAGATTCGGTGCCATGACAAACTCAAGAACATGCCCTTTCCCTAAATCAAGGCGATCGCCATTTTTCACCTGCTGCTGACTAAAGGGCTGATGGATCAAATCCCCAAGAAACTGCAATGCCACCTTTGAGGCCACCACAGTTACATGGGGGGCTTTGGTCAATACGTCCTTAACGAGGCCACTGTGATCGGGTTCGGTGTGGCTGATGATGAGATAGTTCAAGTCACTGGGGTTCACTAGTTGCCAGAGTTGCTCGAGGTAGCGATCGCCAAATTTGGCATGGGAAGTATCCACAAGGGCAATGCGTTCACCCTTGATCAGAAACGAGTTATAGGTGGTGCCGTTGTCAAGGGCAAACTCAATATCAAAGCGATCGCGATCCCAATCTAGGCAGCGAATTGCCGTCGTCTCAGGGGCAATGTCCAACACCTGCAGTGTTAAGCGGGGTGGGCGTTTGGTCGTAGTGACGGCCATAGGCGGTTCCTCGATCTTTGAAGCTACCTTTTATCCTGACACAGGAAGAAAGGGAACTGGGTTTAGAGTTTTTAATAGCCGTGATAATAGGCGTTACAATAACAACTCCTATGCGGGTTCGAGGGGCGCCATTGTCAGGCCTGCTCGCAACAGTTGCTCGTGGTATAGTTCTGCCTGTTCTTGGGGACCGACCCAAACAATCGCTTGGCCTTCGTAATGGACTTGATTCGTTAATTCCCAAGCGCGATCGCTGGTCATGTTGGGAATATATTTCATCAAACAGGCAGCGACATGCTGAAAGGTATTGAAGTCATCGTTAAGGACAATGACTTTGTAATTGGGGTAGTGTTTGCGAGTAACCTGTTGCCGTTCTTGAGGAACAACACTAGGCATAGATCAAATAGAACGGTAAGAGTACTATCTCCTACTTTAGCCGATGGCAAAGGAATTGGGTGCGATCAGGACATTCAAGAAATTTCTATGCTATGGCTAAACTGAGAGTTAAGGACTTGGGGACATCTGTGATGACGGCAATGAATGTGTTGGGAACACCCTTAGAGTGCTGCTGTCAAAATCCACTCACCGGATTCTATCGGGATGGCTTTTGTCGCACAGGGGCAGGGGATGTGGGTGCCCATGTAGTCTGTGCGGAAATGACGACAGAATTTCTCACATTTACCCGTTCGCGGGGCAACGATCTTTCGACCCCTGTGCCGGCCTACCAATTTCCGGGGTTGAAGCCGGGCGATCGCTGGTGTCTGTGTGCCTCCCGCTGGCGTGAAGCCCTTGAAGCAGGTGTTGCTCCCCCTGTGATTCTAGAGGCCACCCATGCCAGTGCCCTGGAGTATGTCTCCCTCGAGGATTTGAAGGCCCACGCCCTCGGTGGTAAGCAGCAACCGTGAGCGGGGGAATACTTGGATATGCCCGATCCAGAATCTGATTTTCGCCTCGATCCTCGCTATGTTGCGGGTTTGGCTGCCTTTAATCGCGGCGATTATCAACTGGCGATCGCCGCCTTCAAAGCAGTCATTGCCAGCTACGGTCAACGCCGCGAAGGTCTAAAGGCCCACCTGCACCTGATTAAAGCCTATGCCCACACTCACCAATGGCAGGAGGCCATTGATCTGTGTCAACTCTTGGCGCGATTGCCCCTGCCACCGATTCGGGCTTGGGCACAAAAACATCTACCAGAGCTAGAACGCTACAGGGATGAGGAACCGACCTCCCCCCATCTTTTATTTGTGGCGGCAAGGGGTTCCAATCCACCCATGGAACTGCGGCGGGTGCCTCGCATCTATCTCTGGCTGAGCCAGGGGGCAACACTGCTGCTAATTGCTTGGCTGCTGCAAGGGGTGATTGCTGGTATCCTCGGTTATGCCACTGATCAACTGGCATTCCTGGGGGGCTGGGAGGGGGTGATAGCGTGGTTTTTGGTGGGTTGCTTGGGGCTGGGGCTGCTCAGTGGTGGCAGTTGGCTGTGGTCATGGCGATTGCGTGCCTGTTATGGTCTGCGTCCCCTTAGTCTTGGAGAACTTGAGAAGTATAGTCCCGAAACGGTGATGCTCTTGGAGCGTTTGCCGTGGTCATGGTGGCAACCCCGTCCCCAAGTGGGCTGTCTGCTGACGGCAGCACCCGTGATTTTTAGCTATGGACGGTGGCAGCGGCGAATTATTGTCAGCGAAGGTTTGTTGCGATCGCTCTCTAGCGAGGAACTGCTGGCTCTAATGGCCACTGAAATTGCCCAACTGCGGCTGGGGCTGAATACCCTAGTCACGCCTCTTGTACTGCTGTTGCAACTGCCCTATGACGTTTACTGTTGGTGTAGCCGTTGGGGCGATCGCCATGCCCCTCCCTACAGCTGCCAGGGGCAACAAGGACTCCTTAGGGGAACGGTTTATGGCCTCTGTGCCCTCCTGAGTCAGGGGAGTTATCTCCTATTTCGGGGGCTAGAATGGCTCTGCTTCTGGAGCAATCAACTGCGGCAGTACTATAGCGATCGCCAAGCCGCCGCCCTGGTGGGGAATCCCAATACCCTTGTGATGGCTTGGTTGCGCCTCATGGAAGTCACAGCAACGACCGTGCGTGCCCAAGGAGAGATCGGTGCTCCCCTAGAATCCCTGCGCCTGCTTCTGCCCCTAAACCCCACCCAAGCCGCCCTGTGGGGAGATCAACCCCTCGATTGGCCAACACTGCTCCGGTGGGATATCGCCCATCCTCTGCGGTATTGGTTTCGCTTGACCTCCTCCCATCGTCCCCTTGGACTGCGCCTGCAAGCCCTGATGACCTATGCGCGGCAATGGCGACTGGATCCCCTGCTTTCCCTGCCCTCTGCCTCCTCCCCTCGCTGTCAACGGGCTGGGCAACAACTGGCTCCTTTCTGGGGGGCGATCGCCGGCCTTGTTATCGCCCTCATACTCACAGGTATTGGCCAGGTTGCCCTGCAGCTGGGTCCAGTTGCATTTCCCCTTTGGTGGTTAGCCGATGGGTTGACGCTGGCGCGGGGCTTCATTGCCATTGGTATTGGTTTAGGTCTGTTGCTGCGGTTCAATGCCTACTATCCCCTAAGACAACCGCAAACCTACACCCTGAGTCAACTCCTCCATTATCCCTCGGCCCTGCCCCTCGACAGTACCACCGTGGAGCTGAAGGGGAGGTTGTGTGCAGCTAAGGGCTTGCGCAATGGCCTCGGACAGCACCTGTGGCTGGAGACGGATCATGGCTTGTTTCTGTTGCGCTGCTGGCATAGAGCTTGGGGGCCGATTTGGCCAATCCTTGAGCCAGCCTATCTCAAAACCTTGTCGGGGCGATCGCTAGTGATTCGCGGTTGGTTTCGACGGGGTACCGTGCCCTTTGTGGAAGTCCAAGAGTGGCACTCCCCAGACCACCAACGAAAACGATTGTGGGCAGCCCCCCATTGGGCGATCGCCCTTGCCACGCTGTGGATCCTCTACGGCATCATGACACTATGGGGTTGGATCTAGACCATGGAACTTTCCCAAGCCCATCTGCGCCTTCTGCAGACCTGTCCACGGCGATATCAGTACTGCTATCTTGAGGGCTTGATGCTGCCAGAGGCCACACAGTTAATCCAAACGGCAGCCCAAAAGCGCGGTCGCGACTTCCACCGCTTGCTCCAACAACATTTTCAAGGACTCGATGTCAGCCCTATTCTTGAGGTTCAGCCCGAATTAAAATCCTGGTTTGCGGCCTTTCAAGCAACCCCACCGCCGATGATTGCAGGTCAAGGGGAAGCAGAACATGCGCGCAGTCTGGGCTGGCAGGAGTTTACCCTTGTGGGCATTTATGACTACGTAATTTTTGGCCAAGGGCAAGCCCAAATTCTCGACTGGAAGACCTATGCCCGACCAGCTGCCCCTAAAAAGCTCGCCCAAGACTGGCAGACTCGCCTTTACTGTTATCTTTTAGCCGCTAGCAGTCCCTACCGCCCTAGCCAAATTTCTATGACCTACTGGTTTGCCCAAGGGGAGAGGGGGGAAAATTTCTATACCTTTCCCTACAGTGAGGCGATGCATGAGCAAACCCACCAGATGCTACAGCAGTGTCTTAGTCAACTGCGCCAATGGCTGCAAGCCTATCAACAGGGGCAGAACCTGCCCCAAGTGCCGCCAGCCCAGATTCCGAAATACTGCGATCGGTGTGCCTTTTGTGAGCGATGCCAGCGTCGCCAGCCAAATTTTGTTTCAACGATTGATCCCTTTCTAGCCGTGCTCAAAGACCTGGGTGTAACCCGCTAAGTCCAGATCCACAATGGCGGGTAGGCAGCTCAGGGCCCTTTGCACCAACTCAAAGCGTTCTTCCCGTTGCAGCATCGCCGTTAGTTGCTGCCGCAGGGGAATTAGATAGCGGACATCATTGGCGGCATAGCGAATTTGCTCTTCCCGCAGTGCCGTGGCATTGCCCCAGTCAGAACTTTGGGCAGATTTATCAATTTCTATCCCCAGTAAATCCAAAACCAAATCCTTGAGGCCGTGGCGGGGCGAATAGGTACGGGCAATCTTGCTGGCAATTTTGGTGCAGAAGACAGGATGAACACGGATACCCAAGTGGTAGCGCAGTGTGGCCAGATCAAAGCGGGCATAGTGGAAGATTTTGGTAATGCGGGGGTGCTCTAGAAGTTGCTGAAGATGGGGCGCTTCTTTCTGACCGCGGCCAATTTTGACTACGGCCACTTGCCCCTCAGGGTCACACACCTGCACTAAACACAGGCGATCGCGGGGGATATTCAGGCCCATGGTTTCCGTATCCACGGCCACCTGATCGGCATTCAGAAAGTGCGCCAAGGCGGCGGTACTCAAATCGTGGTCAAAGCACTCAAGGGGAAAATCTAGCTGCATAACTTGCTTGTAAACTACAGCGGCGGCAATTCTGAGGACTGTTCTTGGGAAACGTCAATCCGTTGCAATTGCCAAAGAATTTGATTACTTTCACGGCGTACCCGCGAGATCTGCCAGTTGCGCCATACCCATTCTTCACCGCGACTGGTGACGGCACTGGCGTGCACATCCATCAATTCTGCCAATTCTGCACTAGTAATCAAATATTTACCCCTCGCCAATTCATCGGCAATCCGCAGTGTTACGATTAATTCTTCAAGGCGGGCACGGCGCTCAGACCACTGGGGTGATTTTCCCCCCGCCCATTCACCGTCACCATCAAGCCCCAAGGATGGTTGCACCATGGTTTTTTCTCGCGATTGACCTTGCTCCAAAAATCTTAGCGAGAAATGGTGATTTTTTGCCCATTGGCGCGATCGCCCACAGTGGCGAGGATAGGGTTAGAATAGTTTTAAGATTTGTTAATTAAACCGAGCACCATGACGGTAACCTTGACCCGTGCATCCACCCTTCACGAGCGAGTCGCTACAATTGCCCGCCGCCTTGGGATTGAGAAGTTTGACCTGGGTGGCTCCCATGTGGATGAGGTGAGCGTCCAAGTGCAGCAGGGAGAACCCAAACAGGTGAAGGCCTCCCAGCGATCGGGGATTACCGTGCGCGTGTGGAACTCAGCAGGTCGCTTAGGGGTGGCCAGCACCACCCAATTGGACGATCGCGGCCTGGAAACAGCCCTAGAAATGGCCAAAGAGGCCAGTGCCTTTGGGGTGACAGAGGACATCCCCGACTTTAGCCCCCTGGCCAGCGCACCCCTTGACAAGACAACGGTAACGACGCCTGAGGTGCCCCTTGCCTCGGCAAAAACCCTCTTGGATCAATTGATTGCTGCGGAGCGAGAACTGCTGAGCCGACATCCGGCGATCGCCAGCGTTCCTTACAATGGTCTGAGTCAGCGGCGACTCGAACGCTTTTATCTCAACAGCGATGGTGCAGATCGGCAACAGACTACCACCACGACTACCCTGTACCTCTACAGTAAAACCGCTGAAGCTGGCCGTAAGCCCCGCAGCGCGGGGGCTATGCGCATCAGTCCGGACCTTGAACATTTGGATATTGCCGGTTGCATTGATGAGGTGGCCGACAAAACCATTCGCCACTTGGCCTATGAACCCATTGCCTCTGGCCAGTACCCCGTTCTCTTTTCTGCCTCGGCTTTCTTGAGCCTGCTCAATGCCTTTAGCAATCTCTTTAATGCCCAAAACATCTTGGATCGCCAGAGCCTCTCGACGCCAGAGTCCCTGCATCAGGCGATCGCCAGCCCCCTTTTGAGCGTGTATGATGACCCCCGCCATCCTAAGCATGTGGGGCAGCCCCTCTTTGATGGGGAAGGTACTCCCACCCGCCGCACGCCCTTGATTGAACAGGGGGTTCTCACGGGTCTCTACCACAGTGCCGGTACTGCCCGCCGTTTTCAAACCCAACCCACGGGTCATGCCAACTTGGGGGCAAAAGTCACTGTCAGTGGTTACTTCTACGATGTGCCGGCGGGTGAAGGGGGCGATCGCGCCAATGGACTGGTCTGGGTTGATGAACTCCATGCCCTGCACGCCGGTGTTAAAGCGCTCCAAGGCTCATTTTCCTTGCCCTTTGACGGTTGGCTCCTGCGCAACGGCGAAGCCATTAGTATTGAAGCGGCCACCGTTGCCGGAGATATTCGTAGCCTGCTCAAAGGTATTCTCCACCTAGGGAGCGAGGTGGAAGTCACGCCCTATGGCTGCTGTCCCCAAGTGTGGGTGAGTCCCCTTGCCATTACCGGTGAATAGCTAGACTTGCATCAAGTCGAGACTGCGGGAGGTGCCCAAACGCGTGGCACCGGCATTGATGAGTTCGAGGGCTTGCTCACGGGTACGAATGCCGCCAGAGGCCTTAATACCCACGCGATCGCGACTCAGACGCTTAAGAAGACGCACATCGGCAACCGTTGCCCCACCGCGCCAGCCGGTACTGGTTTTCAGGAAGGCCACCCCGGCATCTAAGCAAATATCCACCGCCAGTTGCTTTTCCTCTTCCGTGAGTACCGTGGTTTCTAAAATTGCCTTGACCGTCACCCCCGTTTCCGCACAGATTTGGGCAATATCGCGATAGACAGCCTCGGTGTTTCCCTCCTTCAGCCAACCCAAGTTAATCACCACATCCAACTCCGTAGCCCCATGTTCCACCGCCTCTTGAGCTTCATAGAGTTTGGTGGCACTGGTGTGGGCCCCACTGGGAAAGCCAATGACAGTACACACTTTTACGGGCGTGCGATGGAGTAACTGGGCTGCAATCTTGACCCATACGGGCATCACACAGACAGCAGCAAACTTCCACTGCTCGGCCTCCCCACAGCAACGTTCAATAGCCGCTGTGGTTGCCAAGGGGTCCAGCTGGGTATGATCAATGTAGGGCGCCAGGTCAAACAGATCATGCTCCGTCATAGAGATTTTCCAAGCACAACCCTATTTTCAGTACTTGAATAATAATAAAAACAGGGCGGAAAATGAGACCTGCGGAGATCGGTTCTCCCACCCCCTACTTAAAATTCACCCTTGCTAGATTAAATCTAGGTTATCACAGGCAAACACACCTGTGTGCTCAACCATCTTTTGGGAGGACACTCTATGGAGCCAACCATGAACCCTCGCAACCTTCAGGAAAGTGCCGATTCCCTCTGGAACTATCTGCAAAGTTTGGATGCAGAAGTGGTGGCTCGCCTGTCCCGTCCCGCGTCGCCAGAAATGGCTATTGTGATGGAACGCCACATTGGTAACCTGCTGGGCTACTTGCCACCGGAGGGGTTTGAGGTTTCCATTACAACCAATCGGGAGCACCTTGGGCGTCTGTTGGCTTCGGCCATGATGAGCGGTTACTTCTTGCGCGGCGCCGAACAACGCCTTGAGTTCGAGCGATCGCTCCAAGCAGCAGCTCAAGCGGAAGACAGCAAATAATCCATGCCAACGGTACAGGACAGGGGGGGCGGGTACACATTACCTGCCCTTCGTTCTGCCCTCTTAAATTGGTATCAGCAGCAGGGGCGGGACCTACCCTGGCGCCACACGCGGGATCCCTACCCCATCTGGGTCTCAGAGATCATGCTCCAACAAACCCAGGTGACGACCGTCATCCCCTACTACCAGCGTTGGCTAGCCACCTTTCCCACCCTTGGCGATCTGGCAGCCGCCGATCTAGAAACGGTTCTGAAAGTGTGGCAGGGATTGGGTTACTATGCACGGGCACGGCACTTACATCGCGCTGCCCAACAGATTGTGAGCCAGCACGCAGGGGAATTTCCCCGCACCTACGAAGCCGTGGTGGCATTGCCGGGAATTGGGCGCAGTACCGCAGGGGCAATCCTCAGTGCCGCCTTCAACCAGCCACAGCCTATCCTCGATGGCAATGTCAAGCGGATTCTTGCCCGTCTTTACGCAGTCACGGTTCCCCCGCAGCAAGTGGAAGCCCAATTGTGGCAGTGGTCAGCACAACTGCTGTGCCCCCAGTTTCCCCGCGATTTTAATCAAGCCCTGATGGATCTGGGGGCAACGATCTGTACACCCCGCCAACCCCTGTGTCATGCTTGTCCTTGGCAGCGCCATTGCTTGGCCCATCGCCACCGGTTAACCCATGAGATTCCTCGTAAAATGAGCCGTTCCCCCTTACCCCACAAAAAGATTGGCGTCGCGGTGATTTGGAATGAGACAGGTCAGATTCTCATCGATCGCCGGCCGCCGACGGGTCTATTGGGGGGACTATGGGAATTTCCGGGGGGCAAAATTGAACCCAATGAGACGGTTCAGGAGTGTATTCAGCGGGAAATTCGTGAGGAATTGGGGATTGAGATTCGTGTTGGCGAACACCTGATTGACATTGATCATGCCTATAGCCATTTTCGGGTAACGCTCCATGTCTACTACTGTCAGTACCTCTCAGGCACTCCCCAGCCTTTGGGATGCGATGCCATCCGTTGGGTCACCCCTGAGGAATTGGAGCAGTTTCCCTTCCCCAAAGCCAATACCGCTATTATTCAGGCCATTCACGAACGGGGCAGGCCCACAGCCTAGGCATTTTCAACGACACCCTCAGCAGCCGCCTCATCCAAAAACCAAAGGGCATTGCCGGTAATCAGCCGCGCCGGATAGAGATAGGGATCACCCGTGCCGGCAAAAATATGGCGCAGGGCAGTTTGCTTATTAGCACCGGTGACAAGAAAGAGGATTTGGCGGGCATGGTTAATCAGGGGGACGGTAAACGTCAGGCGGGGCTGACCATCCTTGCTGCCCACAGCAATCAGGCGATCGCTCACCCTCAGAGCTGGGGTGTGGGGAAACAGGGAAGCCGTATGGCCATCGGGCCCCATACCAAGCAAAATCAGATCAAACCTAGGAAACTCCCCTTTGCGGGTGCCAAAGACTCGGTGCAGGGTCTGCTCATAGCGATCGGCAGCGGTCTGCGGATCGGGTTCCTCCGTGGGCATTGGGTAAATCTGGTTTCTGGGAATCGCTACATGGTTGAGCCACGCCTGGAAGGCCATGCCGGCATTGCTATCGGGATGGTCATGGGGAACGTAGCGTTCATCGCCCCAGAAGATATGCCACTGTGACCAAGGGGTAGTCGCACCAACAAGGCTCTGGTAAAGGGGTTTGGGCGTGTTACCACCGGCCAAGGCCACTGTGAATCTGCCGCAGCGGGCGATCGCCCCCCTTGCCTGCTCAAGAACAAACTGCTTTGCCGCCGCCATCAGGGCAGCCAAATCCGAAAAAACATGTACATTGGGTGTTGGCATCGGGGCATCCTCCTAATTGGAGCGAATCACACCATCGGTGGCCGTACCCAGGCCAGGACTGGAAAAGGGATCGGCATTGCCGCGCCAGTTAAAACCATTAATGCGCAGAAGAATCGTCGCCAACTGGCGATCCAGGTTATAGCGAAACACCACCCCGTAGGTGCGACGGCTATATTCCACAATAATGTCGGTATCAAAAACTGTGCCAGTATCCACATTGATCTGCATTTGGGCACCCGCCCGCAGGGGACCGTAAATCTGCTGCAACAATCCCAGATTGAGCACACTAAAGTCAGTAACGCGATCAAAGAGAAAAGGGGAGGAGGGCTGACTCAATGTCTGCGTGAACCCCACATCAAAACTGGTGTAGTCAAACCAATTACGAGAAAAATGCCCCACTTGACCCCGAAAACCTGCCCCTGCCACTAATGCAGGTTGAGTACTGCCATTGGTATAGTAGTTAGCTACACCGCCCAACTGACTGTAGAACTGTAGGAAGGGTTGTACGGGACGCGGGCTATAGCGCAGGCCTTGGGTTTGTGTTGGCGGTAGGGGAGTGCCCCGCCAAATGGGCATCGCCCAGTTTAGACTTGCGGCAGCTTGAAGACGGCCTAGGCTGGGCTGCGGGGGCAAAGATGGATCATCGCTGGCGGCCGTGACGTATTGCCCTCCCAGCAGATAGCTAAACGTTAAATTTTGGCTTGAGAAGGGAAGACGCGTGCCACTGAACGTCCCCCCAAAGCTACTGCTAATCTCCTGCTCCCCTAGGGAACGATTAAAGACGCGCTGGCGGTAAATGGCAGACACGGTCAGCAGGTTTCGCGCATCAAAATTGTGGAACAGGTCTATTCCTGCCCGTGAGGTACGTGGCCAATCACTGGGGTCTAAGGTGTTCAGGAAACCGTAGCCCCGTAGGCGGGTTTGGGGGGTAAACCGGTGGCCCAATTCAATTGCCCCCCCATAACTGTTGGCATCAAAGAAGTTAAAGTCGTTGCTAATGATGCGCTCTAAGTAAATGGAGGGCAGGAAAGTGACTTGAGTATTGGGGGTATTAATGGCTCTGTAACGATAGACAAGGAACAGGCCGCCTCGGTCTCGCTCATCATAGCCAAACTCAAAGGGCAGAATCTCATAGGGACGACCCACAACAAATTGCCGCAGGACAATGGGTAAAGCTAGGCGCTGGTCAAAAACAACCCTGCCTCGTTGTACCTGCAGTAGGGTTTCATCGGCGGTGAGGGGCTCGGCTATGGCCTGCTGTGCCCGTGCTTCCAGTTCTGGCGGACTAAAGGGGTCATTGGTGATCCGTAGATTAGTGGCAAACCAGCGGCGACCATCAAACTCCAGGCGATCCGCCTCAAAGCGCAGGCGATCGAAGGTCTCCGTCGCTTCTGCTTGAAGAGTTGGATTCTGGGCGCTGAAGCCGGGAAGTGGCCCAGGGGCCGGCGGATCAGGGGAACGCGTTAGATTCAGATCTTGATCCACTGTGGCGGTGTTGACCACCCCGCGGGCATTGGTGAGAGAGCCTTGATCCAGTCTGAGGTTGTACTCCAAGCGATCGCCCTGTAGGACCTGATCACCGCGCGTGATTGTCACATTCCCTTCTGCCACCAGAATTTGGGCGTCAATATCGGTTTGAATGCGATCAGCGGTGAGTTCGGCTTCCTTGAATCGCAGCAAAACATTGCCAATGGCATTAAACAACCGCCGCATCAGGTCAAACTCCTGGCGATCGGCTGTCACCTCTAAGGGTTGATCACGGACAACCGAGGTTGCAGCATTTGCCTGCCCAAGGCGAAGGGGGGCTGTAAAATCAGGTGTTGGCTCAGGGCTGATCGGTGTTGTATTGCTTAGATCAGGGACTACCGTTGTTCCAAGTAGATCTGCTTGTGAGGCGCCGCTAACCGCCGTCAATTCTGCGGGTGGTGTAGGGGGGGGCAGACTAGCAAAAAGGGGTAAGAACAACAACGGTCAAACTTCCTCACGACCACTGCCTGGTTAGGTTACCCGATGCCTGCCCCCTTTGGCGAGGATTACTCGAGATCCTTACGCTTGGGGTTACGCGCTGGGTCACCCGAGAGGAACCCGAAAACAAACAGCAGTACAAAGAAGGTGACAACGATATAAACGGTAATTTTGAGTGTTTCCATGATGTTGTGTTTTTCGTAGCGTCAACTTCTGATCATACGGGATGAGGGACTTCCTCGCATCCCCTAAAACACTTGGCTTTTTGTGGCATCTGAGAGTGTGGGAATTTCGGCATAGATGCCGCGCACAGACTGCACCACCCCATAGACAACGCCAATCACTGTGGCCATAAAGATAAAGTTGAAGAGCACCTTAATTAACAGGTCAAAACTAGCAATGCGGACAAGGAGTTCTATTAGCAGTTGGGCAATAAACAGCACAATCCCCATCAACAGTGCTTGCATTGTGTTGTAGCGAATAAAGAGACTCACACGGTTGTTGCGTACCACCAGCAGGTACAGAAGCATAAAAACGAGTAGCCCCGCAAAGGGAATTGAGTAGATTAAGGCAACGGGCAGTACCACCAAGACTAATGCTTGCAGCGGCGGAAATAGCTCAAATAAAAAGCCGCCAAAGGGCATGACGTAGAAAAGGGGTAGTAGATAGGCTAAACTGGCAAAGATACGATCCGGCACAGTGGTGGTGGCACGCCAACTCATAGACTGCTCCTTAGGGTGTAGAGGGGGATTGACTCATCACCTTCAGTAGGAGGTCGGGGGAAATCATGTTGCATTCCATGGTTTTACTAATCAAGGGAGGTCCTACCCGCGAGGCAATGATGAATTGAAGCTCAGGGCTGTTCTTAATTGAGAGCATGAGCGCACCAATAATCGAGCTAGGATCAGGCGCTGGATTGCTGCTATTGGTGGGAAGCATTTGGATCAACTGGGCAATATCGGCGCAACTAGCCCCTGATACGTATTTTGCAAGGGCATCACTCATCTGCTCAACTGTGGTTTTCATCATCTCTGGCGGCAGCAGACTAGCACCCTGGGCACGCACTGGCTGAGCTGTTGCCATCGCAATCAGGGTACCCAAAAGAAGAGGGAGACTGCCCAGCGATAGGCCAATGTCAATGGCACGCTTCGGCGATCGCAACATCATAAGCCTCAATACCTCAATAACGTCTTAGATAACCCCTTTGGGCAGACTAGTTAGCACGCTCTTCAATCACCCGATCAATCAGGCCGTAGTTTTTTGCCTCCTCAGCGGACATGAAGAAGTCGCGATCCATATCCCGCTCAATTTTTTCCAGGGGCTGACCCGTATGGTAGGCATAGAGCTCATTGAGTTGCCGTCGTACCCGTAAAATTTCGCGAGCTTCGATTTCGATATCCGTTGCTTGGCCACGGGTGCCACCAGAGGGCTGGTGAATCATGATGCGGGAGTGGGGGAGTGCCAACCGCTTGCCTTTGGTACCAGCTGCAAGGAGGAAAGACCCCATCGAGGCAGCCAGACCTACACAGATAGTGACGACATCGGATTTAATATGTTGCATCGTGTCGTAAATTGCCATACCAGCAGTGACGGAGCCACCCGGGGAGTTGATGTAGAGCATGATGTCTTTGCCCGGATCTTCGGAGTCAAGGTAGAGCATCACCGCCACAATTTGGTTGGCAATCTCATCATCCACTTCTTTACCCAGGAAAATAATCCGCTCGCGATAGAGACGGTTATAGATGTCAATCCACTGGGTGTAGGGTTCACCGGGCATCCGGTAGGGGACTTTGGGTACTCCGATGGGCATAGGATCCTTCCACGCTGAGCTATCAACGCCGCTTTTCTCCCTGATTCTAACCTATTCTTAGAGCCTTCGCTCTACCCTTGGCACAGGCAGAGGGCAAACCACTGCTGAGGATCAGTAAAGGCAGTGACCCATCGAAATCCGGCGGTGGTTAATGCTTCCCTAAGGGCCGTAAGGTCAAACTTGCGGGAAATTTCGGTGAGAATCGGTTCACCGGCAGCAAAAGTGCACTGAACATCGAGGGCAGCTAAGGTAACGGTTTGCCTCTGTTGTGAATCCAGATACATTTCAATTTGTTGGGCAATCGGGTTATAGATGGCGCGATGGGCAAAGGCTGCGGGCTGAAAATTTCCTTGAAAGCGCCAGTTAAGGTGATGTAGGATATTGCGGTTGAAAGCAGCCGTCACCCCTTGGGCATCGTTGTAAGCAGGAAGCAAAATGCTCGGGTCTTTGATGAGATCCACGCCCAGCAGCAAATAATCCCCTTCCCGAAGAACTCGACGTATCTGTTGAAAGAGGGCCTGACATTCGCTGGGGGAGAGATTGCCAATGGTACTACCGAGAAAGCAGAGTAAACGGCGGGGTGCTAAGGGCGGGGGTAGGTGCTCTAAGCCTACTTGATAGGTGCCGACAAGGCCATAAATACTCAGCTGGGGATAATCAGCAAGAAGCGCCGTGGCGCTGGTTTTGAGGATCGAGCCGCTGACATCAATGGGACGGTAATAAAGGTGGGGCTGCCTTTGAGCATAGGCCGACAGAAGGAGACGAATCTTGCGATCGCTACCGCTGCCCAGTTCCACAAGTTCACAGGGGCCCGTGAGTTGGGCGATCGCCCCGGCGGCGGTCTCTAAAATGCCCAATTCTGTACGAGTAGGGTAGTATTCCGGCAACCCGCAGATTTGTTCAAAAAGGCGCGATCCCGCAGCATCGTAGAAATAGTAGGAGGGAAGCGACTTGGGTTTCTGAGTCAGACCCCGGATGACATCTTGGCCGTCCTGTTCTGTGGTGAGACTGACTAAGTGGGTCAGGTGTAGGCGATCGCTCACAGAAAGAGCGGCTCCAGAATGTCTAAGTCTTAGACTATTCTAGTCTCTAGCCGCTGCTTTGAGGCTCGCCTTCACCACCCAGTGGGCCCACTCATCCGCAAGTATTGCCCTCATCCCTTAAACAATGCCGATTTGCGCCTGTTGGTCATTCCATAGGTGCCAGCTTTCATAGATGCGCCGTAATGTACCGTCTTTTTTGAGGATGTCGAGGGCTTGGTTGACTTCTGCTTGGAGGGTTGCTGCTTTGGGACTATTGGCATTAAACGCAATCACATAGTTATCCAAAAAGATGGGGGCGCCAATTGGACGCAAGTCGGGATTGGGCGTCGCCCCAGGGCCTACCCCCAACACATAGTAGGCCACCAGTGGGAAGTCGATCAGTAGAGCATCCAGTCGTCCTTGAGCAAGCTGATCAAAACAGTCTAGGGCGCTCCGATAGGTGCGGGTTTGAATATTGGGGGCCTCCTCAAGCAAGACTTGGGCTTTGTAGCCGACGCCGGTGCCAACGGTCATGCCAGCCAGATTGGCAAGGGTGACTTCACCGGTGGCGGTGTATTGTTGAAAACGGGTATCGGCTGCTCGAACTACAATCTGCTGACCATAGCGATAGTAGGGCTGGGAAAACAGTTGGATGCGCTGGCGCTCGGCAGTGACTTCCCAACCGTTGAGAATCATGTCAAAGCGATTGGCGGCAAGGCTAGCAAAGAGTTGACCATAGTCACAGGCAACAAAAACCGACCTCACCCCCATCAAGCGAGCGATCGCCTCAGCAATGTCCACCTCAAAACCAACGAGTTTGCTCCGCTGAACAGGATCGTAAAAAACGTAGGGAGCACCGTCAATGTCGTCTGCGCCCCAAGCTAATGTACCGGGGTTGAGGAGACCATTATTGGAGACGGTGCCCGTAGTTGAGGTTTCAGGGGTTGAGCTGATATTGCCGGCACAGGCCGTGAGGAGGGCTTTGTTGCCTGTAGCGATGGCGATCGCGCCCATTCCCTGCGCTACACAACGCAAAAAGGTGCGGCGGCGCAACTGCATAGTGCTGTCCTTGCATCAGGCTGAGCATGAATTCAGGGTTATTGTATCGGATCAACGCTGCTCCAGTTTAGTTTCTATCACCACCACTGCCAAGATTACGGCGTTTTGTCACCGTTTGGAAGGCGTAAATAATATCTCCTACTTGCCATTGTTGGAAATCATCCAAGCGTACACCACACTCGTAGCCAGCCGCAACTTCGCGAACATCGTCCTTCATGCGTTTGAGGGAACTCAAAATGCCCGTGTGAATGGTGTTTTGCTGGCGCAGCACCCGTACTCTGCAGTTGCGCACCAGCTTGCCATTGAGGACATAACAGCCGGCCACCACTCCTTTGCTGAGGGGGAAGATAGCTCGCACTTCTGCTTGACCCAGTTCTTCCTCCACCAGTTCGGGTTCCAGCATCCCCTCCATTGCCCCTTGAATATCATCAAGGAGCTTATAGATGATGTTGTATTCGCGGATATCCACGTTGTGCTGCTCCGCCGCTTGGCGTGCTCCTGAAGCGAGGGTAGTATTAAAGCCAATGATGACGGCACTACTGGCGGCGGCAAGGTCAACATCGGTTTCGGTAATTTCGCCAGGGGCCGCCAACAAAACCCGCAACTGCACTTGATCTTGGGGCAGTTGGTTGAGGGCCGTCAAAATCGCCTCGACCGAACCCTGAACGTCAGCCTTGAGAATGAGATTGAGTTCCTTGAGTTCCCCTTCGCGGGCTTGACTAGACAGGGAGGTGAGGGAGACCCGCCGGGCCGCGGCAGCCTGGGCAAGGCGGGATTGGCGTTGGGCAGCGGCTCGCTCCTCTGCAAGGGCACGGGCAGCTTTTTCATCGCTGAGGACTTCAAATTCATCTCCCGCCGCCGGGACATCTGATAGCCCCAAGACTTCGACGGCAAAGGAGGGGGTTGCTGCCTCGACACGTTGCCCGCGATCGTCAATCATGGCGCGAACCCGACCAAAACAGGCACCCGCCACCAGAATATCGCCGACCCGCAGTGTACCGTTTTGTACCAGCAATGTGGCCACTGGTCCCCGTGCCCGATCCAAGTGGGCTTCAATGACGGTGCCCTTGGCGGGGCGATTGGGATTGGCGTAGAGATCCTCCACTTCGGCGACAAGGAGGATCATCTCCAAGAGGGTATCGAGATTTTGCTGTTGCAGGGCACTGACGGGCACCATAATCGTGTCGCCGCCCCACTCTTCGGGCACTAGACCGTATTCAGTCAGTTCCTGCTTGATTCGCTCCGGTTGGGCAGACTCTTTATCAATTTTATTAATGGCGACGATGATCGGAACCTTGGCTGCCTTGGCGTGGCTAATGGCTTCAATAGTTTGCGGTTGTACGCCATCATCGGCAGCAACGACGAGAACGGCAATGTCGGTGACCCGTGCCCCCCGGGCCCGCATGGCGGTAAAGGCCTCGTGACCGGGGGTATCGAGAAAGACCACCTGATGTTTCTCGCCGTTGTGTTCGACGTCCACGTGGTAGGCGCCAATGTGTTGGGTAATGCCGCCTGCTTCCCCTTGGGCAACCTTGGCATTGCGGATGGCATCGAGGAGGGTGGTTTTGCCATGATCGACGTGACCCATAATCGTGACCACCGGCGGCCGCCGCTCTAGGTGATCAAGGTCACTCGAATCCAGCATTTCAGTGACTTTTGTGGCCTCGACTTTGTGCTGTGCCGTTGCCACCGTGATCCCCAATTCCTTGGCCACAAGTTCGATCGTTTCCATCTCAAGGGTCTGGTTGATGGTGGCGGCAATTCCCTTAAAGAAGAGAATTTTAATGATTTCTGCCTCGGGGCGACGCACTAAAGTGGCTAATTCCTGCACCGACAGCGGGCCTTCAATTGTAATGTGATCGGGAGGGGGTGCTGCCGCTGGTTCTTCCTGACGGCGATCGCGATGGCGGGATTGTTTTTTCTCGCTGCTTTTTTCAGTTTTTGCCGCTGGTGTAACGGGGCGGGCGGGACGGGAAACCTTAGGCTTGGGTGGCCGTTGCAGGGATTGGCTGACATCAACCGTGACTTGGTGTACCCCCACCAAGCGGCTGGTGAGTTCGAGTTCTTCCTCTTCGTCAATGATGTCTTCGCGCAATTTGACGACGCGGGAGGATTTCCGCTTGTTCTCTTCATCATCAAAGTCTTTGTGCCGGTGGCGGTCTTTGATGACTTTGCTAACGGACTTGTCATCGAGGACCTCAACGGTTTCGGTGACGGGCTTTGGCGGATTTGCTGCCCGCACGGGTTTGGGTGGCGGTTGTAGCTCTGGTAAAGCTGGTTTGGGCGCCATTTCTGGGGGCTTGACGGGGGCAGGGGGAACGGCCCGCTGGACAATTTCAATGCGATCTTGACTCCTGGGTTTCGCGGGAGCGATCGCCCCCTTTTCTTTTTTGGGGGGGTCCTTTAGCTCCCGCCGGGGCGGGGGAGCCGCAGCGACTTTTTCCTCTTTCTTGGTGGGGCGCGCCGGCGGGGGAACTAAGGTAGGCGCTGGACGTGATGGCGGCGGTTCGGGTTTTGCGGGGGGTGTAGGGGGCTTGGGGGCCACAGGTTCCACTGGCTTGGTGGCAACCGCAGGGGGGGTAGGCCGGCTAGGCGCTTGCGGTGCTTGGGGGCGAGCGGGGGGCTGTTGTAATTGGGGCTTGGGCGCTTCTGGTGTCTCAGAGCGGGCTTGGGTGTGCACAGCAACAATTTGCTGGTTTTTTTGGGGGGCTGGGGCTTTCTTCACAGGGGGCAGTGTTTTGGAAACTTTATGGGGAGAGGCGCTATGGGGTTGATAGGTTTTGGCAGCGTCGCGAATGCGATCGGCATCGGCATCGGAAATTGTGCTGCTGTGGCTTTTGTAGGGAATCCCCAATTGTTCACAGATCGCCAATAAATCCCGATTATCTAGGTTGAGTTCTTTTGATAGGTCATAGATGCGAACTTTACCAATACTCATGCTGTCTCTCAAAGGCTCTGAAATCTCTATGAAGGGGCAAACGGTAGGGCGATCGCGATCGCTGAGGTAAAGACTACCGTCAAGGTGGAATTAGTGGACTTTAGGGGATGGGTTGGGGCAACTCACTGAACAATAATCTCAAGAGTCGGGACTACAAAAATACAAGTATTCCTATTATTAACGATTTTGGTAGGGATTGATCAGGGCAACAGCCCTAAGGGGGGATCAATTTCAATTCTGCGGGCGGCCAGATCAACCACCGGGACGATGGCTGGCACAAAGGGAATATACACCGATTGGCGGGCTTCTGGGGCAGGGTTGAGTAACCGCACTTCCAGTAGGTCGTTGCCCGCATTGACCAAGCCCACTACTGCGCCAACCTGCTCACCTTGGTGATAGACCGCCAGTCCAATCAGATCCATGAGGTGGTATTCATTCGCCGCAAGGGATGGGCGATCGCTGGCGGGGACTAACATTTCTGCCCCCTTGAGCGCCTCCGCGGCGGTGCGATCGCTAATTTCAGCAAAGGTAACCACAAACTGTTGGGAACGGGGTAAAAATCGGCCCCGTAGGAGGGTAACCGCATAGGGCTGGGGCTGGCGGGGCGATCGCAACCAACGGCAACCGGCCACGGTAAAGCGTTCGGGAAAATCGCTCAAGGGCTTGACTTTGACGTCGCCCCGCAGGCCGTGGGCACCAACGATTTGACCAATACAGAGCCACTCATTCGCCTCAGGGAAGGGGGTCACCATAGGCCGTCCAAGCCAACTTCAGTAAACCGTTCACAATTGCTGTGGCAACGCTCACGCCCCCCTTGCACCCCTTAATGGCAATGTGGGGTACCCAAGAGTTTTGCAGGCGATCCAAGGTGGGGGGGAGAAAATTGGGGGCAGCGTCAATAATTAAGGCGGGGCGAATTTCCTGAGCCTCCACCAAGGTCAGGAGGGGTTCTAGGGCTGAATGATCACTACTGAGAACAAAAATAGCCGTAGGATGCCGTCGTGCCAAGGTTTGAATACCAAAGGCGATGCGCGACTTTTCCTGCTGCGGCCGGGTGAAGGTTTCTGCCCCACAGTAGATGGGATTGCCAAAGGTGTTTTGGGTGTAGGAGAGCACCCCCACCTGCACCATCGTCACATCCACCACAATCGGGGTATGGGCAGCAAGGGCAGCCACACCAGATTGCAGAGCCTGCTCTGAATAGACAATCAAATTCAGGTATTCTAAATCCCCCGTTGCATAAATCACACGGCGCGTAATATCGTACTGGGCTGGACTCAGGTGATGCCCAGCCAGCAACTGGTCAATCAGGCGTAACTGCGCAACATCAAAATGGTGCCATTCCATCCAAGGTGCCGCAAGGGAATGAGGGAATAATCAATATAGCAGCAAAGTTTTCCCCGCTAGACGCAGGGTGGGGTTGCCATCCTCTAGTGTAAGGGGCGATCGCCCAATTTCATGCACACTGGGGCGATCCACGATTTCAGCGAGACTGGTATGCTGGAAACAGCGTCCTTGAACTTGTGCCACTGTGTCTCAGATTCTCTGTCCCGTTCCGGCAGATCAACGACCAATTAACGAATATCGTGACCTCAAAGCCTCTTGGTTTTTTGCATGGTCGAGTTGGCCGCGCCCGCGTTTTCAACGGCGTTTGCTGCTGCTGTGGGGGATGGCTTGGCTAGTCAGTGGACCGGTGGCGATCGCCAGCTTTTCTCTCAAAGAAGCACCCTTTCACACCGTCTTGGCCGCTGCCCTAGGAGCCAATTTCCTGCTGTTACTCATTCTTTTGCGCCTTGTGTTGGGTTGGGCCTACGTGGGCGATCGCCTGCAACGTCCCACCGTGGTTTATGAGGAAACGGGTTGGTATGACGGTCAAGAATGGCAAAAACCCGAAGCTGAATTGGCTCAAGATCGCCTGATCTATACCTATGAGTTGCGCCCGATTTTGCAACGGTTACAGGTGACGTTTTTGGCGCTTGTGATCTTTTCTTTGGGACTTGCCCTTGGTTGGGCACTCCTGTAGCTGCTGCCGATATTGTTGCTCACTTACCCGCATGACCGAACCGATGTCCAAACGCACCCAAGCTCCTGCCCTCGATGTTTACTTACTGCGGGAAGGGATTGTTGAGTCGCGCCACCATGCCCATGCCGTTGTCTGTGATGCCCGCGGGCGGATTCTTGCCCTTGCGGGAAATGCTGAAACTGCTGCTTTTATCCGCTCTGCCCTCAAGCCCTTTCAAGCCTTGGCAGTGACAACAACGGGAACGATGGAGCGGTTTGATTTGGGCGATCGCGACCTGGCGATTATCTGCAGCTCCCACCAAGGTCGTATTGAGCAAGTGCGCCAAGTCTTTAACATCCTCTGGCGCGCCGATGTGGATCCCACCGCCTTGCAATGTCCCGTTCCCCCCGGTCGCCAAGGGGCACTTCAGCACAACTGTTCGGGTAAACACGCGGGGATGCTAGCGGTTTGTCAACGGCGCAATTGGCCATTGGCAACCTATCTCCACAAAAATCACCCCGTTCAGACGCTCATCCTCGCCAAGGTGGCGGAACTGCTGAAGATGCCCGCCGCCGAGTTTATCTGTGCCCACGACGACTGTGGGGCGCCCACGTACTTAATGCAACTGGTGCAGATGGCTACCCTTTACGGCCAACTCGCCTCTGGCAATGACTGGGCAATGGAGCGCGTCGTTCGTGCCATGACCCACCACCCTGATTTTGTTGCAGGCCCCGGTGCCTTTGATAGTGAGCTGATGCGCCTCACGGAGGGGGAAATTCTCAGTAAGTCTGGAGCTGAGGGGATTCAATGTGTGGGGCGGGTGGGGGAAGGCATGGGATTAGCCATCAAGGTCAGTGACGGTGCCAAGCGTGCCAAATATGCCGTTGCTATTCAACTGTTGAAGCAACTAGGCTGGATTACCCCCAGTGTGGCGGAGGCCTTGGGGGAGCAGTTTCTGATTCCCAACCAATTTACCCGCCTCGAGGTCAATGGTGAACTAACCTTTGCTTAGGGGTTGATTGGCTGCCGCGGGTCAGCGGTTAAAGTGAATTTTTGCCCTAGGCTATGATGAGTAGTCGATTTAGATAAACCTACGGAGGCTGTTGTGGCTGTCACAGCAAATGTTGGAACCATCTCTCCTGTGGTGTGGGCGGGCGATCGCGTGCAATTAATTGACCAAACCCGCTTGCCAGAACAGTATGAACTCAAGGACATCACCACCGCGGCGGAGATGGCCACCGCCATTCGGACGATGATTGTCCGGGGCGCACCAGCAATTGGGGTGGCAGCAGCGTTTGGCATGGTCTTGGGAGCGCGCGAATACAGGGGCCGCGATCGCGAGGGCTTCTTAGCCCACCTTGAGCATACTGCTTCGGAATTGCGCCAAACCCGCCCCACGGCAGTGAATTTATTTTGGGCCATCGATCGCATGCTAGGAGCAGCCCAACAGCCCACCGCCACCCTTGAGGAACTGCAGCAACACCTCCTTGAAACCGCACAAACCATTGCCCGTGAAGACGTCCAAACCTGTCAAGCCATTGGTGAAAACGGCCTTAAAGTTCTGCCGCAAACTCCCGAGAAATTGCGCCTCCTTACCCACTGCAATGCGGGTGCGCTGGCGACAGCAGGCTATGGAACAGCCTTAGGGGTGGTTCGTGCAGCTTGGGCGGCGGGTCGCTTAGAGCGGCTTTATGCCGATGAAACCCGTCCCCGGCTTCAAGGGGCTAAGTTAACTGCTTGGGAGTGCGTTCAAGAGGGCATTCCCGTCACCCTGATTGCCGATACCATGGCCGCCCACTGTATGCAGCGGGGGATGATTGATGCAGTGGTCGTAGGGGCGGATCGCATTGCCCTGAATGGAGATACCGCCAACAAAATTGGTACCTACAGCGTTGCCCTGGCCGCCAAGGCCCACGGGATTCCCTTCTTTGTGGCGGCGCCCCTCTCCACCATTGACCCCCACATTGCCACTGGCGCTGAAATTCCCATTGAGGAGCGGCATCCCCAAGAAATTTATCAGGTGGGGTTTAGCCGTATTACGCCCGCCGGGGTGGATTTCTACAATCCGGCCTTTGATGTCACACCGGCTTCCCTAATTAGCGGCATTGTCACCGAGAAAGGGGTTTTTGCCCCCGCTGAGCTTGCTCAAGCCATCGGCGCTGCCCGCACAAACTAAAACTAATGATTGCAGACCGCCCGGGCAATATCACCCGCGATTGTGCCCGGCGGATAACTTTTGCTACCGTCCCACTCCCAACCGTAGTACTCACTTTTTACATCGTAGGGATCGCAGGAGGCGGTTGCCGGGTGCCAATAATCATCTCCGCGGGTCGAGAGGTGAAAATCCACTTGGGCAATGCCATTTTCATTGGTATAGAACTGACGGGAATCCATATCAACGGTGTAAACATGGCCCCTCCTGTCGCGAGCAACTTCCACCTCCTGTTCTGCGAAGGCCGGGGGCGCGATCGCCAGACCTAGGCTCAAGGTAGCTGCCCCCACAAGGGCGACATGGGTCCGCAACATTGTTAGAAACCTCTTTCTTTGCTAACACGATCGTAGCAACTGTGCTACAACATCGTTATTCTCAGTTCAAAAACCTTTATAGGAAAATGATTTCTTCCTCGCCCTCGCCTTTGACCACAACCGACCTGAATGCCCTGGCTGAACGTATCCGGATGGCAGCGGCCCAAGCCAATGGAAATGTCCATGATCTATTGGCACTGCTGCGACTTTTGGAGCAATTGCACCGTGAAATTTGTGACAATCAGTTTCAGGCAGCGTTGCCCACCAATCGCCAAGCCCTCTATAAACTGCTGCGGGATATTGAAACCAATGGCGGCTGGCCCTACATTCCCCGTAAGCGTCTAGAGTCCTTTTTGGGACTGGTTCAAGAGGCATCCGATCCCCATGAAGGTTGAACGCTGGCTGATCCGGCAGGAGCCCCAGTGGCTAGAGCGAGAACAACTGCTCAACCGTGCCGAACTTGAGGGGATTCAGGGCTTGTCAGCAGCGGAAATTTGCCGCCTCAGTCAGCTGTACCGCCTTGTCAGTGCCGATTTAGCGCGGGCGAAAACTCGCCGCTTGGGCAGTAGCATCGTCAACTATTTGCAGGGTCTCACCTTGCGAAGCTACAGTCAGATCTATCAGGGTCAGCACTCCCACGATGGGCGCAAGGTGTGGTGTTTTTTGCAGCGGGGCTTCCCGGCGGTTGTGCAGCAAACATGGGTCTATACGGCCTTGGCCTTGGGGGTGTTTCTGGTGGCCGCGGCGATCGCTTGGTGGTATGGGTGGCGCGATCGCCAGTTTTTGGAACTGCTGGTGCCCCCAGACATCCTCTCCCTCGTGGAATCCTCTCCCTCGTGGAAAAGGAGGGCAAGCTGCGGATGGGATCAATTGTGGGGATTGAGCCCTTGGCCGCCAGTGCCATTCTGACGAATAACCTGAGTGTGGCTTTGGCAATGGTCGCAGGAGGTCTCCTGGGCGGCCTGGGAACCCTCTACATCCTTTGGAACAACGCTCTGCACATTGGAGCGATCGCTGCCCTTGTGGCGCAAAACAGCCTAGCGTATCCCTTTTGGGCGTTTGTTAGTCCCCATGGTGCCTTAGAGTTGCCTGCGATTTTGCTGGCGGGGGCTACCGGTCTGTTGTTGGGGCAGGCAATTCTCTTGCCAGGGCGCTACCCTCGCCCTAGTGCCTTGAAACGCAATGGTGCCTTGGCGGCGCAACTCATGTTTGGAATTGTGCCACTGCTGGTGATTGCAGGTATTATTGAGGGCTTTTGGTCGCCCAATCCCCTGATTCCCAACAGTGTGAAGTATCTCTCCGGTCTCGGTTTGTTTGCTGCTTTAGTGTTTTATTTGGCTTGGCCCATAGAGCGATCGCCCACAGGTGAGAGAAAATAGAAGAATTCTTTATTGACGTTTAGGCCGATCGCGAGAACACTATGGCAGAAAATTGGCGCAGTCGCATCATCACAGAAGGCATTCAACGCACCCCCAACCGAGCCATGCTGCGAGCCGTGGGGTTTGGCGACGAGGATTTTAACAAGCCCATTGTGGGGGTGGCCAGTGCCCACAGCACAATTACTCCCTGCAATATGGGGATTGCTGCCCTGGCCAGTCGCGCCGAAGCAGGCATTCGGGCCGCGGGAGGGATGCCGCAGTTGTTTGGCACAATTACGGTCAGCGATGGTATTTCCATGGGCACTGAAGGGATGAAATACTCCTTGGTCTCACGGGATGTCATTGCTGATTCGATTGAGACCGTCTGTAATGCCCAAAGTATGGATGGGGTGCTAGCGATCGGTGGCTGTGACAAGAATATGCCGGGCGCGATGATTGCCATGGCACGGATGAACATTCCGGCCATTTTTGTCTATGGGGGTACGATTAAGCCCGGTCATTGGCAGGGTCAAGACCTTACGGTTGTCAGCGCCTTTGAAGCCGTGGGTCAGTTTAGTGCCGGCAAAATGGATGAAGCAACGCTCCATGCCATTGAACACCATGCCTGTCCGGGGGCGGGTTCCTGTGGCGGGATGTTCACAGCAAATACGATGTCCTCGGCCTTTGAGGCAATGGGCATGAGTTTAATGTATTCCTCAACGATGACCGCGGAGGATGCCGAAAAAGCTGACAGTACTGAGTTGGCGGGCAAGGTGCTGGTGGAGGCAATCCGCAAAAATATCCGCCCCCGTGACATTATTACTCGCAAATCCATTGAAAATGCCATCAGTGTGATTATGGCTGTGGGGGGATCCACAAATGCCGTGCTGCATTTTCTGGCGATCGCCCACAGCGCCGAAGTCCCCCTCACTATCGATGACTTTGAAACCATTCGCCAGCGAGTCCCCGTCCTGTGCGATCTCAAGCCGTCGGGGCGATACGTCACCGCAGATCTACATCGGGCAGGGGGCATTCCCCAAGTAATGAAAATGCTCCTCAATGCCGGATTGCTCCACGGGGATTGCCTAACGATTACTGGAGAAACCATTGCCGAGCGGCTGCGGGATGTGCCCGATACCCCCAACCCCAACCAAGATGTGATTCGTCCTTTTGATCAACCCTTGTATGCCACGGGTCACCTGGCCATTCTCAAGGGCAACTTAGCCAGCGAGGGCGCTGTGGCCAAAATCTCCGGGGTGAAAAATCCCCAAATTACCGGGCCTGCCCGCGTCTTTGACTCCGAGGAAGCCTGCCTTGACGCCATTCTGGCGGGCAAGATCAACCCCGGCGATGTCATTGTCATTCGCTATGAAGGCCCCGTCGGTGGTCCCGGGATGCGGGAAATGCTGGCTCCCACCTCTGCCATTATTGGTGCGGGTTTAGGGGATAGTGTTGGCCTCATTACCGATGGTCGCTTTTCGGGAGGCACCTATGGCATGGTCGTCGGTCATGTGGCGCCGGAAGCGGCAGTGGGTGGGACGATCGCCCTTGTGGAGGAGGGAGACTCGATTACCATTGATGCCCATCGGCGGCTCCTACAACTCAATGTCAGTGAGGAAGAACTGGCGGCGCGGCGGGCTAAATGGCAGCCCCCTACCCCTCGCTATACCCGTGGTGTGTTGGCCAAATATGCCAAACTAGTGTCTTCTAGTAGTCTGGGGGCGGTGACCGATCGCTTTGTGTGAGCAGTTCTGCTAAAAAGGCCTCAATACCGGCGCGATCGCTCGTTTGCCGGGGATAAACCATCGGCGGGCGCTGCAGCGTAATCAGCTTCACCTGCAGTTCATGGGCAAGGGTTTGCTTGATCTGCTCACTCTCGGTACCCGAGGCCTTGGTGACCACCGTGGTAATTTGCCACTGTTGCCAGAGGGCACGCTCTAGCTCCCGCGACACAGGGGGGAAAATGGCGACTAACCGCTGGCGATCGAACCCCGCCGCCAAGGCAGCTTCTAGGGCTGTCACGGTGGGCAGAATCCGAGCAAAGAGGGTCGCCTGACTGTGGAGGGGCGCAAAGGCTGCCAAGTGTTTGACCCCTAGGGTCAGCAACACCCGCTCACCCACTAAAAGATTGCTGCGCAGCAGCGATGGCAAATCCGTAGCCAGACCAGTGGTGCAGGGAGAGGCCGGGCGCTCAAAGCGCAGGTAGGGCAACCCCAGTTCTGCACTGATGGTCATGGCAAGGGTGGAAATTTCCACCGCAAAGGGATGGGAGGCATCCACAACTGCTTGAATAGAGCACTGGCGGATAAACTCACGGGCCCCCTGGGGGGCAAAGCGCTCAACATGGCAGTGCAGGAGAGGATGGGGGGCATAAAGCTGGCAAGCCTCAGGGGTAGTCACGGTTACCCAACAGCGGATGCCATAGCCAAGGATGCACTCAGCAATCCAGCGGCTCTCTTGGGTACCACCAATTAACCACAGGGAGCAAGCCACACCTATCCTAGGAGGGCACGGCGAAAGTTCTGACGGTAGGACTTATTCAACAGCAGCGGCAACCAGAGGACGCTGAGGACAAAGCGGGATTGGGTGTAATAGGTGCGATGAAAACCCTGCCAAAAGCGCAGGGCAATAAAGAGGTAGAGGACAATAGTGGTAAAAACAAGGAGTTCCATAAACCCAGGGGTAACTCTGAACTACCACTTCCACATTACTGGATTCTCCAGATCAAGGGTGGCAATGACTGGCTGGCTAATTTCATCCAGCATGGCCAAAATAGACCTATCCAATTGAAGATCGGCCGCTTTGATATTTTCTAGGACTTGTTCTGGATGGCGGGCACCGACAATGGCACAGGTTTGCGGCTGATGCAGAAGCCAAGCCAATGCCAAGTTCCCTACCGTTGTGCCTAAACTGGTGGCAATGGGTTTCATCAACTCAATCGCTTCAAGGGCACGGGCATAGGTTTCCCCCTGAAAGAGTTGGTTTTTAGAGCGGTTATCTTCGGGTTCAAACCGGTGACCCGGACCAAAGCGCCCCGTCAGCAGCCCTTGGGCAAGGGGAGAATAGGCCAAAACCGTAATCTCATGCTCAATACAAAAAGGAATTAATTCTGCTTCTGCCCAGCGCCAAAAGAGGGAGTAGGGGGGCTGGACGCTCTCAATGCGTCCATACCGCATCGCCTCAGCCAGCTGGGCCCGGGAGAAGTTGGAGACCCCAATAGCCCGGATTTTGCCGGCGGCTTGCAACTCCACCATTGCCTGCATGGTTTCCTCAATGGGCACGATTTCTGAGCCAAAGGAGCCCGCTGGCCAGTGAATTTGGTACAGGTCAATATAGTCGGTGTTGAGGTTACGGAGCGATCGCTCGCAGGCGGCAATCACGTCTTTGTAGCGCAAGTGGTTGGCGAAAACTTTCGTTGCATAGACACAGCGATCGCGCAACTCACCAACCGCCGTGGCAATTATTCGTTCTGAATGACCCTCCCCATAGACCTCAGCCGTGTCAATCGTGGTCATCCCCGCTTCCACCGCCGTGCGGATGGTGCGAATGGACTCTTCATCGTCAATGCCAACCCACCAACGCTTGCCCGCTTGCCACGTGCCAAGAATGAGGGGGGTGATTTGAATCTCTGTGCGACCAAGGGAACGGGTTTGCATACCACCATTGAATCAACCCAAACGTAGGAGTCTTGGGGCATATTGGGAACATTGCCATAGAGTTGATGTATTTGCCCTGAAGTGTAGTAACGACAATCTTGCCCTGCAAAACTCCATCGTCACTCTACCGCGATCTGCAATCTCCCGCAACTGATAGGGCTTTTTCAGGGGCGAGTGTTGGCGGCTAAAAGCCGCTCATCATTCTAACGGCTCAGGAAAATGACCATTGTGCTGCCATAGGTTTTAATGCGTTGCTGCTGCCAGCCGATCGCCAGCATCGCCTCTAAATCTGGGGGATTTTTTGTGCGACACTCAACGGCAATTTCCCCCCTAGCACTGAGATACTCCTTCTGCCAAAGCACCTGGAGAACAGGTAGATATAGATTGCTATTGTAGGGGGGATCAAAATAAATAAAGTCAAACTCCGCAATAGGGACTTGAGGCAACCTCTGGCACACATCCCCCCGCAAAACCAGGGTGTGCTGATGGGGTTGGGCAAGGGCTGACCAGTTGTCACGAATGACTTGGCAGGCTTGGGGAGACTGCTCAATACCAACTACCCACTGGGCGCCGCGAAGTAGGGCTTCCGCCCCCATTGCCCCGGTGCCAGCACACAAATCGAGCCAGGAACACCCTTGTAAGCGCCCCTGCCAGATATTGAAAATTGCTTGGCGAACTTTGGCACTGGTGGGACGGGTACTGTGACCGGGAAGGGTTTTCAGCGAGCGCTGGCCCGAAATTCGCAGAGGCATATTTTTAGGGTAACGGCTTTAGCCCAAAATAAAAAGCCCTAGGAGTCTTGCCGTGTTTCGACCCTAGGACTTTTGTTTGCGAATCACTCCTCACTAACTCAACAATACTCTGGGCATCTGGGGAGCTGTGGAGCGACACATGACACTTTCTCAAGCGGCACCTGTTGTCTGGGGGTGTTGACTTCATGGTTGGAGCTACTTTGATTTGGACACATCGGTGGCTGACCTAATCCATCAACAAAAGACCCTGCCCCCGTGTGCCAATCATTGAGTGTTATTGAGGGAAAACGCTGTTGTTTCTCCAGAGAGCTACTAGCTTCCTGCTTGCGTTGGTAAGAATTTAATATCTTAAATAAGATAATTAAACTTATAACAAGTCTTTTAATGAGATTAAAAATCTCATAGGAGATACTATTCGGGAAGGGGCTAAGGAAATCAGAGAAGAGAGCCTTGCGGGTGCCCTAGAGCTGTCTTAGGGGAGCAATGGTCTGGGAGGAGGTAACCAAAACGAATCAAGGCAAACCCTCAATCTAAGGTGATCTCAAACTCTGAGCACCCTTGAGAGGGGGATGCGCTTCTCCTTGGCCATCAGTGCTTCGCGGTAGGTTGTCCTGCTGAAGCCGTGCTGCCTTTCGCTCAGCTGTAGAAGCATTAGCCGGCGAGGGCAAGAGAGCCTAAAGAAGCGCATCGGATGTGCTTGACGGGTCTGGGTTGCCCTACTGTGCCAACCGCAAGGTTGGAGAACCAGCATGGGGAGCGGGGTTTAACCATCGTTATTTGAACATTGGACTAAAGCTGGACTAAATTCCCCTGCTGCACAATCTCCCCTGCTCAATTGAGGAAAAAGCCAGCAAATGCTATCTTAGATAAGTTATCGGGATGTAGCGCAGCTTGGTAGCGCACTTCGTTCGGGACGAAGGGGTCGCAGGTTCAAATCCTGTCATCCCGATTGGTCAGCACTCAACTGTTAAGATAGGTAAGAAATACCCTAGGATTGTGTTGTGCTATGACCTCGGCTGCATCCTCAGTTGCCCGTTCTGATTTAGCAGAATTGCGTCGTCTCAAGTCTCTCTTGCCACCAGAGCTGCAAAGCTGGGTGATGATCGAACCAGCGAGTGGGGTGAATCCTCCCCTCATTACCTGCGAGGAAATTGGCAAGGATGAGGTGGAAATTCAAATTGATTTAGCACGGTGGGATCAATTGGCCAAGGATCAGCGCAACCTCCTCTTTTGGCATGAGGTTGCCCGCATTCAAAATGACACGATTCCTCGCGATGGCTGGGAAATGGCGGCACTGGCGATCGGTCTGGGGGGTGCTGTGGGAGAACTTTGGGTACAAGATGGCCTACTACTGCTCCTTGCCCTTGGGCTGTGTGGCTTTTCGGGCTGGCGGCTTTACCAGCGCAATAATAGTGAAAAGGTTCTCAAGGAAGCTATTGCCGCTGATGAGCGAGCGATCGCCCTTGCGACACGTTTTGGCTATGACCTACCCAATGCCTACAAAAGCCTTGGCAGTGCCCTCAAGCTCTTGATTGAACAGGCCCCCAATCGTCGCCAACGCAAACGCTATGAGCTGCGCCTGCAAGCCTTGAAAAAGAGTGCGGCCAAAGCGAAGGCTCGCATGCAGGCCATGCAAAATGACACTCCAGCAGGATCCTAGTCATGGCTCGCCCAAAACGCCAACGGCTGCTGCCAACCATCATTCTCCTATGGACAGTGGCCAGTCTAGGGTTTATGGCCCAGTGGGATTTACATCCAGTGCTGCGGTACTATGGCTGGGTCTTTACGGCTCAAATTGCCTTTTTGCTTTTCTTCTTGCCGCAGATTGGGGGACAGCTCAAGGGTGTCCAGCGCTCCCAGAAGAATGACAGTCTTCCCTAAGTGACGCCAAAAAACCTCGATCCGGACGATCGAGGGTAGGGAGGTAGCTAGCAGGAATTTATTGAAATTAATTTTCAATAGCTGGATTGAGAAAAGTTTCCAACTGTTTGAAATTAAATCCCATGGCTCGCAGGGCGTGCCAAAGGTGACCCTGGAGGAAGAAAAAAGCAAGGAAGAAGTGGGCATTGGCTAGCCACGCACGGGGAGTATGCTGGCCAAGGGGCAATTCAATGGTGTCTGCGAAGTAGGGCGCAATTCCCAGCTTGACTTCTAGGGGTGGTCCATAAAACGCGACGGGATAGGCGAGTGTATTCACTGCACAGAAGTAGGCGGCCACAAACCCCGCCAAGGCAATGCCCCCCAGTGAATAGGAGAGAATCGCTTCAGCATTAAACATCAGCACCTTCCGTGCCCAAGTCAGCGGCGGTACAAGAATGTGCCAAACGCCACCTGCAATCAGCAAAATGGCAATGTAGATATGCCCTCCCACTAGGTCTTCCAAACTATTAATGCTGGCAAAGTGGGTTTGATAGCCATAGATGACAAAGGGATCCAACGTGGGCTGGGTGACAAGGCGTACCGTTTGCAAATTGGCATCGTACAACCCACCCCAGATGGTTGCTTTGAGAACCAACAGCAGGGCACCGAACCCCAAAAAGAGTAGATGATGTCCCAAAATAATGCCCAGTTGTTTTGGATCATCCCAGCGAAAGTGGAAGCGACGGGCCCGACCAGTGGCTGTACTGAGATCATGAGGGGCCCGAAAGGTATGAAAGAGCGCACCGGCACCTAGGACAGCAGAGGAAATCAGATGCACTGCTCCAATCACAAAGTAGGGGTACAAATCCACAACTTTACCCTCCTCGCCGATGCCAAAGCCCAACGTTGCTAGGTGGGGCAGCAAAATCAGGCCCTGTTCTCCCATAGGCAGATTGGGGTTGTATTGGGAAATTTCGTAGAGCGTAAAGGCGCCTGCCCAGAATACGGTCAGAGCTGCCTGTGCCACATGGGCGGCAATGAATAACCCTGAGAGGTTTACAAATCGGGCATTACCGGCCCACCAATCATACTTGACGTTGGCTTGCCCGTAGGTTTGCAAGCCGGCAGCCGTCACAGGGGTGGGAGATTCACTGGCGATCGCCATCCTGTCCTCCTTTGATAGATAGAGTGGACGTCAACATCAGGATTATTGAGTATTAATCTCAACAAACCCTGGGCTTAGTATAGCAGCATTATTGAGAATTAGTAGCATCTAACAAGAATGCAAATATAAAGATATGTAACTAATGGCGAGCGGTATTGTCCTTTCAGAAGGTTGAGGAATATGAAGGTAAGGCAGTAGAGTAATAACGACAGGCGATTGGCGGCTAGGTATGGCCATTTTGCTTTATCACGAGAATGCGGCCACGGCGGCCACATTGGTTTCGATCCTAACCACTGCCGATCATCGGGTGGATGTGGTTGCCCGATCCGAGGACCTCTGGAGCTTACTAGCCAGTCATCGCTACCACCTCTTGATTGGGGATGAGTCCCATTTGGGCACACCAGTTGAGGTCTTTTGCCAGAAAGTGCGCGATTGCCGGTTTCAGGAACCCATTTTGATCCTCACGCGTAAGGATTCGCCAACCCAGCCAGATACCCAAGTCATTTATTGTCACTATCCCTGCTCAGCGGCAGCCCTCCTGGAAATTGTGCAGCAACTCCTAAGCGCGATCGCCACCCCTAAGCCTGAGCAGAACCAAGATTCCGGGTTGCCCCTTGTGCTCCACATTGACAACGACGCCGAGTTAATTCGCTCCCTTGAGGAGCACTCCGCTGATGGTGGTTTTCGCTATGTGGCCATAGATAGCTGGCCCCTCGTGAATACTTTCCTTGAGGAGTGCTGGCCCAATACCGTGATTCTCAATCCGGAAGTCATGCCCGATGAGGTGACCACCCGCGAGTTTTTACAGCAATTGCGACAACATCGTCCGCCCATCCCCGCACTCGTGTTTACTGCCCGTGACACGTGGCGCGATCGCCTCGCCGCCATTCGCCTTGGCTCGCGGATCACCCTAAGTAAGCCCGTTGATGTCGAGCGGCTGTTGCAGACTCTCGAACAGTTACTCCAACCCCAAGAGATCACCTCCACCAGCATTCTGGCTGTGGATGATGATGCCGTCACCCTGGCCATCCTAAAACGCCTCTTGGAACCTTGGGGAATGAGCGTCACCTCACTTCAAGATCCCGATCAATTTTGGGATGTCCTAGAGACCACCAACCCCGAATTGGTGATTCTTGATGTTCAAATGCCGGGCATCAACGGCCTAGAACTCTGCCAAGTGGTGCGCAATGATCCCCGTTGGAATCAGTTGCCCATTCTCTTTCTCACGGCAACCACTGACCCAGCCTTTGTCACCCAACTTTTTGCTGCCGGTGCCGATGATTTTGTCAATAAACCCATTGTCGGCCCTGAGCTAATCACCCGGATCATTAACCGCCTAGAGCGCACCCGCCTTCTGAAACGCTTAGCAGAGGTCGATCCCCTCACAGGACTCAGCAATCGGCGTAAAGCCACAGAAGACATTGAACGCTTTTTAACCCTTGCCAGCCGCCAACAGCAAACCCTTTGCATTGCCGTTTTAGATTTAGATTATTTCAAACGCATCAATGATACCTACGGTCACGATGTCGGCGATCAGGTATTGGTGACTACCGCTCGGATGTTGCGACAGTCCCTGCGCCTGGAGGATGTTGTCGCTCGCTGGGGCGGCGAGGAATTTTTAATTGCCCTGTATGGCATTTCCCTTGAGGTGGCCAAACACCGCCTTGCCATCTGCTTGCAGCGGTTGCGCAACCATACCTTCTATGCGCCCAATCACGATAGCTTTAGGGTGAGTTTTAGTGCCGGTATTAGTCAATTCCCCACCCATGGGAAGAGCTTAGTGCAACTGGTGAAGACGGCGGATGATGCCCTCTATGCCGCTAAGGCAGCAGGACGTTCTCAAATTATGACGGCCCTAAAGGAAATGCCCCCAGAATTTGCCAATGCCTCCTCCCAAGAGGATATCCTAAAGGAGTAGGCTTATTCTCAGTAAAACCCTGCACCAGCACCGTTGACTGTCCTAAATGTATGACCTTTGAGGCATCCCCTGGACAAAACGCCACCATTCTCTTGGTAGATGACGATCGCAACCTTGTGCTCTTGGTGAAGGATTACCTTGAGATGCAGGGATATCGGGTGCTCACCGCAGCCCATGGCAATGAAGGGCTGGCAATTCTTCGGCAACACACTCCAGATTTAATTATTTGTGATGTGATGATGCCGCAGATGGATGGCTATAGCTTTGTCAGTGCGGTGCGACAACAGACACACCTCAGTTGGTTGCCAGTGCTCTTTCTCTCAGCTAAGGGGCAAACCCACGATCGCATTAAGGGGTTGCAAACCGGCGGTGATGTTTACCTGGTCAAGCCCTTTGAACCGGATGAACTCCTAGCCCAAATCCAAGCCCTCCTCAAACAAACGGCGCGCCTGCGGGAGGCTCAAGGACGACAAGCCCCCCCTAGACCCACACCCCCCCCTGGTGTCGAACTCACCCCCACAGAAACGCGAATTCTCCAATATGTCGCCCGGGGAATGTCAAATCGTGAAATTTCTGCAGAGCTACACGTGAGTCAGCGCACAGTGGAAAGCCATGTCAGCAATATGCTAGGGAAAACGGGCTGCCACAATCGCACGGAATTGGCTCGCTGGGCAATCGATTATCATTATGTGTGACCCGCGCTCTTTATGAGCGGCATTCCCAAATACCTGAGCTGCTCTACCTAGCCTGTGTCACCGCTGCATGTGCTCCGCCAGTAGGGCTTGGGCGCGGGGTTTATAGAGTAGATGGAACAGCGCTTCCATGTAGCGCATCATATCTTCGCGGTTTTCTTGGGAAGAGAAGTTCCAGAAGCCGTAGATCTTGGCAAGGGAGAGCAGGCGGCTGCAGTGAATTTTCCAAGTGTAGGTGCTATAGACCCGCTCGATACCGGCTTTGGAAATCCGCTGCCACTCCTGGGGATTGCGATCGCAAGCCTCCAGAAAGCGGACGATGGTTTCGGCCATTTCTTCTAAGTGGGTTGGGTTGATATAAAAGCCATTCACCCCATCTTGGATAATTTCCAGAGGGCCACCAAAGCGCGTACCAAAGGTGGGCAAACCACTGATCATTGCCTCTAGAATCGTCAAGCCAAAGGCTTCAAACAAAGCAGGCTGGACAAAAATCCCCTGGCGATCGGCAATGATGCGATAAACTTCCCCGGAATCTGCTTTTGGTAAACGAATCCCTAGCCAGCGAATTTTGCCATGGAGGTTGTACTGCTGAATGATTTGATAGAGCTTCTCAATCTCGGCAATTTCCTCGCGATCGCTGGAGTCTGCGGTGCGCAACTTGCCCGCCACCAAAATTAAGTTGCAGTGCTCCTGCAGTGCTTTGCTGCGGCCAAAGGCTTCCGCTAGGCCGGTGAGGTTCTTAATCCGATCCAGCCGTGCCATCGAAAAGAGGGGACGTTTTTCAGGAGCCTCTAAGTAACCATAGATCTGCTGCGGGTCTTCAAGGGTAAAGAGCAGTTCCTCCAACCGCTGGCGATCGCCCTCTAGTCGCTCCGTATAGTGGTAGTAGGGAAAGTAAACTTGTTCATTTACCCCTGGTGGCACCACATTAAACTTCGGGCTAAAGAGTTCAATGCCATTGACCACATGGTACAGATCGGGCATTGTAAAGGACTGATAGGACTCGTACTGGCCGATGCTATCGGGTGTGCCCACAATCTCTTGGTAGGTACTGCTGATAATAAAGTTGGCGGCATTCATGGCAATCAGATCCGCCGTAAATTGCAGCGAGAAGTGATACTTATCCTCCAAGTCCTGCCAGTAGAGGTTGCTAAACAGGTATTTAGATTTCTCGAGGGCATGGGCAATGTTGCACTGGGTAACCTTTAGTCGCCGCGCCAAGAGGAAAGCCACCAGGTTGCCATCGGAATAGTTGCCAATAATCAAGTCGGGGACATGGCCAAACTCGGCTCGCAACTCTCGCTCCGCATCAATGGCAAAGGTTTCCAAATAGGGCCAGATTTCAAAGCGAGAAATCCAGTTTTGCGTCACCTTGGGATTAAATTCCCGGAAGGGGACCCGCAGAATCCAAGCATCATTGGTACCGTAGATTTTCTCTAGGCGTTGGTTGCACAGCGTCCCTTCCGCATTGGGAATTAGGCGAGTCAGGACAATAATTTTAGGCCGTGCCTCCAGTACCCCCAACCCTGCCAGTTCTAAATCCTCCCGCATTTGTTTTTCAAGGCTTTTCACTTGGTCGAGGATATAGACCACCTGCCCACCGGTGTCGGGTCGCCCCAGCACCCCCTCTTGGCCAAACCAGCCATGGGGAGAAATCAGGGCAATGCGAAAGAGCATCGGAATCCGCGAGACAAAGGCCTCCAGCACTTGGTGATCGGGAGAGTCCAAGAGTTGATCCAAAATTTCTAGGGTGTCCCGCACCCGGGCGACAGTATTGCCCCAACCCGGTTCAAAGCCGAGATTTTGCAGTTCAAAGCGAAACTCACTATAGGCCTCGGCGGGGGCGCGATCGCTGAGGGCTACGAGAGCTTGTTTCACCTGTTCTGAGAGGTGTTGAGGAGAGCGAATCCGCTCATTAATCAGGAGTTGATAGCCGTTGTAGCGGTGAATTTGCAAAAAGGTAAAAAGGTTTTGCTGCCACTGGCGCGGGTCTTGGAACAGCTTACTAGATAAGTAACGATTGAGAAATTCCACCCCCTTACCGATATTCTTGGCATCGCGGATGATCGGCGAGTAGTCATAGAAAGGCTGGACATCAATTTCAAAAACATCCCCCTCGTTGGGATGGTAGTGATTGACAAGGCGATCGCGCAGATCCAATAGCTCTGGGATCGTCATCGGCACAATTGTCAAATCCTCCACCAGCAGCCGACACACCTCCTGCTGCGCAATCCGTGGCCGAATAATCCAGCAGAGACTTTCGTTGTCAACAATGATCTCTTGGGTATAGAACACCAGCTTACTGAGGCGCGACTCTGAGGGTGGGGGAACAGGTCGCTTTTGATCGCGACAGTAATCTGCAAAGGCATCCAGAATATCATTGCGCAGGAGATAACGTTTTTCTCCTAGTTGCAGGAGGCGTGAAAACTGACGCAGATCGGCACGTTCATCACTTTCAACAACGGATTTGAGGAGCACAGAGGTCATCGGCAAACTCAGAACACGGCTTTTACTTGAGACGGCGCAGGGGCTCAAGTCGTTTCTATTCTAGGTTTCTCCCTGAATAGGGTCAATTTTGCACCAGCGATCGCCGGATTTGGCCATAGTTCCAAAAACCAAACCACAGCCACAACAGCAATAGGCCACTTGTCAGTCCCAGCACCGGTGCCACGCCAAAATTGCGGATCAAAATCGGTGCTGCAGCAGTAAACAACCCACCCCCGACAATTGGCTCAAAGAGAATTTGCTTGTAGGCGAAACTTTCCAGTGCCCCCGATTGATTGTGGGGGTCTACTATACGAATCAGCAATAATCCAGTAGATGTCACCCCCATCGATTGCCCCATGTCACCAATCCCGCGCTCAAACCAGAACATGGGCAAAATTCGCGGCGCTAAATAGAGCATGACAAAGAGATTCCAACCAATTCCCCCCAAACTCAAGAGGATAAAGGGAATGAGATTTTCACCAATGGCGGTTAAAGAGAGGGTGGCCAAGGCGGTAATAATCGTCACATCCAAAGCCACACCGCCAATGTGGCTAATCAGTGGCCGGCTAATTAGGTACTGTTTGCGCCAACGGGTCAAGATTAACTGCACAATAATGCCACCGATGAGAGCCAAGGGAAATAGGGGCACATAGGCCATGAGCTTCAAACCCGTGTGTCCCCAGGTGACACGCTCTAAGAGCCGCAGGGCTTCGAGAATCACCCAGCCCACAAGAATCGCCAAGCCGACAAAACAGAAATTTAATGACAAAGGATCAATGAGTAACTCCCGCAGCAGTTGTTGGCGCCGCTGCCGTGTTTCTGCGTCATCGTGGGGATGGGGGTCTGGATTCTCCTGCGCTTTGAAGTCTGCCAAGGGTTGAATCTGGAGCCGTCCTGTGCGCCGTGCCCAGTTAATCAGTGCCACCCCAAAAACCACCCCAGAGACCAAACCCACCGTCGCCAAGCCCAAGGCCATATCAGCACCAGCGCTAAAGTTTAACTCCCTAAAGGTATCGGCCATCCCAGCGGCAGTTCCATGCCCCCCCTCAAAGGTGATCTCAATCAGGGCACCAGCAAGCGGATCCATGCCAAATACGGGCGTGAGAACCAGCCAAGTCAGCAGCAAACCCACAACATATTGCCCCCAAGCCAGAATCTGACCAAAGGCGACCTGCGGTGAGGCTTTCTGCCAAATTTCCCGAGGGCTAGGGATGATCTCCCCTAAAAATAGACAGGCGAAAACAATGTTGATGAAAATACTCGGGGACTGTTGCCAAACTTCACGGATATCTTCGGCAAAAAGGCCATTGACCAAACCCGAGTCGGGGGCAATGTGGCTGGCGATCGCCCCCAGTACCGTAGGGCCAAGGATGAGTCCCAAGAGGCCCGCAATCACTGAACTGGGCATATAAAGGGATCTCATGAGTGCCCAACGCTGCCGCACAATTCGCCCCAACAGCAGCAAAACACCCATGAAAATAAACGCCCAAAAAACTGTTATCAGCCTAAACATCGGCAGCGCCAACTCCTAAAGATTGCCGTGATCATAGAGCCTGCAACAGCAGGACTCAACCCCTCAAAAGGTCGTGGCGGCGCAACCAATCCAAAAGTAGGCCATTGACGCGATCGGGCTGTTCATCGTGGGGGCAGTGGCCGCTGTGATCTAGCTCCACCACTTCTAGTGTTGGCTGGACCTGTTGAAACTGGCGGCTCAGTATTGGCGGGATGAAGCGATCCTGTTTGCCCCAGATCAGCAATAGGGGTTGGGCCACAGTCTTGAGCATCGTTTTGGCACTGGGTCCAAAGTCTGTGCGGCTCATAGCGCGAATAATTTGCACAAAGGCGCGATCGCTCTGGCAGTCATAGGCGGGGGTAAGCAGAATATCTAATAGTTCATCATCCACACAGCGGGGATTGGCGTAGGCCAGTTGGGCCCAGCGCTTGACAATGGCGGGGCGGCGAACCGTGTAAAACAGTGCCCGCAGCAGCCAGGGAGCGGTAAAGACCTGCTCAACTGCCTTCACAAGGGGGGCGATCGCCCTGGGAATCACCTCTTCGCGCAGCGCTGGATCCGGCAAACTTAGCATCACCACCCCCGCCGCCATCTGCGGGTAGCGGTAGGCACAGGTGAGAGCAATTAAGGCCCCAATGGAGTTGCCAACAATTACCGCTGGTTGCTCAACCATTCCTTGCCAAAAGGCATGAACCTGAGCCGCCCAAAATTCAGCACCATAGTCAGCAATGGGCTTTTCTGCTGCCCCCAACCCCATGAGATCGAGGGCATAGGTTGGCTGGTAGTTTCCTAAAGACTGCAAGTTGTAGCGCCAATGCCGTAGAGATGCACCAAAGCCGTGCAGCAAGATCACGGGAGAGCCCCTTTGCCCCGCGAAAGCCGGTCGCCAGAAGCTATAGCGACTCTGCCAGCCCCGCCAGCACCACTCCCGCTGGATGCCATAGCGATAGGGCTCCACCCGTTGTCTCCTGTACCCATTCATCCAATAATGACTTCTATCTTATGAAGTTTTGCAACAGATTCATCGAGACCCAAAAGGAGTTCGACCTTGAGTCCATCAGCAACGGTACAAACAAAGGACGCGATCGCCCCCCACGGCGGTATCCTTGTCAATCGTATTCTGTCCCCCGAACAAAAACAGGCTTGGCTGGCTCGCGCCGATCAATTGCCCCGCGTGACCCTCGATGAGCGCGCTGTCTCTGACTTGGAACTCATTGCCATTGGTGGCTTTAGCCCTCTGACGGGATTTATGGGACAGGCCGACTATGAGCGAGTTGTCGAAGAAATGTATCTGACCAATGGGTTGCCTTGGTCAATTCCCATTACCCTCTCTGTCAGTGCTGAGGTGGCGGCTCCCTTAGAAATTGGCCAAACCATTCGCCTAGATAACGCAGCGGGTCAGTTTTTGGGAGTTCTTGAACTCACCGAAAAATATACCTATGACAAACGCCGTGAGGCTCGCTGTGTCTATCGCACCGAAGAGGACAAACACCCCGGCGTCAAGGTGCTCTATCAACAGGGGGACGTCAACCTTGCAGGCCCCATTTGGCTCCTAGAGCGACATCCCCATCCCCAATTTCCCAACTACTGCATTGATCCAGTGGATTCCCGTGCCCTTTTCCGCGAAAAAGGTTGGCGGACGATCGTTGGTTTTCAGACCCGCAACCCGATCCACCGTGCCCATGAATATATCCAAAAATGTGCCCTGGAAATCGTTGATGGCCTCTTTTTGCATCCCCTCGTGGGCGCCACCAAAGAGGATGATATTCCCGCCGATGTGCGGATGCGCTGCTATGAAATTATGTTGGAGCACTACTTCCCCAAGGATCGAGTGATTCTAGCGATCAATCCGGCAGCCATGCGCTATGCAGGGCCACGGGAGGCGATCTTCCATGCCCTCGTCCGCAAAAACTATGGCTGTACCCATTTCATTGTGGGTCGGGATCACGCTGGCGTGGGAGACTACTACGGCACCTACGATGCCCAACATATCTTTGATGAATTTGATCCAGCGGCCTTGGGCATTATTCCCTTGAAGTTTGAGCATGCCTTCTACTGCACCCGCACTCAGTCGATGGCCACCAGTAAAACGAGTCCCAGCAAACCTGAAGAGCGCATTCACCTCTCAGGGACTAAGGTACGGGAAATGCTGCGCCGAGGCGAATTGCCGCCTCCAGAGTTTTCGCGGCCAGAAGTCGCAGCAGAACTGGCCCGCGCCATGCGACAACCGCAACCCACGCCATAGCCTAAAAATAAAACGAGGGGGTCAAGCTGACGGCAGCAAGACCCCTAACAACATGAGCAAGAACGAATTAACTCGACAACTAAGTGGACAAAATGTGGTTCTAGCTGGCGATCCAATCCCCAGTCAACGATCTGAACCGATCAGGCTTGGAGCATGGACACTAGGTAATGGATTGCTGTCAACGTTGACGACCCTGGATATTGGGAGGTTACCTAGCTTTGCCTTAACTCCCATGGACGACAGCATGGGGACTTCGGCAGTAACCACATCAACGATAAGGTTGGATAAAGCGAGAGGACAAATAGACAACGCTGAAGCTCACAGGATTAATTTTGATGTTACCCACAAGACAGGATTGAGATTCATCTTGGAGTAACTTTGCTTTATCCTGAACTCAAGGACTGGGAGGCACAAGCCTTAAGTTCACTCTTATCGCTAACCTTCCTTTCTGTGCCTACTCTTAAGTTAGCATAGCCCCTTGGGAATGCTCAAATGTTAACTGAAAATTCAATATCTGAAATGTTCCTTAACTGATTCTGCAATATACCGTTAGATTCAGGGGTTGCGCCCTTTTGGTGGGATTTCCTGACCGAACGTTATCTTTGCTTTTAACAGTTGGGGCGATCGCCCCCAGCTCATAAAAAACTGCACCCGCCCCTGCTTGCCACTATGGCGGAGCTGATGCAGAACTGTACTGGTTAGGTTTACCTGTAAACACTCTCCAGGGGTTCTTCTTGGGGAAGACGGCAACTAGCTCTTACGGGAGGGTGTCCCCGTGAAGGGCTGTGCCCCTGTGGAAGGATAGTGATCATCGCGCGGGGTAAAGATGCGCCCAAATGCCTCCATCAAAAAGACCATCATACTTTGCAGTTTCTCACGTATTGCTCTTAACATAGGTCAACTCCTAAAGTAAAGTGATTTAGGCTTCAGCCTTTGGCTGAATGAGTGAACACCGCAGGAAAAACTTGAAACTTGCTCTACTGGAACAACGGGATCGGACGTTGCCTCCGGGCTATTAGGTAAAGCCCTTTTCCCATAACTGGAACACACTCCCAACAGCGAAGGCTCCTATAGGAGAAGGATCGTTTTTCCTCCTGCCGCCCATACATAGAAAAGGACTCTAAAGGCTGTACTTTTAGTATAAAAAATCAGACCCGTTGCCTGAGAGAGTTTGAGACAATTTTTTATATCCTGAATAAGGAAGTTATTGATTTGTTAAATTCTGTTCTAAATGAGATTTCACCCATGACATTTATTCCCCCTCTTTCTGATCTTTCCCTGCGCTCACAGGTGGCGCAAATGGTGGTTGTGCGAGCCAGTGGTTATCTTTACGATCGCCAGATTGAATATCCCGCTTGGGAACCACCTCAAAATACCCTAAAACACTGGATTAAAGACTGGGGAGTAGGGGGGGTGATTCTCTTGGGGGGCAGTGCCGTCGAAGTGGCAGAACGCTGTCAGCAGCTTCAATCTTGGGCGACGATTCCACTATTACTTGCAGCGGATATTGAGGAGGGGGTCGGCCAACGCTTCAGTGGTGCGACGCAATTTCCGCCGCCGGCGGCTTTGAGAGCGATTGCCAAAAAGAATCCACAACGGGCGGTTGAGCTTGCTAGGGCAATGGGAGCCCACACCGCAGCTGAGGCTTTAGCCATTGGGTTAAATTGGGTGCTTGCCCCAGTGGTGGATGTGAATAACAATCCCGCGAACCCAGTGATTAATGTGCGTGCCTTTGGCGAGGAGCCAGACATTGTGAGTGCTCTGGCAACCGCTTTCATCCAAGGGGCGCGTACCCATCCAGTGCTAACAACGGCAAAACATTTTCCCGGCCATGGGGATACGGCAACGGATTCCCATTTAGAGCTACCCGTGCTGCCCCACGATCGCGATCGCCTGCAAGCCATTGAATGGCCGCCCTTTACTGCTGCCATTGCTGCAGGGGTGGATGCCGTCATGAGTGCCCATGTCCACCTACCTGCCTTGGATGCCGAGCGGCCCGCCACCCTGTCTCCCCCAATTCTCACGGGAATTTTGCGCCAAGAGATGGGGTTCAGGGGGCTAATTGTCACCGATGCCCTCGTCATGGGGGCGATCGCCAACGCCTACGGTACCGCCGAAGCCGCCGTCAAAGCCGTAGAAGCCGGTGCCGATATTTTGCTCATGCCCGCAGATCCCCCAGCAGCGATTGAAGCAGTGGTTGCTGCCGTTGAGTCAGGGCGGATTCCTTCTGAACGCATTCAGGCTGCCGTAGCCCGCATCCAAGCTGCCAAGGATCGCCTTCAGCCCTTGGCATTGCAGTTGGACTATTTCCAAACCACACCAGCAGTTGAGGTGGCCACCACTATTGCCCAAGAGAGTCTTGAGCGTGCCGGCCCCGCCTTGCCAGCAGTGACCTCTGGGGTCAATTGTCTGATTGTGGATGATGCCCTCCAGGCGAGTTTTTTAAGCCGTACCTCTCCAGCCCTCACCCTACCTCCCACTTGGGGATTTAGCCAACGACTGGTGATTGATCAGCAAACACCCCTGACGATGATTGAGGCCTTGCCCAAGGCGCCGACCTTAGTGCAGGTGTTTAGTCGCGGCAATCCTTTCCGCGGCAAAGCGGGTTTAAGTGCGCCAGCGATCGCCACCCTGGAACAACTGCAAACCCAAAATCAACTGGCGGGTCTGGTGGTCTATGGTAGTCCCTATGCCTACCGGGAGATAACCCAGTGGCTTCACCTCGAGGTGCCCCGCGTCTTTAGCTATGGACACTACAGCATTGCCCAAGGTCTGGCGCTGGCATACTTACTAAAGGTTTCTTGATCTTTTGTGAGGCAATCCACAGGGAACCCCTATACTGCTTTCACGTCCCTAGAGAGACCCCCCTAGGATTTGGTGCCATGATGAAGTTTCCTACGGTGGTTGGCTTGGCGACTCTCTACACAGTTGCCACAACCCTAGCGATCGCCCCCATGAGTTTTGCCGCTCCCCAGTCTTGGCTCGATCAACCGCTGCGTAACTGGAATCCCAGCCTTCCTCTCCTAATTCCCCCGCGGGGCAATCCGGATGCCAGTGAGTTGAACCGCTGTCGCAGCACACTGCGTTCTCCCCAATCCATGGCCGATCGCCTGATCCAACAGCGGGGCTGGTATCTGGTGGGCACACCCATTCGCCATCAGCATGTGGAAATTATTCTTGGTAATACTAGTTTTGATGGTATGTGTCGCCCAATGGGGTATCAGGCCTTTGTTTTTGCCCGGGGACGTTACTTGGGGACATTATCGCCAAATCTCATGGATTCCCGTGCCGATGGCTCGTTCCTTGGCAAGGTCAAGTTCCAAAGTGATAGCACCTTCACCGCAGACTTTGCCCGCTATCACCCCAACGATCCCCTCTGTTGCCCCAGTCGCATCAGTACCGTGACCTATCGCCTTGAAGGAGGACCACTGCCTCTGCCGCGCTTAGTGCCGGTGGCCGTTTCCACACAAGCAACGGGGAATAACCCTCCCGACCTGAGCCTCAGCGGTCCGGACCTCAGCCTTAGCGGTCAGCGGTGGCGTCTCAGACGCATCGCCAATGAAGCCGTGCCAGTGGATACCGCCTTCATTGAGTTTGAGAGTGCCAACCGCCGTGCCAATGGCTTTACTGGCTGTAATGATTTTAATGGTGGCTACATCGCCAACGGCCCACGTCTCCTTTTTGCCCCCTTAGCCACCAGCCAACGTCGCTGTGGCCAAGAACAGCTTCAGAGTGTGGAAACCCAGATGCTACAGGGCCTTAACCGCACGAACCGCTACCGTATTCAAGGAAATACCCTGCAACTTTTTGAGGGGAATCGCCTATTGTTGACCTTTGAAGCGGGTGCGACTGCAAGTCCCCTCAGTGGCCGCTGCCACCGCGTCATCCCATGGATACCGTCTTTATTGAGTTTGATCCCAATGGCCAGCAAGCAACAGGTTTCAGTGGCTGTAATCACTTTACCAGTGGCTACAGTGTCAATGCCCAGCAATTGCGGTTTTCAGCAGTTGCGACAACGCGGCGCGCCTGTATGGGTCCATGGGCACAAAGGATAGAGATGTCGTTTTTGCAGAACCTGGCGCAAACGAACCGCTACCGCATTGAGGGAAATACATTGACGTTCTATGATGGCGATCGCCCCCTTGCGATGTTTCAGCGAACACCCTAGGGAAGATCTGCCATTTAGTGACTCTTCATGACCGAGAAACCTCGTCCCCGCCAAAAAAATCGCCCGACAACGACCCGCCCTCCTCGCCCCCAGCGACGCACTCCAGCCAAACCAACTCAGAAGGCACCCCCAACTGCCCCGGTGGAGGATGCCCCCGAACTCCTCTATGGTCGCCATGCGGTGCTCTCAGCCCTTGAAAGTGGCCGTCCCTGCAACCGTATTTGGGTGATTCCTTCGCTGCGCTACGATCCGCGTTTTCATCAACGCTTGAATGAGGCCAAACAGCAGGGAGCAATTATTGATACCGTCACTCCGGAGCGCCTCGATCAACTCTGCCAGCGGGGACGACATCAGGGGATCGCCATTCAGGTGGCTGCCTATAACTATTGGTCCCTTGAGGATCTGTTGGCCAAGGCTGCAACCGTAAATCAACCGGTGCTATTGGCTGCTGATGGCATTACGGATCCGCAAAATCTTGGTGCCATGATCCGCACTGCAGAGGCCCTAGGGATGCAGGGGGTGATTATTCCCCAACGACGGGCAGTGGGTATTACCGCAACCGTGGCCAAAGCAGCCGCAGGCGCCTTGGAGTATTTACCGGTGGCACGGGTGATCAACCTCAACCAAGCCCTTGAAACCCTGAAGGCAGCGGGCTATTGGATCTATGGCCTCTCGGAGCGCGGCGCTGTGCCCCTACCGAAAATCACCTTTGATCGCCCCACCGTTTTTGTGGTTGGCAGTGAAGGGGAAGGGATTAGCCTGCAAACGCAAAAGCATTGCGATGAAATTGTCGCCATTCCCTTGGCAGGGCGCACTAATAGCCTCAATGCCTCAGTGGCAGTGGGGATTGCCCTCTACGAGATCAGTTGTCAGCGATCGCCCGCTTGGGATCTGACCCAGGGACGACAGGGCTAGGACACCGTTGCCACAGACCGCAGGGCAAAAATTTTATTGAGAACCTCCTCAACCACCTTATCGGGGGTGGAGGCACCGGAGGTAATGCCAATCGTGAGCGGGCGATCGGGCAGCCAGTTTTCAGCCACGGTGGGATTCTGATGTAGGGGCTTGTGCTCAATGCGATTTCCCGGCCCAATGCGATCGGCAGAATCAATGTGGTAGGAAGGAATTCCATGCTCAATGGCAATTTCTTGGAGGTGGGTGGTATTTGAGGAGTTGTAGCCACCTATTACCACCATTAGATCCAAGGGTTCCTTGACCAAATTCAGCATCGCATCTTGGCGTTCCTGGGTGGCATCGCAAATCGTATTGAAGCTCATAAAGTGTTCATTGAGGCGATCGGGCCCGTATTTTTGGATCATCGTGTGCTCAAAGAGTTTGCCGATTTGCTCTGTTTCCCCCTTGAGCATCGTTGTTTGGTTGGCAATGCCAACCCGCACTAGATCGCGATCGGGGTCAAAGCCAGGGGAACAGGCCTTGGCAAACTTGGCGATAAATGCGGCGCGATCGCCCCCCTGGCGGATGTAATCGCAGACATAGCGGGCTTCCTCTAGGTTGAGCACAATCAGATACGTGCCGGCAAAGGAACTGGTGGCAATGGTTTCCTCGTGGTTGTATTTACCGTGAATGATCGAGGTGAAACTCACCTTTTTGTGCTTCTCCACACTGTGCCACACCTTCGAGACCCATGGGCAGGTGGTATCCACAATCGTGCAGCCGCGCTCATTGAGTAGTTGCATTTCTTGGACACTGGCACCAAAGGCCGGTAAAATCACCACATCCCCTGGGCGCACCTGACTAAAGTCCTTTACTCCATTCACAACGGGGATAAATTCCACGGCCATTTGCCGTAGGCGCTCATTCACGGAGGGGTTATGGATAATTTCATTGGTGATCCAAATGCGCTCTGTAGGAAAGTGGGTGCGGGTTTCATAGGCCAGGGCAACGGCCCGTTCAACCCCCCAACAAAAGCCAAAGGCCTCCGCCAAGCGAATCGTCACATCCCCCTGCTGCCAGCGGTAGCCATTGGCGCGGATTTGCTGAATCAGAGAACTTTGATACTCCCCTTGGAGCTGCTGGTTCACTGCCTCGCCGTGGCCAAAGCCCTTGCGGTGGTAGTTTTCGGAACTATGTAGCGATCGCTTGAATGCGCGGGTATCCATGGGTTCTCCTCTGAGGCAATCTGATGGTATTTTGACACACTCTAAAGGGCAACCATGGGGCTGACGCCCCGTTGGGCTAACTCCTGCACCGTCTGCCGCGCCCAGCGATCGGCGGCCAAAATATCCTCTAGGGTGGGGTTAGTGATGTTTTGCGCAGAGTAGCGATCGCAGGCCATCTCAATGAGGCGGGGAATCTCAAGGAATGAAATCGCCTCGGCAATAAAGAGGGCTACCGCCTGTTCGTTGGCGGCGTTGAGGACTGCCGGCATGGCCCCGCCAGCACGACCAGCCGCATAGGCCAATCCCATACAGGGATACTTTTGGTGATCGGGCGATCGGAAGGTCAAATCCCCCGCCTTCACTAAGTCTAAGGGCGACCAATTGGTGGGGATGCGCTCGGGCCAGGCGAGGGCATATAACAGGGGCAAGCGCATGTCCGGCCAGCCCAACTGCGCCAGCACGGAGGTATCCTGCAACTCAATCAGGGAGTGAATAATACTTTGGGGATGGATGACAATCTCGATATTGTCGTAGTCCATGCCAAAGAGGTAATGGGCCTCAATCACCTCTAGGCCTTTATTCATCAAGGTTGCCGAGTCCACGGTAATTTTTGGCCCCATCGACCAGTTGGGATGTTTGAGGGCATCGGCCACCGTCACCTGGGCGAGTTTCTCCACTGGCCAATCGCGAAAGGCGCCTCCTGAGGCTGTGAGAATGATTTTCCGCAGTCCGCCTTCGGGCACCCCCTGCAAACACTGAAAAATAGCGGAGTGCTCAGAATCAGCAGGCAGCAGCTTGACACCGTACTCCTGAAGCAACGGCAAGACCACCGGGCCACCGGCAATCAGGGTTTCCTTATTGGCTAAGGCAATATCCTTGCCCGCTTTAATGGCGGCGATCGTCGGCACCAGACCGGCACAGCCGACAATGCCCGTGACGACAACCTCGGCATCTCCATAGGCGGCCACCGCTGCAATACCCGCTTCACCTGCCACTAGTTGTGGTTTTTGGGGCAGATCAGCCAATGCCGCCTCTAGCTCCGGCAGTTGTTCAGGATCGGCAATACTGACAATCTCCGGCTGAAATTGGCGAATTTGGGGAATCAGTCGCCCTAGGTTGCGCCCAGCAGCAAGGCCAACCACGCGAAAGCGATCGGGATATTGGGCAACAATGTCAAGGGTTTGCGTACCAATAGAGCCAGTGGAGCCGAGGAGATTGAGTGCCTTCACAGTATTGGGGAGGGTCAGTGGACACCTTAATATCTACCGCAGGAGGGGACACAAGGCAAACGCTGTACTTGTATGCCAGTTTCTCTGAGAATAGCAACAGATGTTTCTTGGTATGCCTTTTGCTATGGTGTTACCTGCTTCTCAATTGGTGCAGCAGCTAAATCAAAAAAAGGCCGACTTTCTTGACTATGGAAAAGAGATTAAAAAGGTGTACAAAATCTATCAGACAGCTCTGCAACACTGGCAAGCAAAGACAATAGCAGAAATCAACGGGGCTGTTGATTCTAAAACTAGCAGTTGGGGTGCGCGCCCCATTGAACCTTGGCAGCAGAGCTGGCGGCTTCCCCTGGGGGTGAAATGGTCTTGTCGACAGATGGCTTTGGATTGGGCCAAGGCACAATTGCTGAATGTTACTGTTGTTGGTGTAGATGGTTCCCAGATTGTGCCAACGGAAGAGATCCACTTGCCAGTGGGCGTCGTGCAGGCAGGTTGGTTTCTTAACCCCCATTCCCCTGATTCTTATGATGTAAATTATGTAAAGGATGTGGTTCTTGAGCTGATTACGCCGGCGGAACTCCAGCAAGCAGAACAACGGCTGAGACAACCCCAAACTTATCGTTTTCAAGAACGCTATATTCATCTGCGTCGCTTTCAACTGGAGTTAAAGACCCTGCAGCAACGGATGGCCGAGGTCAAGGGGTCTGCCTTGCTATTGTTTGATGGTTCTTTTGTGGCCACCTTCGCAGAGTCCTATGCCCCTGAATGGCAAAGCGAGTATGTGAATGCTGTGTGTAAAACCCTGAGCGCAAGCAAGGAATGCTCCATTCCTGTGGTTGCCTATATTGATCAGTCAAAGGCACGGGATGTGGTTACCCTCCTAGCCCATCTTCAGCGTTTAGAACCCAATCCTTATCTTTCAGATGCGCAATTATTTAATTCAGTGTTAACCGAGTGGGGCGATCGCTCCCCCCTGTTTATCTGCGATCGCGGTGGCATTCTTGAGAGTTATGGTCATTGGGCACACGGGATTGGCTTTTGCTATCTCAAGGCCCATCAAGGGTATCCGGTGCGCCTCGAATTTCCCCTGTGGATCTACGACGCGGGACTGCTGCCGTCGGTGATTTCTTGGGTTTGTGGGGAACTCATTACCGGTCAAGGCTATCCCTATGCCCTAGAAACGGCGGATCAAGTGGCCGTTCTCCAGGGGAGCGATCGCCAGGCGTTCCTCAAGCAATTACAAGTCTGGGCAGAGGACACGGGCATTAAACTGCACTTTAACCGTAAGTGGGTGAGTAAACAGCAGCGGCGTTAAAACCCCGCCTTAACACCCTTCGTTTTTGCTTTGGCTCAGGTGTATCGCCTGCAGTGGTCACGCCATGGCCAGGGGGTCCTGGCGGCGTTGGCCTCTGCGTCGCTTGTATCGTTGCCAAAGTTTTACCACCAGCCTGGGGGTTCCTGCTTGCTGCTGGTGTAGGCTGTGGGGCGCCCAGTGTCTAGAGGCCTGAGCATTTTGCTGTGGTTTCACTTTTCGCAACAGGGTTTTACGATCAATGCAAAGTATCCTTGCTTGCAAATTGTCTGTGTTATCCCCTGCTGAAATTCGCGATCGCGCCAGCCACCTCAAATCAACGCTGCCCCCCCAGGTCCGCCTGATTGCCGTCAGCAAGTTTATGCCAGCGGCGGCGATTCGTGCTGCCTATGAGGCCGGCATTCGGGATTTTGGCGAAAGTCGCGTGCAGGAAGCTGCCAGCAAACGCGCTGAATTGGCCGACCTCACGGATATTACATGGCACCTGATTGGCCATTTACAAACCAATAAAGTGCGGCAGGCGCTGCAACTCTTTGACTGGATCCACACCATTGACCGCTGGAAGTTGGCCGAGCGGATCGATACCCTCCTCAAGGAGATGGGGGCAGCCAGTCCCCGCTGTCTTTTGCAGGTGAAGCTCCGCCCCGACCCCCAAAAATACGGCTGGGAAAGATCGGCAGCTGGCAGGCCAGCCCTCCCCCAACTCGATGCTCTCTCCCATCTGCGCTGTTGTGGTCTGATGACCATTCTGCCCTTGGGGCTGCCCCCCTCAGAACAGTTACAAGTATTTCAGGAATTGCGGGCTTGGGGTGAGGAACTGAGCACAAAACCCTGGCAGCAACTCCAGTGGCAGGAGTATTCGATGGGGATGACCCAAGACTATCCCCTGGCGGTGCAGGCCGGCGCAACGATGGTGCGCATTGGTACGGCTATTTTTGGCGATCGCCAATCGGCGTTAGCAATTCGGCAGGAGTAATGCCCTTGCAAGGGATTGGTTCTGAAATCGTCTCCAGTGGTGAAAAAAGAAAACTGCCCGGCGACCAAAGTTCAAAGCCATCACAGTGTTGATTGTCATACTCAGAATCAGTGGTGACTCCCGCAGCTTAGGACCAGCCGAGAGCAAGGTAGGCCACCTCTTTGCTACCAAGGCCGATTTTGACAGTGATGCCCAGCAGCAGATAGACCCGACGCTCCGCCGCGGAGAGGGCAATAAATTCATCAGGTGGCATTGGCCAATGGACATGATGAGCTTGCCTGCTTGATGGTAGGCCGGCAGTAAAGGGCGGGTGTAGACGGCAGTGCTTAGATGCCACCACACACCGAGATCTGCTCAGTCTAGAGGTTGCTGTTAGACTTTCAGAGGGACTTGGCTCCTCTGATTAACAGGGCAGCACTTTATCACAAAACAAAGAAAAATAAAGCTGTCCCTTAGACCGTTGGTCGTGCGTAACAGGGCGGGTCCTTAGCCCCAATTCTTTGCTAAGCTAAAGGATGCCTTCTAAAACCGTGCTAACACCGCCTATGGCCGCATCCCTAAGCTTTGACCTCGATGCCCTCAACCAACGCTTTGAAGGGGCACACCCTCGTGACATTTTGGCATGGGCCGTCACGGAAATTCCCCAAGGGTTGGTGCAGACCAGTGCCTTTAACGTAGATGACATGGTGATTACAGACCTGCTCTACCGTGATCTGTGCCCCCAGCCGCCGGTGCCCGTTCTCTTTTTGGACACACTGCATCACTTTGCCGAGACCCTAGCATTTGTGCAGCAGGCCCAGGAAAAATACGGCTTGGATTTGCACACCTACAAAACCCCCGATGTGGATAGCCGCGAGAGCCTTTGCTGCCCGCTATGGCGACAAGCTTTGGGAAACCAATGTTGAGCAGTTTCACCATCTCACTAAAATTGAACCGCTACAACGGGGCTTGGCAGAACTGAATACGGTGGCTTGGATTACAGGACGGCGTCGCGATCAAGCGCTCACCCGTGCCAATATGCCCTATGTGGAACTGGACAAAGAGGGTCGTCTGAAAATTAATCCCCTTGCTGCTTGGACCCGTAAACAAACTTGGGCCTATGTGATGGAGCACGGAGTGATTTACAATCCCCTCCACGATCGCGGCTATGCCAGCATTGGCGATGAACCCCTCACCACCCCTATCGCCGATGGCGAAGATGAACGGGCAGGTCGCTGGCGCGGCATGGGCAAAACCGAGTGCGGGATTCACATCTAAGCCCATGTACTTTCAGGATGTTATTGCAACACTGCACCAATTTTGGGCAGCTCAGGGATGCCTGATTGCTCAGCCCTACGATGTGGAAAAAGGCGCCGGTACCAAAAGCCCCCATACCTTTTTGCGCGCCCTCGGACCTGAACCTTGGGCAGTGGCCTATGTCGAACCCTGTCGGCGACCGGCGGATGGCCGCTATGGCCAGAATCCCAACCGCTATCAGTACTACTACCAGTACCAAGTGCTGATTAAGCCCTCTCCCGATAATATCCAAGAGATCTATTTGGAGTCACTGCGCGCCCTGGGCATTCGCCCCCAAGAGCATGACATTCGCTTTGTCGAAGACAACTGGGAGGATGCTGCCGTCGGCGCGTGGGGCGTAGGCTGGGAGGTGTGGCTAGATGGCATGGAAGTGACGCAGTTTACCTACTTCCAGCAGTGTGGCGGTTTGGATTGCCGGCCGGTCTCCATTGAGATTACCTACGGCCTAGAACGGTTGACAATGTACCTCCAGGAGGTGGATGCGATCGCCAGTATCCGATGGAACTCTACCCTCACCTATGGCGATGTCCATTTGCAAGGGGAAATTGAGCAATCCACCTACAACTTTGAAGCCGCCGACCCGGAACGATTGTTCACCCTTTTTAGTCTCTACCAGCAGGAGGCGGAGCAGCTTCTGGAAAAGCAGTTGGTCTTGCCCAGCTTGGACTATGTGCTCAAGTGTTCCCACACATTTAACCTGCTGGATGCCCGTGGCGTCATTTCGGTGGCAGAGCGCACGCGCTATATTGGTCGCATTCGCGGGTTGGCCCGGTGCGTCGCCCAAGCCTATGTCCAACAACGGGAAGCTCTGGGGTTTCCACTGCTGAAGGAGCCAGCAGCGATCGCCCCCTAAGTCACCCTTTTCTAAGGAGCATCCATGGGACGGCAGTGGCACCTGTTGGTGATCTTGACCGTGTTTGCGGCAGCGGCAACACTGGCAGCGGATGGGCCGCACTTTGTTAGTCCCAGCAAGTTTTGGGGGCAGTTGGTCTATCAGGTCAAACCCCTGAAACCCGAAAAAGTGGTGGCCCTCACCTTTGATGATGGCCCTTGGGGAGCCTCAACTCGCCAAGTGCTGCAAATCCTGAAGGAGGAGGAGGTCAAGGCCACATTTTTTATCCTGGGCAAGCACGCCCTCATGTATCCCGATCTCATTGCTGAGATTGTCAAAGCGGGTCATGCCGTTGGCAACCATAGTTGGAGTCATCCCTACCAACCCGTTGACCCTAAGGTAGCCAAGCAGGAAATTGAAAACACCTCTGCCTTAATTGCCAAGCAAAGCCAAGCCCAAACGCGCCTTTTTCGGCCACCGGGGGGCAATTTGACCACGGGGCTAGTGGACTATGCCAAGTCGAAAAACTATGCCATCATCATGTGGTCGGTGGATGCCCATGACAGCCGCTCCAACACCACCGCAGCGGACATTGTTGAGCGCACCCTCAAGGCAGTGAAACCGGGTAGTATTATTTTGCTCCACGATGGTGGGGGCGATCGCGCCACGACCCGCAGGGCCCTCCCCACACTAATTCGCCGCCTGCGGCAAAAGGGCTATCGCTTTGTCACTGTGCCGGAACTGCTGCAACTGGCAGTGAAAGCTCCCCCACCAAAGCCTGAACCGACACCGACCCCTCAACCTACAATTACTCCAACACCGACCCCAGAAGGTCTGCCCACGCCTGAGTTGACGCCTAGCTCCCCTAGTCGCAGTGAACGGCAATGGCAGCCACGATCGATGCTCCCTCACTGAGGCTCTAGGGGAAATTCATTAATCTGTGGCGTCGAGGTACCATTGAGGGTCTCCCCCAGTTGATTTAGGGGCGCATAGATTGGTTCTAAGCTGGCTTGAGTGGCAGCGATCGCCCGCAGGAGTTCAGCCGTGAGATATTCCAAGGGATGGGGAGGGGGCGGTTGACGGCGCCGATACTTCGGGGTGGGCACAAACTCACTGGCCACGGCCTGAAGCTGATAGGCCAAGGCTTTCACCTTGGCAAGGTACGTCAGGGTTTCCTCAAGGTGCTGGGTAATTTGCTGGTGCTGAGCTTGCAGATGTTGCCACTGCTCGGGGGCGATCGCTGCGGGTTTGAGCTCCAGGGGGGTCAAATCCTGAAACAGGGCTTCTAAGTCTGGGGTTTCACTACTCACGAGTCCCTCCAACAAGGCCGCATCAAACAACTCCCCGAGCACTTCGGGAGAGACGACTGCCCACTCACTGGGGGAACAAAATAGAGGATCAGGAGCTGTCATGGACATTTACCAAGTCCTGTTGGGGGAGATTGCAGATCATGAAAAGGGGGCAGTTGCCCCAACTTTGTTAACCTTATAACGGTTTTGTTTGGTGATTGCGGTTGTGACCTCCTCTTCTTTGCCAATTGTGTTGGGTGTAACGGGTGCGTCTGGTCTCATTTACGCAGTGCGCGCCATTAAATTTCTATTACAAGCCAACTATCCTATTCAACTTGTGGCATCGAAGGCCGCGCATCAAGTGTGGCGGGCAGAATATGGCCTCACCCTGCCGCTTCAGCCCGATAAGCAGGAACTGTTTTGGCGCGAACAGGCCCAAGTTTGGGAAGGTTGCCTCACCTGTCATCGGCCAACAGATGTGGCAGCGGCGATCGCCAGCGGTTCCTTTCCCACATTGGGTATGGTGATTCTGCCCTGTAGTATGAGTACGGTGGCGAAGTTGGCCGCAGGCCTGAGTTCCGATCTCCTGGAGCGGGTGGCGGATGTCCACCTCAAGGAACACCGACCGCTGGTGCTGGTGCCCCGCGAGACCCCCTTTAGTCTAATTCACCTGCAAAACCTGACCCAATTGGCAATGGCTGGGGCGCGCATTGTACCCGCCATCCCTGCGTGGTATCACCGGCCACAGACCATTGAGGATTTAGTGGATTTTGTGATCGCCCGTGCCCTTGATCAGTTAGGGTTGGATTGTGTGCCGCTGCAACGTTGGCAAGGACCCCTTTCCTAATGCGTGCTTGGATTTACTTGGGGGCGATCGCCCTGCTGGCGATCTTAATGGTGCAAAATTGGCAGCCGCTGGTCTCCCTGCGCTTTTTAGGACAGCAAACCCCGGCGCTTCCCCTTGCCGCTTGGATTGTGGTGGCCGCCCTTGCAGGGATCGTGGCTGGCCAGTGTTTACTCTGGCTCACCCTAGAAGCGCAAGCCCCAACAGCGCGGCCAACCCCGCGATCGCCAGCCCCTGAACCTGAACTGGATGCCTCGATGCGGCCGCCGCAGGATGAGCCAGAGATGGATACCAGCGATGTCGAGGATTGGTTTAGCGAGCCAGAGCCAGCCCCCCGCGAACCAGACATTCAAGATCGCCCCCCCACAACCTACTCCTATCAATATCGTCCTTCCCGCAAAGCGACTGCCAAAACCCCACCGCCTCCCCCTCAAGTTGTGGACGCTGAATACCGCATTCTGACGCCGCCGCCCCCCAAAGACGCTCCCCCTGAGGATGAAGCAGACTGGGATATTCCCCTATGATCGTAGGCGTTGCCAGCGGAGGAATCGCTTGTGAAGGTTGCAGTGGTTGGTGCCACAGGCCGCACCGGTCAGCGAATTGTGAGTGCCCTACAATCATCTGAGCATCAGGCGATCGCCGTTGTGCGTAACCCCGCCAAAGCCCGAGGGCGGTGGCCAACGGTCGAGATTCGTACCGCCGATGTCACCCAACCCCCGACCCTTCCCCCAGCCCTTAAGGATTGCGAGGCAGTGATCTGTGCCACGGGCGCTAGCCCTAGCCTTAACCCCCTAGAACCCCTAAGTGTCGATTATCTGGGCACCAAACATCTCGTGGATGCCGCCAAAGCCGCCCACGTACAGCAGTTTATTCTTGTCTCGTCGCTGTGTGTCTCACAATTTTTCCATCCCCTGAATCTTTTTTGGCTGATTTTGTATTGGAAGCAGCAGGCAGAACGTTATCTCCAACAAAGCGGTCTAACTTACACGATTGTGCGGCCAGGGGGTCTGAAGGAAACCGATGACGGTGGCTTTCCGATCATTGCCCCACCAGATACCCTCTTTGAGGGCAGTATCCCGCGATCGCGGGTGGCAGAAATCTGTGTGGCAGCCTTGGGCGAGCCAAGTGCCTACAACAAAATCTTTGAGGTGGTGAGCCGTCCCGATCAGACGCCAGTGGCTTATCGAGAGTTATTCCGCTCAGTGGCGGCGGTGTGAGGATAAGTTGATGCGCTTTTCCCGTTGGTTGGGGGCGATCGCTGGTCTGGTGGCAATAGGCTATTTCTTTTTGGGGACGCGCTCAAGTGCTCTCTGGTGGTACTGGTACCGCTGGCAGCCGGATCAAATTGCCCCCTTAGTGATGCAGGGGGGAGATCCCTATGTACGGGCCCTGATGCGCACCATTTCTGCCAGTGAAGCCAATGATGCCAATCCCTACACACTGCTCTATGGGGGGGAGCACGTCCAAGACCTCAGCCAGCATCCCGATCGCTGTATTCCCATTCGCCGCGGCGCCAATCAGCACCTGTGTACCACCGCCGCCGGCCGCTATCAATTTCTCACCACCACTTGGCAAGAAAAAGCCGCCCGCTATCATCCCCAACCGCCAAGCTGGTTTTGGCAAGGCTATAGCTTTGCTCCAGAGTATCAAGATCAGGTGGTCTATCGCTGGCTCATGGATTCTGCCGCTTGGAATGCCGATATTCCCCAGCTCCTGCGGCAAGGCCGAGTACAGGAGGTCTTTGCCCTGCTGTCGGGTACATGGACCAGTCTGGGCTATGGCATGGAGAGCAACCGGATCACGCCCCACCTCGAAGAGATCTACCAGCAATTGTTGGCTCAAGAATTAGCCGCCTTCCAGACCGCCCAATCTGCGGGGAGGGGCCCATCGCCCTAGTTCATTTTCTCTGCCGACGGCTGCGCCAATCGCTGATTTTGGTCTTGCAATGAACGCAGTGATGAAGAGGCTTTCCCTTGCTCCCACAGATTAAAATCAAAAGAACCCTCTGGTGCAAATCGGCTGGCCTTGGTGGATGTCTATGTCGTTTCTTGAGTATCTCCATGCAGAACCCCGTCGTGTCATTGTCTTTGATGGCGCAATGGGCACAAATCTTCAGGCACAAAACCTGACAGCAGAGGATTTTGGTGGCAAGGAGTACGAAGGCTGCAATGAATATCTGGTCATCAGTAAGCCAGAGGCGGTGGCCAAGGTGCATCGCGATTTTTTGGCAGCAGGAGCCGATGTCATTGAAACGGATACCTTTGGCTCCTCTGCAATTGTTCTAAGTGAATACAATTTGGGCGATCGCGCCTACGAAATCAGCAAGAAAGCCGCTGAGCTCGCCAAATCCGTGGCCGCTGAATTTAGCACCCCCGCAAAACCCCGCTTTGTTGCCGGCTCGATGGGACCGGGTACTAAACTGCCCACCCTGGGCCACATTGACTACGACACCCTCTACAGGGCCTTTCGCGAACAGGCGGCGGGCCTCTTTGACGGCGGGGTAGATCTCTTTATCATTGAAACCTGCCAAGATGTCCTGCAAATCAAAGCAGCCCTCAATGGGGTGATGGCCGTCTTTCAGGAGCGGGGAGAACGCCGCCCCCTGATGGTCTCTGTGACGATGGAGCAGCAGGGCACGATGCTGGTGGGCTCGGAAATTGGCGCTGCCCTGACGATTCTGGAACCCTATCCCATTGATATTTTGGGTCTCAACTGCGCCACCGGCCCCGATTTGATGACGGAGCACATCCGCTACCTTGCGCAGCACTCCCCCTTTGTCATTTCCTGTATTCCCAATGCCGGCTTACCTGAAAACATCGGTGGCCATGCCCACTACAAACTGACGCCGATGGAGTTGCGGCTGGCCCTGACCCGCTTTGTCGAAGACTTTGGGGTACAAGTGATTGGCGGCTGCTGTGGCACGCGACCGGATCATATTGCGGCCCTCGCAGAGATTGCCGCAACCCTGACCCCCAAGGCGCGATCGCCCCAACGGATTCCCGCTGCCGCCTCCATCTACAGTCCTCAGCCCTATGACCAAGAGAATTCCTTCCTGATTATTGGTGAGCGACTCAATGCCAGTGGCTCCAAAAAATGCCGCGATCTCCTCAATGCCGAAGATTGGGATGGTCTCGTTGCCCTTGCCCGTGCCCAAGTGCGCGAAGGTGCCCACATCCTGGATGTCAACGTGGACTATGTGGGTCGCGATGGGGTGCGGGATATGCGCGAGCTGGTATCACGGCTGGTTACCAACGTAACGCTGCCCCTGATGCTCGACTCGACTGAATGGCAAAAGATGGAAGCGGGTCTGAAGGTGGCCGGGGGCAAGTGCTTGCTGAACTCCACCAACTTTGAGGATGGTGAACCCCGCTTTTATAAGGTCCTGGAACTGGCAAAAACCTACGGCGCCGGCGTGGTCATCGGTACTATTGATGAAGAGGGGATGGCGCGTACAGCCGAGAAAAAGTTTGCCATTGCCGAGCGGGCTTACAAGGCCGCCCTTGACTACGGCATTCCCCCCTGGGAAATTTTCTTTGACCCTCTGGCACTACCAATTTCCACAGGGATTGAAGAGGATCGGGGCAATGGTCGAGAAACCATTGAGGCCATTCGGCGAATTCGCGCTGAACTCCGCGGCTGCCATATTCTGCTGGGGGTTTCTAATATCTCCTTTGGCTTAAATCCAGCAGCCCGCCAAGTCCTCAACTCAATGTTTCTCCACGAGGCCATGCAAGCGGGCATGGATGCTGCGATCGTCAGTGCTGCCAAGATCCTGCCCTTGGCCAAAATTGAGCCAGAGCAGCAGCAGGTCTGCCGGGATCTCATCTACGACCGCCGGCGGTTTGAGGGGGACGTGTGTGTCTATGACCCCCTTGCGGAACTGACCCGCCTGTTTGAGGGCAAAACCACCACACAGGAGCGCTCCCAAGTGGCAAACCTGCCCCTTGAGGAGCGACTCAAACGCCACATTATTGATGGCGATCGCCTGGGCCTGGAGGACACCCTTGCCAAAGCTCTCGAAACCTATGCCCCCCTGGAAATTATCAACACCTTCCTGCTCGACGGCATGAAGGTAGTGGGCGAACTCTTTGCCTCTGGGCAGATGCAGCTTCCCTTTGTTTTGCAGTCGGCAGAAACAATGAAGGCGGCGGTGGCCTATCTCGAACCCTTTATGGAAAAATCCGCCACTGGGGACACTGCCAAGGGCACCGTCGTCATTGCCACAGTGAAGGGGGATGTCCATGATATTGGCAAAAACTTGGTGGACATTATCCTCACCAACAACGGCTATCGGGTGATTAATTTGGGGATTAAGCAACCGGTGGAAAATATCATCCAAGCCTATGAGGAGCATCGGGCAGACTGCATTGCCATGAGCGGCCTCTTGGTCAAGTCCACCGCCTTTATGAAGGAAAATCTCGAGGTCTTTAATGAGCGGGGCATTACTGTTCCCGTCATTTTGGGGGGAGCCGCCCTCACCCCCAAATTTGTCTATGAGGATTGCCAGTCCACCTACCACGGTCAAGTGATCTACGGCAAGGATGCCTTTGCCGATTTGCATTTTATGGATCGGCTAATGAGTGCCAAGGCGGCAGGCCAGTGGGACGATCGCCGTGGCTTTCTAGATGGTGCCCCTACCCCAGAAGAAGCGGTGAGCATGCCGGCGATCGCCCCCGAACCCACCTCGGTTGCGGAACCCGCAACACCAGAAGTGGTGGATACCCGCCGCTCTGAAGCGGTTGCTGTAGATATTCCCCGCCCCACACCCCCCTTCTGGGGCATTCGTCACCTCAAGCCGGATCAGATTCCACTTTCTGAGGTCTTTGCCTATCTGGATCTCCAAGCCCTGATTGCAGGTCAGTGGCAGTTTCGTAAACCCAAAGATCAAGACCGTGCCACCTACGACGCCTTCCTTACTGAGAAGGTCTATCCCATCCTTGAGGCGTGGAAACAGCGCATCCTTGCTGAGAACCTGCTCCACCCTGAACTGATTTATGGGTACTTCCCCTGCCAAAGTGAGGGCAACACTGTCTATATCTATGATCCCCAAAGGGTAGGGGATAAAGATGCCTGTGTTCCTGAGCGGGCGATCGCCCAGTTTACCTTCCCCCGCCAAAAGGGTGGCCGGCGCCTGTGTATTGCTGATTTTTTTGCCCCTGTGGAATCCGGCATCATTGATGTCTTTCCCATGCAGGCTGTCACCGTTGGTGAAATTGCCACCCAAGTGGCGCAGCAGCTATTTGCCGCCAATCAATACAGTGACTACCTCTACTTCCACGGGATGGCGGTGCAAACCGCTGAAGCCCTCGCCGAGTGGTGTCATGCCCGCATTCGCCGCGAGTTGGGCTGCACTCCCGATCCTGAGTCCATTCGCGATATTCTTGCCCAGCGCTACCAAGGCTCCCGCTATAGCTTTGGTTATCCTGCCTGCCCGAATATGCAGGACCAATATACGCAACTGCGACTCCTTCAGAGCGATCGCATGGGGATGTATATGGACGAGAGCGAACAACTCTACCCTGAGCAATCCACGACAGCCATTATCTGCTACCATCCCACCGCCAAGTATTTTAGCGTCTAAGCCCAGCTTTCCTTGGACCAATCGGAGCGAAAACCCTGTTGGGCGAACAGTTCTTTGACGACTAGGGAGCCTCTAGCCGTGGATTCCCAAAAAGCCAGCAATTTGAGTTATCCATCCGCTGCTAAGCCGAGGGGCATGTTTTGATTGGTTGCAGCAAGTTCATCCCCTTAGCAGTTCTGATTGGAAGCATGGCCTCCAGCAAATTCAATCGCTATTGGTTCCGATGGGGGATCGCCCCAATGATAAACTGCAAACGTAAAGAGTGCCGGAGATGCCCGCGGTGACGCGCCCAAAAATTATTGTCCTAGATGATGACCCCACCGGTTCGCAAACGGTGCACAGTTGCCTGCTGTTGACCCGTTGGGATGTGGATACCCTCTGTCGTGGCCTTGCCGATAGCGTACCCATCTTTTTTATCCTCACCAATACCCGTGCCTTGCCAGCAGAAATGGCAGCGGAAGTAACGCGCACGGTTTGTCGTCATCTCAAGGAGGCGATCGCCCAAACAGGCACAACCGACTACATTCTTGTCAGTCGTTCTGACTCCACCCTCCGCGGCCACTATCCCCTGGAAACGGATATCATTGCTGCGGAACTGGGTCCCTTTGATGCCCATTTTCTAGTGCCTGCCTTTTTGGAGGGGGGGCGCATTACCCGCGATAGCCAGCACTATCTCATGGTCGAGGGTCAGGCTGTGCCTGTCCATGAGACGGAGTTTGCTCGCGATTCCGTCTTTGGCTACCACCACAGTTATTTGCCCGACTATGTGGCCGAAAAGACCCAAGGGCGCATTCGTGCAACAGCTGTGGAGCGCTTTGTCCTTGCCGATATACGCAATCCAGAGACCCTGCTCAGCCGCTTGACTCAATTACAAGGTAATGTCTGCGCCGTTGTGGATGCCGAAAGCCAAAGAGATTTGGATCAATTTGCAGCAGCGGTGCTGCAGGTGGTCAGCCAAGGAAAACGCTTTTTGTTCCGCAGTGCCGCCAGTTTACTGACTGCCCTCGCACAACTGCCCCCCCAACCCACCCCCCCAGAGGCAATGGCCACCTATTGCCGCCCTGGGCGCTATGGCGTAGTTTTAGTGGGTTCCCATGTGCGCAAAACCACTGAACAGCTGACCGCCCTGCTGCAGGAACCCGATGTGTTTCCCATTGAAGTGCCCGTGGCACGATTGCGGGACAGTGCGGTGGCTGAAGCAGAAATCATTGCGGAGGTCTTGGCGGCGGTGGATCGGGCGATCGCCCAGGGGAAAACCCCCGTCATCTATACCAGCCGTGAGGAACTCACCTTTGCAGATGCACCGACACGGTTAACCTTTGGGCAGCGGGTTTCTGAAGGGCTGATGGCGATCGTTCAGCAGTTACCCACCGATTTGCGCTATCTGATCAGCAAAGGAGGCATCACTTCCAACGATGTCCTGAGTAAGGGCTTAAACCTAGCCACGGTTCGCCTCTTGGGGCAAGTGATTCCCGGCTGCTCCGTTGTGCGCACTGGTGCTGATCATCCCCGCTTTCCAGAATTACCCGTGGTGCTGTTCCCCGGCAATGTGGGCGATCGCGAGGCCCTGCGCACGGTTTATCATCGCTTTCAGGGCAGTGGCCCTGCAATTTAGGAATGATTAGGAATGATTACCCACTCCCTTGAATCTAGCTGAGTTCAGGGTTTAGAATGCAGTTGTAACAATAATAAACAATTTTTAATCTTTCCCGATAAGTGAATGAGTTTAGTCAACACGGTTGGGGCGAAATCAACGGTATGGCGGTGGCTGCTGCCTGTTTTAGTAGTACTGCTGATGGGCGGCGGTTGGATGTTTTCTCTCCTGTTGCCCCTGCAGGATCCCTACATTCAAGCCGTACGGGCGACGGTGGGCGATCCCAGTCGCGGCGAACAAATTTTTATCCTCAACTGTGCGGGCTGCCATGGCATTGATGGTAAGGGGGAAGTCGGCCCTAGCCTCGTGCAGATTAGCCACCGGCGATCGCAGGTCCAGCTCATTCAGCAAATTATCAGTGGCAATACCCCACCCATGCCCAAGTTTCAAGCCCAGCCCCAAGACATGGCTGACCTATTAAGCTACTTGAAGACACTCTAAAAATTTTGACAAAAATCCCACCGGTGAAACCGGTATATTAAATTAAAAATTGTGTTATTAGCATTGCCAATTTCGAGCATCCTTTGGTGGGAATGGAAGACGTCTTTGCAGTGGGCGATCGCGTTCGCCTTGTGGAACTGCCACCCTATGTGAAAACAGCGGAACCGATGCCAATGTTGCGTCCCGCCAGTATCCTCACCCTCGGTGAAGAAGGGGTTATTCTAGGCCAGCAACCGGGAAACTATTGGGTGGTGCGACTCGAGCGGGGTGCCTTTTTGCTGGAAGCCAAGTATTTGAAGCGGGTTTAATGGCTCCCCTGCTGTCCCTGTGCATGATTGTCAAAAACGAAGCCCATCAATTGCGGCGTTGCTTGCAGTCGGTTCAGCCTTGGGTGGATGAAATTATTATTGTGGACACAGGCTCCACCGATGAGACGATCACCATTGCCCGCGAATTTACCCCCCATGTCCATTCAGTGCTCTGGCAGGGGGACTTTGCTGCTGCCCGCAATGCCTCCCTAGCCCACGCAACCGGGGAGTGGGTCTTTTACATTGATGCCGATGAAGAATTGGTGGTTACGGATGCCCACTGGCAAGATCAATTGACTGCGCCGAGTGCCCATGCCATGAATCAGTGGAGTCTGCTGCGCCGTGAACAGTCTAGCGATCGCAACTGGAGTGAATTTTGGAATGTGCGCTTTGGCCGCCGCTTCCCCGACCTCCATTTTGCCGGAGCACTCCATGAGCAACTCTACTATCGAGAACGAGAAGCGGTGGTGGGTCAATTGCAGGGGGTTTATCTCATTCACCACAACCAACAAAGCCAAGAGCAATTCCTGGCCAAAATTCGCGATCGCAATATCCCTATCCTCGAGAAAATGGTGCAGCAGGGCGATCGCCGACTGCAAACCTTGGTCTGCCTTGGGGATCACTACGCCGCCTGTGGCGATAGCGATCGCTCCCAAGCATGGTATGAACAAGCCCTCGAGCAGATTGCCCCTGCCGTCCAACAAGGGATACTCCCTAGGGACACCACCTGGCTACGTCATCTTCTCTTTTGGGTTAGTTACCACGCCTTTGCAGCCAAGGACTACGAAACCGCTCAGTATTACCTCAGCTATGGCCTGCGCTTCTTTGATTGCTATCCGCCCTTGCTCTATGTGGCTGGGCTATTTGTCTTTGAGCTAGGTTTGCAGCGGGGGGCGCTGCCCTACTTTCACCGCTGTTTAGACCTTTTTGAGGCGGGCACCTACGATCGAACGGAACCTTTTGATCGCCAGTGGATGACCACCCAGCCCGCCTACAGTCTGGGCTACACCTATATGACCCTTCAGGAGCGCGATCGCGCCATTGCCTATTTTCAAAAGACCCTTAAATTTAACCCTGACTATCCCCCTGCTCAGATGTACCTGCAACAACTGCTGACGGCATCGGCAAATCAAGGGTAATGCGAGTACCCGCTCCCGCGGCTGCGGGAATCCCCATGCATCCTTGAAAGCGCTTGGTGACAAAGCAGGCCTTGGTCAGCCGAAAGCCCCATCGTGGGGCAATCTTGACCTTGGAGCCGCAGTAGCCAAAGCCAACCCCCTTAGGCATTGCCTCAATGGGAATCCCACAGCCCAACTCCGGTTTATGGTCGAATGATTAGCACTGACTTTGGATTGAGGAGTTCTTGACGACTTCGGGTGGTCCTTTGGTTGGGAAGCCCAGGCTCTACCCGTCGGATTGGCGGCGGGGGGAGGTCACCAGTTTGTTAGGATCAAGGGGCAGTTCAATTGGTTGAAGACTATGGTACTGCTGGGACAGTCCGCAGCAGAACTGAAAGCATGGGTAGAAGCCCAAGGGCAGCCCGGCTATCGGGGGCAACAACTCCATCAGTGGCTCTATCAAAAGGGGGCGCGATCGCTCCAAGAGATCACTGTCTTTCCGAAACAGTGGCGTGATGCCCTTACAGGTGTAGAGATTGGCCGCTCAGAGATTCGCCACCGCCATGATGCCCAGGATGGCACAGTGAAGCTGCTGTTGACCTTAGCCGATGGTGAAACCATTGAAACGGTAGGCATTCCCAGTGGCGATCGCCTGACGGTCTGCGTGTCTTCCCAAGTCGGCTGCCCAATGGCTTGTGATTTTTGTGCCACCGGTAAAGGGGGGTACCGCCGCAATCTGGCGTGCCACGAAATCGTGGATCAGGTGCTCACGATCCAAAGTGAAATGGGGCGCCGTGTCAGCCATGTGGTATTCATGGGCATGGGCGAACCCCTGCTAAACTTACCTGCTGTTGTGCAGGCGATCACCTGTCTCAATCGCGATATTGGCATTGGTCAGCGGCACATCACCATTTCCACCGTGGGCATTCCCCAACAAATTCAGCGACTGGCACAGCACCAATTGCAAACCACCCTTGCGGTCAGCCTCCATGCCCCCAACCAAGCCCTACGCGAGCAACTTATTCCCAGTGCCAAGCATTATCCCCTCAGCCAGTTAATTGCCGACTGTCGTGCCTATGTGCAACACACCGGTCGCCGCATTACCTTTGAATACACTGTTCTGGCGGGGGTCAACGATCGCCCCCAGCACGCCGAGGCGCTGGCGCAGCTATTGCGGGGCTTCCAAAGCCATGTCAACCTGATTCCCTACAATCCCATTGTTGAGGCAGCCTATCAACGTCCCACGGATCAGCGCCTGCAGCAATTTCTCAATCAACTGCAAGCCCGAGGGGTTACAGCCAGCATTCGGCGCTCGCGGGGTCTAGATCAGCAAGCTGCCTGTGGCCAATTGCGCCAAGCCCAACTCATTGCCTAAACATTTTTTGCTATCATAACTTTCTAATTTCCTGTAATTCCTATTACTTTATTGAATGAAGCCAGAGCTTTGGTTCGTTGCTCCCATTAGCGCGATCGCCCTCGGTGGTATTGCCACGCTGATTCAACCCCAACAACCCTTAGCAGCCCTTTTAGGGAGTGGTATTGGTGCCCTTGCGGGTGCTCCCCTCATTGAAAAGAACCAACGCCGTAGCGATCGCCTGCTTCAAGACCTTCACAGCTTCCTCGTATCTTTCCCAGAGACTACCGAACTCAAAACACATCTGCTGCAAAGACTCGAGCAACAACACCAACAACTCACTGACCTCAAACAACAACTGCATCAAGTACTGCCCGAAGCCCTGCGCCCGATTCCCAACGAGATAGCCCAGACACTACAGCCACTGATTGAAACCATTCACGCCCAAAGTGCGGCGCTGCAAACTATTCAGACCCTACTGCAAAGACCCCACCCCCCCGCACATACCCTAAAAACCGCTGTCCTCTACGACATTGAGAACTTAGTCTTTAACCAAGGGCAGCGGTTAGACCCCGCCAAAGTCAATGAGCTTGTGTCCCTAGACAAGATTCTGGAGTCAATTAAAAGCACCATTGATCTGGGGGAAATTGCCATCAAGCGCGCCTATGGCAACTGGCAAAATAAAACGCTTCAAGCCCTTAACGATCAACTCAAGCGCTCACAGATTCAACAGGTTCCTGTCTATGGCCACAATCGAGATCAACGCAATGCCGCTGACATTCAGCTCGCCCTCGATGCCATTGACTTGATTCACCACTATCCTGACATCAACACCTTCGTTCTGATCTCCGGTGATGGTGGGTTTGGCTCCATTGCCCTGCGCCTGCGCGACTACGGCAAAACTGTGATTGGCTGTGCCTATTGGAATGCTGCTAGTCTCAGCTTTCAGAAGGTTTGCCACCAATTTATTTTCCTTGAGAATCCCTTCATTGATTCCCCCTCAACCAATGGGAGAAACGGCACGCCTTTCCCTCGTCAATCCAATCCAGCCAGCACGACAAGTCAGGCTGCACCGTTATTGTCTTCTCGCTTACCCATTGAGCCATTGAACTATAATCAAATTCCCGGGAGTGCTATCGGCCAACGGGAAACCGAAAAACTACTGGAACTGTTGTCTCACTATACTAGCGACCCGGCAAAATCCCAGGAACTAGTCAACGGAATTGTTTTTGATACTGTCTTTTTGGATATTAAATCGGTACTTCCCCAACTGGACCCATTGCGGTTTGGTTTCCTCAAGCCCTCCAGCTGGGTGGCTTATCTAGCCGATCAGCATCAGTTACCTATTTGCGTTGCCGTGAATAGTCAATTGCGCAAAGCTGTTCTCTGTTGGCGAAATAAGCTCCCCGAGGACTGCACAGTTCATACCCATAAGCCACAGAGTATCCACACTGTCTCGATTTATCGCGCCCTTTTTGCCCATGAAGTCGCCGGAGATTCCCTCTTAACTAACGTCGGACACTGGTTAATCGCTCATCGCCCCCGCAATGTGGCCTCGAGAAGAATTACTAACGCCATTTTTGAGCAGATCCCCAAGGAGGGGCAGCCAATTAGTGAGACGGGAATCAAGCGGGCGATCGCCAACTATGTCAAAGCGGGTATTCTAACGCGCGCCTTATCCTCCAGTGGTGACACCCTTACCCTCAACCCTGCCATCAAGGACTTTCCTAGTTTGGTTATCGAGCTGCAAACCCGTTTTCGCCAAGCTGTGGAAGAGCGCCTCAGCAGGATTGGTGAGACAATCAATGAGCAGGTCTTTGCCCAAGCGGTTCCCCTGCAGCCGCTGCAACTGCCTTCAAAGAGTCCAGAGAAGGCACCAGAACCTCCCTCCTAGGAGGCATTGGGGGGTTCAATATGACTTGGCAACTCTAAACAATACCCAGCGCCATAAACCGTTTTGATATAGCGAGGATTGCGGGGATCGGGTTCCAGTTTGGTGCGCAGGTGACGCACATGGACGCGGATGGTTTCAATGTCATCATCGGGGTCATAGCCCCAGACTTCCTTAAGGATTTCACTGGGAGAAACGGTTTGGCCGTGGCGTTGCAGCAGACAGTGGAGCAGTTCAAACTCAAGGCGTGTTAGCTTAATGATTTTGCCAAACCAAGAGACCTCAAATCGTTCGGGCACTAGGGTCAAGGGACCATAGCTGAGGATTTCTCGATGGCCTGCTGTGGCAGGAATGCGATCGGCCCGTCGCAAGAGGGCGCGTACTCGTGCCAGCATTTCCTCCAATTCAAAGGGTTTGGTGAGATAGTCATCAGCGCCGGCATTAAACCCCTCCACCTTATTATGGGTTTGGCTCAGGGCCGTCAGCATCAAAATCGGAATATCTTGGGTACGCGGATCGCGTCGCAGGCGTTGGCAAATGGTAAAGCCATCTACTTGGGGCAACATCAGGTCAAGGAGAATCAGGTCGGGAGAGAGTTGCACAGCGAGGGCTTGGCCTTGCATCCCATCTAAGGACTTTGTGACCTCGTAGCCCGCCATTTGCAGGTTAATTGCCAAAACGTCAGCGATCGCAGGGTCATCATCAATGATTAAGATGCGGGGCTTCATAGGATGAACGGTACTCAATCCTCATGGGCGGCGGACTACCGCTTCTGAGAGAATTATAAACATCGCTGCAAAAACCTTAAGAGTTTGTTGAGTTTCTTTAGATTTTCTCAATATTTGAGGCCAATCTAGGGATATAGACCTTTTCTTTCTAAAATTGGACTATACCCAGCACATAGGATGTTGTCCTACACCAGCTTTACAGAATTGATGGGTTACTAACCCTCTCAATTGGCCTAGACCACTTTCTAATCAGCCCTTGGTGCGGTTTGAAACCCAGTTCTAGGGTGCTACAGGCAGAGCAAACCAAGCTGGAGGTACGTTCATGCTGCAAGCTTTATGCGCTCTTGAGCGGATTTTCCACAAACCTAGGCTATACTTTGGGAATGCAACTTTTGGGCAGAAACGATGATCCTGTCCTGACTTTTGCGAACTGCTCACTCACTGTAATGCTGTGGTTTGGATCGAATATGCTGGCTCCCATTTTTGTGGCACAAGCCGCTCTTGCAACTCCACCCCAACATTCATCCACCGTCATACAGGAATATTCGCCTCGCTCAAATGTTGTTGTTCAAGCCAATGCCGTACCCATCAAGGTCCTACCCCCTGAAGTCTCTTCCCCACCGGCTGCAACGGCCTACGTCACACCCACCCACTTTGCCTACTTTCCCCAAGACATTCGTCCACTGCCCGGTCAATTAGACGATGTGCCAGTCTTTAACAGCAACAGTCCAGAGATGGTACGCTCAGAGGGGATTCTCCTCTCGACCTTTCCACCCCAAGGGAAATGGCAACCAGGGGCTCACCTGAACTATCCCCTAGAGGGGCGCTTTGATGTTTTTGCCCACCACATTACCCAATCCAATCGGGCGGTGAGTACGCCCACCCTCTATTTAGGACTACTGGCCTACAACCCAACCGATCGCTATGTCACGGTGAGATTTCATCAAGCCGCTAGTTTTTTAAGTACTCCAGATGCCCCTTTCCGCGATTTGCCCGCCATGGTCGATAACCCCACTGGCTTTGTTTTTTCAGGGCCTGGGAGTCGAGTCACCAACCAAGTGCTGCGGGGGGTACGCCAAACCTTCTTTCCCTCACAGGTCACGATTCCCCCGCGCGAAGCGCGGATGCTGGCTAATCTGCCGCTGCCGTTGCCCACCCAGTTTCCCAATGCAGTCCTCAATCGTGTCCGCGCAGAGTTGATGCTCAATGGCGATGGCACGGTCGGTCCCAAGTTGCCCCTAATCCCGGATCCAAATCCCTTTGGTGATGTCTCCTCCTCCAATGGCCGCTCAACCCTGATGTACTTAGAAAGCAGTGGCCCGATTTATCTGGCACAAATGGCAATGTTTGCCCGCGTCAACGAGCAGGGCATCGAACGGGCACCCACCCTAGAGGAATGGTGGGCAATGCTCCACCGGGGTCAACTGGTTACTCCCCGTGACATTCCACCGACTCCCCCCAACAGTGATCGATTTGGTCGCTTCTTCTATGGCCGTGTCGCCGGGGTCAGTCAAGGCTCTCGCTGGCAAGCCACCCTTACCGATTACCAAACCCATGGACAGGCTTTAACAATTCCTGCACCGGGGCGAGCCATCTCCTATGGGATTAGTACGCTCCACGGCGGCACCCTTGGCACGGGTCAAATTCAAAGTGCGCCCATGTTGGTACGCTATCCAGACACTGCCTACTATGCCCACGGCAATTACGGTGTTCACTACAGTTTGACCTTGCCCTTGGTCAACAATACCCGCCAGTTGCAGTCCGTAGTGCTAACGCTGCAAACCCCTGTCAAGCAAGATCACCGCAGTGTTGTCCTCAAATTTTTGGAACCGCCAGCCCCCCAGGTCTTTTTCCGAGGAACGGTGCGCGTCCGCTTCACAGATGATTTAGGACAGATGCAAGAGCGCTATGTTCATTTGGTCCAGCGGCGGGGTCAGCGGGGAGAACCGTTAGTAACGTTAAATATGCGTCCAGGTCAAAAAAGGAATGTTACTGTAGATCTCCTCTATCCGCCCGATGCAACCCCACCCCAAGTGCTGACAGTGGCGACATTACTTGGCCCTAGCTATGAGAACACCACTCAAGTGCCCGTCGCTCCCAATTCTCTCTCCCTCACACCTGTCACTACACCCTAGGAGTCACCACGGTGGACAGCCGCCTGATCCTGATTGGGGATGTGCATGGTCACTACGCGGGTCTGTGCCATTTGCTGGATCTCATTTCACCCACAGCGGGCGATCGCCTCTACTTCCTTGGTGACCTTGTGGATCGAGGCCCCAAGAGTGCCGCCGTAGTTGAATTGGTGCGACAGGGTGGCTATGGTGCCCTACGGGGTAACCATGAGGATATGATGCTTCTCACCTTTGAGGGCAAACAAATCAATCCGGCACGACTCTTGGTTTGGTCCCAAAGTGGTGGGGATGAGACTCTTGCCAGCTACACTTCCACAGAGTTGCTTTGGGAACACTTGGATTGGCTGCACACAGTGCCCCTCTATCAAGATTTAGGGGATGTGTTTATTGTCCATGCGGGACTGAATCCGGCATTGCCCCTAGAACAGCAAACTCAGCAAGAGTGTTGCTGGATTCGCGAGTCCTTTTTAGCTCACCCCCGCCCCTACTTTACAGATAAAACTATTGTGATTGGACACACCATTACCTTTACGTTTCCCAGGGTTCAAGCAGGACAAATTGTGCGGGGGGCCGGTTGGCTAGACATTGAAACCGGTGCTTACCATCAGCGCAGTGGCTACCTGACTGCCCTCGACTGGACCAATCAATGGGTCTATCAAGTGAATGTGCTCTACGGTGGTACTCGCCAGGGGGAACTGGACACATTTGTCGTTGATTTGGCAGAGTTGTCTTGGAGCAGGGGCTAGCGTTGGTGCCACGCGGACCACAAAAGACACCCAATGCCGATGTTGATGGCAATATCTGCCACATTAAAGACGGGAAATTGAATCCAGCGAAAATCTAAGAAGTCAACCACCTCACCCGTGAGAAAGCGATCAATGCCATTGCCCAAGGCGCCACCCAGTAAACAACCATAGCCCACCTGCTGCCAGCGATCTAACCGCGGACCTAGAATTGCCCAAGTGATCAGCCCCAAGCTAACAATGAGAGACAGCCAGCGCAACCAGAGACTGCCATTGGCAAAGAGGCTAAAGGCTGCTCCAGTATTCGTAACGTAGGTAATGTGAAAGACACCCGGGATAATGGGCGTTGTTTGCGGCGGCACTGTGAGGGCATAGGTGGCCACAATCCATGCTTTGGTCAGGCGATCGCTAGCTAAGGCAAGACCAGCAGCCCACCAAAAGAGGAAGTTCTTGATCTTGAACCGCTGACTGCTCATCCCACAGAGCTCAGGGCAGCCACAGAGACTCGTGCTGCCACCTGTTGGGCGATCGCCCGCAGCGCTTGAGCAGCAGCAGACTGCGGATCCGCTATCAGAATCGGTTGACCCAAGTCTCCCCCTTCGCGCACGGGCAATTCCAAGGGTATCTGTCCCAAAAGCGGCACACCCACTTCCGCTGCCAAGGCTTCGCCACCGCCACTGCCAAAAATGTCATAGCGACGATTGGGCAGATCAGGGGGAATAAAGTAGCTCATATTTTCCACTAACCCCAGGACCGTTACCCCCAACTGCTGGAACATCCGCAATCCCCGCCGCGCATCCCCAAGGGCCACAGGTTGGGGTGTTGTGACAATCACTACCCCTGCCATGGGCACCGCCTGTGCCAAAGTGAGCTGAGCATCTCCCGTACCGGGCGGCAAATCCACAATGAGATAGTCCAACGTTCCCCAGTCACTCTGGTAGAGAAATTGGCGAATAATGCCATTGAGCATGGGACCGCGCCAAATGACTGGCTGATCGCGATCAATCAGGAAGGCCATGGAGACCACTTTCAAGCCGTGGGCCACTGGGGGTAACAGGACATCGCCTCTTGCTTCCTTGCGCACTTCGACAATGGCCTCCTCTAGCCCCAGCATTGTGGGGACATTGGGTCCATAGATATCCGCATCAATAATGCCGACGGCAGCCCCCGCTTGGGCAAGGGCCAGGGCTAAATTCACAGCAACAGTGCTTTTGCCAACCCCCCCTTTACCACTGGAGACGGCAATAATGTTTTTGACCCCTGGTACATCGGTACGATCGGGCAGACTTTTTTGCTGGGGCGTTTCAGCGGTCACTGCCACTTGCACATCCATTACCCCCGGTAGGGCAAAGACGGCCTTTTTGCAATCTTCGACAATGAATTCCCGTAGGGGGCAGGCGGGGGTTGTCAGCACCAGTGTAAAACGAACCGTGCCATCCTCAATGGCGACATCGCGGATCATGTTCAACTCCACCAGCGATCGCCGCAGCTCCGGATCTTCAACGGGGCGCAGCACTGCTAAAACAGATTCAACGGTTAAGGGGGCACTCATGGGGTAATGAATAACTGACGTTTATTGAGTAGCTTAGATAGCGATCGTATCATGTTGGGCAAATTCCCCCCCGTTGCCAACAGCAGCGATACCGCGGCGCTGTCAAGAAGTCAACCCGCTGAAAACAGCTAGAGTCAGCGTCGGCGAGAATCACTTCCCCCAGGCCATATTTCTAGAAAAGGGCGCTATTCTGGAAAGTATGAGCCATTTGGGATCAGAAGGATTGCAACGTTGACTCACTCCACCCTCTACCAACCGACAACAGCCCCTGGCCAAGGCCTGCAACGCCAACTCATTGTCATTCTTGATTTTGGGTCGCAATACTCGGAACTGATTGCCCGCCGCATTCGGGAGACCCAAGTCTATTCCGAGGTCATTTCCTATCGCACCACCGCTGAGCAACTCGCCCAATTGGCACCCAAGGGCATTATTCTCTCCGGTGGCCCCAACTCTGTCTATGACGAACATGCGCCCCAATGCGATCCGCAGATCTGGAACCTGGGGATTCCCATTCTTGGGGTGTGCTACGGCATGCAACTGATGGTGCAACAGTTGGGGGGAAGGGTGGAGCGAGCGATCGCCGGCGAGTATGGCAAGGCGGCGCTTTTTATTGATGACCCCACGGATCTGCTCACCAATGTTGAGCAGGAAACGGTTATGTGGATGAGCCATGGCGATAGTGTCACCGCGTTGCCCCCTGGTTTTCGTGTCTTGGCGCATACCCACAATACGCCAATGGCAGCGATCGCCCATCCCGAGCGGAAACTCTATGGAGTGCAGTTTCACCCAGAGGTGGTGCATTCTGTGGGGGGCATTGCCCTGATTCGCAACTTTGTCTATCACATTTGTGATTGCGAACCCACTTGGACAACCGCTGCCTTCATTGAAGAAGCCATCCGCGAAGTGCGAGCCAAAGTGGGCGACAAACGGGTCCTCCTTGCCCTGTCGGGGGGGGTAGATTCCTCAACATTGGCGTTTTTACTGCACCGTGCCATTGGCGATCAACTCACCTGCATGTTTATTGACCAGGGGTTCATGCGCAAGGGTGAGCCGGAGCGGCTGCTCAAGCTCTTTCAGGAGCAGTTTCACATCAAAGTGGAGTACGTCAATGCCCGCGATCGCTTCCTTGCCCAACTGGTGGGGGTCACCGATCCTGAAGAAAAGCGCAAACGCATTGGCCATGAATTTATCCGCGTTTTCGAAGAAGAATCACAGCGGCTAGGTCCCTTTGACTACTTAGCGCAGGGAACCCTTTATCCCGATGTCATTGAATCTGCCAATACCAACATTGACCCCCAAACTGGTGAGCGCGTAGCAGTGAAAATTAAGAGCCACCACAATGTTGGCGGCCTGCCGGAGAACTTGCGTTTTAAGCTGGTGGAACCCCTACGCAAGCTCTTTAAGGATGAAGTGCGCCAAGTGGGGCGATCGCTGGGGCTACCCGAAGAAATTGTGCGGCGCCATCCCTTTCCCGGTCCCGGTTTAGCAATTCGGATTCTGGGGGAAGTGACCCCGGAACGTCTAGAGATTCTGCGGGATGCGGATCTAATTGTGCGGCAGGAAATTAACCGCGCTGAGATGTACCACGACTTTTGGCAAGCCTTTGCGGTGTTACTGCCGATTCGCACCGTGGGAGTCATGGGGGATCAGCGCACCTATGCCTATCCAGTGGTGCTGCGATTTGTCACCAGCGAAGATGGCATGACCGCTGACTGGGCACGGGTTCCCTACGACGTCCTGGAGCGAATTTCTAACCGCATTGTCAATGAAGTGCCGGGGGTCAATCGGGTGGTCTATGACATTACCTCCAAGCCGCCGGGAACTATTGAGTGGGAGTAAGTTTGCCAGCAGGGGGAGGGATCAGTTTAACTGGGAGAGATGGTGGTGTGAGTGATGTGGCATGAATAGCAAATGGACGCTGGCCCTTAGCTTCAGTGCAGGTGTGTGGCTGCCCCTAGGGGCAACGGCGCAATCGAGTCCACCCCAGTGGCAAATTGAGGCTCGGCCAACAACTCACCCAACCTTTGAAGTGGCACCAACGGCGGAAACTCCCCCCCAGTGGCAAGCTGTTCCTCAACCCACGGGCGATCGCCCGTGGCAGCCAGCAACCCCAGAGGAATTGGCGCAACCTGTCTTAGCTCCCGTGGCTGAGCAGGCACCGAGACCGGTCATTGCCGAAGAACCCCAGTATCGCATTCCCCCCTTAATGGGTCCGCCTACCCGTCTTTTTAATTTGGAGACGGCCAATATCCTGCCCGCGCAAACCCTTGAACTGCGGGGCGGCATTCGCAACTATGATCCCGACATAGCTGGAGGTGGCGGCGGTCTGCAAATTTTCTATGGCTCCATTGACTATGCCATCAATCATCGTTTGCAAGTGAGCTTGAGTGGTAATTACTACGACGACCCCCTGGGACGCTTGGTGAATGGGCTACAACCCGACCTTCAGTTTGGGGCGATCGCCGGCGGCTTCAAATATCAAGTGCATCGTGGCAAAAACCTCTCCCTAGCCGTGGCTGGCTCCCTAGAGGCGGTGCGGCTGCGATCGAGCAATTTTCTCTTTACGCCCGCTGCGGCGCCAACGGGAACATGGACGGTGGCGGCTTCACTCCAAGCTCCCCTTACCTACACCTTCAATCCCCAGTTACAGTGGCACTTTACACCCAACCTCACCTACTTTCCCGACACCATTAACGGCGGGGCAAACTTCTACGGCACCAACCTCAACTTTGGCACCGGCATCAGTTGGCAACCCCATCCTCGCCTTAACCTCTTTGCCGATGTGAATATGCCGGTGGGACCTGGGGGCAATGCGGTGCGCAGTAGTGATGGCGCGATCGTCAACCTGCCCGTGTGGAGTACTGGTGTGCGTTTCCTCGTGAACCCCTCGGTGAGTATTGATCTGGCAGCAACCAACGCCTTTGGCATCACCCCTGCAGGTCGTACCTTGGCTTTTTTGCCCGGTGCCGATCAAGTGGGCATCATGGCGGGATTAAGCTATACCCCCAATATGGGACCTGATTTTGCTCCCCCTTTTCTGCCCAGTTTTCGCAGTGGGCCGCGGCAACCCCTCACGGATCGCGATCGCCAACTGCTCCTCAATGGTCTAACTCTTACTTCCCCCAATACCCTCGATGCAAGTATGCTGTACCTGCGGGGCAATAGCGGCACTACAGGAACCGGTTTTCAGGTGGGCTTTGGGCTAGCCTACGATGCCCAATTGGCTGTTGCCATTGAACAGTGGGAACGCGGTGAAACCCTCATCGAAAACAGCAACTACAGCGGTAACCTACAGTTGGGCCTAGCAGCTAAGTTGCGCTTCCTCGATCAGGCTCAAGGAGATCCCTTTTCTTTGGCCTTTCAAGGCTCATTTAATCGTGGCATTAAGCAGGGAGGGGGTGCGAGTCGTTCCCTCGGGGGTTTGGAACTGGCCTTTATGTATGAGCCAACCAAGACTGTGGCACTGCTGCTGAATCCGAAGTTGGGGATTTTTACTCCCGCTCAAAAAGTGGTGGGTGGCGTTGGAATCGGCCTCAATGTTGAAGTTGTCCCCAACCTCCAATTGATTGCCGAAGCCACACCTGTCTTTGGGCAAACAGGTGTTTACAGTGCCGGATTGCGCTATGTCCTGCCCCAGTGGGGTTTGGGAATCGATCTCTATGGCTCAACGGCAGTCGGCAGCAGTATTCCCAATTCAGGGCTCGTCGGTCAGGAGTCCCCAGGGATAGGGGTTAATCTCCATTGGTTATTTGGCGGATCACGGCAGTAAGATGACTAGAGCCTGTGCCCTTCACATCCTCCCCCGTCTCAGGGACAGCCATTCTCAGCCTGAGGACACAAGATATAGCTATTTCGAAAGGGAGTGACACATCAGAAAGAGAAATAATTAATTACACTTAGAGAGTCATACCTATCCTTAAAGTCCTTAAAGAACATGAGCGATGGCTTGGACTGACAAGAATGCCCTCTCTCCGATATCAAGCAAGGGAGTAAAATCAGGGAAGCCACTCAAATTTTCCAGCTAAGTCGCGCCACTATCCATCACCGACTCAAGGGAGACAACTGAGCGCCCACCCTTATTCCCCGTCCTTCTTGGAAACTGGACTGGCGGGCTTTAGCGACAGAGGTTGCGGGGCATTTCGAGGCTTGTCTAATCAATTCGCTGAAGCGAGCGCGGATGTATGCACAGTCAAAGGGTTCTACTCATGAAATGATTTGTAATTATCTAAACAACGTCTCATTCCCTACTGCAACAGCTATAAAGGCTGGTGGATCAGTACACCAGCCTCCAAGGGGCTCTTGGACTAGGTCATAGGTCCATCAGCACGGCATATCCTACCGCCTAGGTGCCATAGATTCCCTTGTCATTGCGTTGGAAGAGGCGCTTGATGTGTTCCCAAGCCTTAATCAGGGCATTTTTCTCATCATTGGATTCCTGCAGTGCCTCATTATAGGCTGCGACAAATTGAGACTGCGCCGCCTCCGAGAGATCTGCGCGCACCTCTGGGGAAATGTCCTCTGGACCAGACAACTGCCCCTCAGGTTGACGCGGAATTTGCATCTCCGTAATTGCCGCCTCTTGACCACCAGCGGATTGCAATAGGAGAAAGATCTCCCCTGCTTTGTCCTCAGGGACTTCTACAACTAGCAAAAATTCACCCGCCTGTACCCGCATTTGGTAAATGGCCGCTTTATCCTGGGGCATGCCTAGGGAGATCAGCGCTGATCCTAGCCCAGCTCCTAGGGCACCGTAGAGGGCGCCACTTGTGGCCCCCAACAGAGCAGCAGCTAAGGGTCCAGCAGCAGCAACAACACCAATGAAGGGAATGAAAAGGACACCGACCCCCGTCAACAGACTCAGCAGTGAACCAAAGATAGAGCCGTAGAGTGCGCCAGTGGTAACGCCATCCAAAATAATATCTTTCTTAGTAATAAATCCACTGATACGGGCTTCAGACTGAAAATTGCGACCAATGATAGAGATATTTTCCTTAGGAACACCGCGATTTAAGAGCCGTTCGATCGCTTCTTTGACTTTGGGTTCCTCCCGGAACGTGGCCGAGACACATTTCGTTGCTGGTTGAGTAAAGGCAGTACTCATAGAGTATTCTCTCCGTCGGAAGTTGCCCTCAGTATAGATAGGCGTCAATCCCGTTGACACCGACCCTGAGTGGGGAAAAAGCAGAACCCTGTCCCCCCTTGACTAATCGCGGGCAAGGTTTTCGAAGCGGGTGTATTGGGGGTCAAAGAGCAGCTTTACTGTGCCCACAGGGCCATTGCGGTGTTTGGCAATCAGGAGTTCACAGATCCCGCGATCGGGTGTATCGGGATTGTAATATTCATCGCGGTACAGCAAAATGACGAGGTCAGCATCCTGTTCAATCGATCCCGATTCCCGCAAGTCGGACATCAGGGGGCGCTTGTTTTGCCGCGATTCCACACTGCGGCTGAGTTGAGAAAGGGCAATGACGGGAACATTGAGTTCCCGCGCCAGTCCCTTGAGGGAGCGGGTAATTTTGGAGAGTTCTTGGACGCGGCCTTCACTGGTTTCTTCACCGCCCATCAGTTGCAGGTAGTCAATCAAAATGAGGCCGAGGCCGTTGGGATGCTCGGCGTGGAGTCGACGGGCAGTGGAGCGAATTTCCCCAAGGGTGGGATTCGGGGTGTCGTCAATGTAGATGGGCAGCTGCGAGAGAATCCCGATCGCTCGACTCAGGGGTTCCCACTGGTGTTGGCTAATGCGCCCCGCCCGTAAATAGTTGCTGTCAATGCGGGCTTCACTGGCGAGGAGGCGTTGCACCAGTTGCTCCTTGGACATTTCAAGGCTGTAGATAGCCACCCCCAGATTGTGAATTTCAGCAATGCGACGGGCAATTTGCAGGGCGATCGCCGTCTTACCCATGGAAGGACGCCCCGCAATAATAATCAAGTCCGATCGCTGGAAGCCTTGGGTGATGTTGTCCAGATCATAAAAATTGCAGAATAAACCCGGCTGAATATTGCCGATCGCCCGCTGCTCCAATTCCGTGAAGGTGCGGGTAAGAATTTCATCGGTGCGCGTCAATCCCTGCTGAATGCGATCCTGGGTAACGCTAAAGATTTGCTGTTCGGCGCGATCCAAAATGGTATTCAACGAAAGGCTGGTATCGTAGCCCAGCTTGACCACCTGGTTGCCCGCTTCAATGAGTTTGCGGCGCAAATACTTTTCTTTGACCAATAGGGCGTAACGATCAATGTTAATGGCACTGACCGTCCGCTCCACCAATTCTGCCAGTTTGGCCTGCCCACCCACTTTCTCCAATAGCTCCTGATCCTGTAGCCAAGCAGTGACACACAGCAGATCCGTAGGGCTGCCGCGGCTGTGGAGGGAGACCGCCGCCCGATAGATCTCGCGGTGGGCCTTGAGATAAAAGGCTTCAACCGGCAAAATATCCACCACACGGTTGATGGCTTCCGGGTCTAAGAGAATACCCCCCAAGATCCACTCTTCCGCTTCGAGGTTCTGGGGGGGAATCAGTTGGCTATCGGGCTGAAAACTTGGCTCCTGAATCATCAGGGAAGCTAGCCCTAATCGGCAACAACTTGGATATTGAGCTTGACACTCACTTCGGGGTGGAGCTTGATTTCAGCCGTGTAGGTGCCCAATTTGCGAATTTCCGGCAGAGTTATGTCACGACGGTCAATGGTTTCGCCGGTGATGGCTTGGATGGCATCGGCCACATCCTTGGGCGTGACACTGCCAAAGAGCATATCTTTTTCACCCGCAGGCATGGAGATGGTAATGGTTGCCAGTTTTTCGAGGGTCGCTTTTTGTTTTTCAGCAACGCTTTTGAGTTCGGCGAGCCGCTGCCGTTCTTTTTCTTGCAGCCGCTCTACGCGCCGGAGGGCACTGGGGGTTGCTGGCTCGGCAATCCCTCTTGGGAATAGGTAATTACGGGCATAGCCGGGGGCGACTTCGACGACTTGACCCATTCGCCCGAGTTTATTGACGGTTTGATTTAGGACAACTTGCACCCGCTTTGCCATGGGGATCCTCTTTCGTTGAACTGGATGGGTTAACAGCAAGCGTCAGCGCTGGTGGCTACGGCTGTTATTTTAGGACAAATAACCATTGTATAGCCTCTAGGGTGCGAACACCTACGGCGCGCTACGCGATCGCAACAAAAAAAAAAGGGCAGAACACTGTTCCACCCTTGTACCGAGTTTGTTCAAAAGTTAAGGGTTCACTTAGAGGGGATGGAAGAGCAAGTCGGGATAGAAGCGATTAAACTCAATCAAAATCCCAGCGGTAATCGTCATCCAAATGGCGGCCAGCACGGGCGCAGTAGAAAGATAGGTCAAAAAATGTTTCATGGTACGTTGTCCTTAATCACAGTCAACGGCAGTGAGGTTAGCGAGGAGAAACAGTGATTTCATTGTCTTTGGCGGTGAGTTCACCCGCTGCCAGCTCCTTGAGGGCGGCCAAAGGCCAAGCAAACCCCGTGAGCATGCATTTGATGGCAAGGGGCACATCAATAATGATTTCTTTTTCATTGGCTTCGCCGCTGTTGCGCACGGCAATCAAATAGGCGCGACCCACCCAGCCAATCCAGCCGGCAATGTACAGGAAGAGCACACTAGGAATGAGAAAATCACCGGCGCGGCTGAGGCGACCATCCACAACAAGGTGGGGCAAACCATCTTGGCCGCAGAGAGCTTGGCTGTAGCGCTCAAACCGTTTTTGGCCGGAGGCGGGATCAGCGGTGGTATTGACGGCAGCAGCGGCCCGCTTTTGAAAGGCTGGGGAATCTTTGCAAGGAACGAGTCCTGCCACGTCAGCAGAAGCTAGGGGGGTAAAACCTAGCCACAGGGTCAAAACCAGGAGTAGGGCTAACAATCGATGCATGGAGTGTTGTCCTCAAATGCAGACAGGTCAAAGTGCATTTACGGAGAGAGCAATCCCTCCCAAGGCTGCCATCATTTTAGCGGATGGGCTTCAACCCAACCCTAGGGGAAAGGTTAATAATTTTTACGAGGGCAAATAGTGACTAATACTTCCCCTGGCGATCGCTCTATGTATGGTTGATTAACGCTACTGCGCAGATGTCGTCTATTGAGCGAGACAAAGCTGCTTTGCTAGACTGGACCTATTGTTAGACTTTCGTTGGACTTTACTTTGAAACACCTATGCGTTGGTAGGGCCGGGGGGATAACCGACCCACTGTGATTTCTCAACTATAGATTCTCAACTATAGATAAAGTGCTTCTCCTATTTGGCCCCCCATGGATCCTGACCTGAAGTTCAACTTGCCCGATCAAAAGATTCTAGAGACCTTACCTCCCCAACAATTAGTGGCAATTATTTTGCGTCAGCAGCAAATTATTAATCAACTGCGCCATACCCTCTCCCAAATTCCCGGCGTCCCTGAGGTCCTTCATCCGGAAGCGCCACCCCCCTCAGAACCTCATCTGGCACTGGTGAGTGAGGACACGGCTTGTTATTTTCCCTTAACAGGGGGGAATTGCTGGACAATTGGCCGCAGTGAAGACAATTCCATTGTCCTCAGCGATCGCTGGATGTCACGGAACCATGCCATGATTCAGCGCATGGGACAGGGGGAATTTTATCTCATTGATCTTGGCAGTCGCAATGGCACGTTTGTCAATGGTCGCCGCGTCAGCATTCCCATTGCCCTGCACAATGGCGATCGCATTACCTTTGGCCAAACAGAACTGGATTTTTTTAACGAACCCTTTGCCCCCCTGTTTGCCGAAAATGCCACTTTGTCTTTGCCGCAATCCGAAGGCTCCTCCACAGCACTTCTCCATGTCCGCCGCCTATTGACAGTTTTGGTCGTGGATATTCGTGGCTTTACGCAGCTGACGCGACAACTCGAAGAGGAACTGCTGTCGGAACTAATTGGCGCGTGGTTTCATCGCGCGGGTGAGATTATCCGTCAATACGGCAGTTGGGTCGACAAGTATATCGGGGATGCGGTGATGGCGGTTTGGATCCACGAAAGCGAGGAGATTGGCTATCAAGAAATTTGCCATACCCTCTCTGCCTTAGAAGATTTACGGCGGATGACGGGAGAACTGCACCAGCAATATCCCTTGCCGTGGCCATTGCGCATTGGTTCTGGCTTGAATACAGGCTATGCAATGGTGGGCAATACAGGGAGTGGCGATCGCCCAGACTATACCGCTTTGGGAGATACCGTTAATGCTGCTTTTCGCCTTGAGAGTGCCACCAAAACCATTGCCGCTGATTTGGCCATGGGAGCAACCACCTACCACTACCTTGTGCAATCTTGCCCAACCCCTGTCCCATTTCGACCGCAAGTCCTGAATCTCAAGGGCTATGAAGCTCCTGTGCCTGCCTATGTAGGCACCTTTGATGACCTGCATTCCTTCCTTGCCCAAGCCCTCAAAAGCACAGACACCCTACATTAAACACCTTGAAAAAGGCGATGCAGGGACGGCCTGCCTCTGATATTTCTGATATTATTGAATCACCTGTAGGGGGCAGCCTAGACATCAGTCTATTGTAGGCGTAATGCCTCAGTTTCCTCTGTCATCCTGCTGGTGATCGGCTACTGCCGCCTGCGCTTGCTGTGCGATGTGGTCAGCTCTTTGCTTTGACTCTGAATGAACCGCTGTTTTTGTAATGACCTGTGAGATTTGGGAGGTAAAGGAATTATGCAACGTTTAGGCCGCTGGCTAGCACTGGCTTACCTTGTGAGCGTTAGCCTGTTGGGCTGGATCAACTGGAGTGCCCCAACCTTGGCGGCAACGGCATCCACGGAGGAAGAACTCGTCAATGTGGTCGATGAGAAACTGGGTACTGCCTATGGTGAAAAAATTGACCTCAACAATACCAACATTGCCGCCTTTATTCAATACCGGGGGCTATACCCAACCCTAGCTAAATTAATCGTTAAAAATGCTCCGTACGAATCTGTTGAAGATGTCCTCAACATTCCCGGCCTGACGGAGCGGCAAAAGCAAATTTTACGGGAAAATTTGGATCACTTTACCGTCACAGAGGTGGAAACAGCTCTCGTTGAGGGGGGCGATCGCTACAATAATGGGCTATACAAGTAGTTAGCCTCGTTAGCAATATTAGCGATAATATTCTCTTGGGTTAGCGTTGACTCCCGCAACTTCTGGATTTGATGTCTTAATCATTGGCAGTGGTGCTGCGGGTCTCAGTGCTGCCCTTGCCCTTCCTGCCACCTATCGCGTTGGCCTGATCACAAAAACCGATCTCCAGCAATCGGCCAGTGGCTGGGCCCAGGGGGGTATGGCTGCGGCCATTGATCCTACGGATTCTCCCCTGCTCCATGCCCAAGATACCCTGGCTGCGGGGGCTGGTCTCTGTGATCCAGTGAGTGTCCAGTTTTTGGTTGAGCAGGCACCAGCCCAGGTGGAGCGCCTGCTGGCGATGGGGGTTGCCTTTGATCGTGCGGGCGATCGCCCCGCTCTGACCCTCGAAGCTGCCCATTCCCGTCCGCGCGTTCTCCATGCCGCTGATGCCACGGGGCAAGCCCTGATTACCACACTCCTCAAACAGGTGACTGCCGCACCCCATATCACGCTGTTGCCCAATAGCTTTGTCTTTGATCTGTGGCTAGAGTCGGGGCGATGCTGTGGGGTGTGTCTGTTGCATCAGGGGCAAGTGCAATGGCTGCGCTCGGGGGCGGTCGTTCTCGCTACGGGGGGTGGCGGTCAAGTTTTTGCCCAAACTACTAATCCTCCCCTCAGCACCGGCGATGGCGTAGCCATGGCCTGGCGAGCCGGTGCCCACATTCGCGATGTCGAGTTTTTTCAGTTTCATCCCACTGCCCTAGCCGTCGAGGGGGCACCGCGATTTCTCATCAGTGAAGCAGTACGGGGTGAAGGGGCGCATTTAATTGACAACACAGGTCATCGCTTTGTGGCGGATTACCATCCTGCTGGCGAGCTTGCCCCACGGGATATTGTCAGTCGTGCCATTTACCGTCACCTTCAGCACACCCATGCCCCCCATGTCTGGCTAGACTTACGACCCATTCCCCGTGATCGCCTGCCCCACCGCTTTCCCAAAATCATCGCTGTCTGTCGGCAGTGGGGCATTGATGTTGAGCAGCAACCGATTCCGGTGTCTCCGGCAGCCCATTACTGGATGGGGGGAGTCGTCACCGATTTACAGGCCAAAACCAGCCTTCCCGGCCTCTATGCCGTTGGCGAGGTAGCTAGTACTGGTGTCCATGGTGCCAATCGCCTAGCCAGTAACTCCCTTTTGGAATGTTTTGTCTTTTCAGCTCAACTTGCCCATCTGGATCCTCAGCCCCTTCCCTTGGCGGTGTTCCCTGTTGGCCAGAAATCCCTTGAAATTGAGCCAGTGAGCTTTCGTCAGTGGCGCCAAGAGTTGCGGGAACTCCTGTGGCAAAGTGCGGGGATTTGTCGCGATGCTCCCACGTTGATGGCTGCTCTTGCCCAAGTGAAGGAATGGCGCCAAGAATTGCTGGCTCATCCCGTGGCGATCGCCTTTCATGAACTAGACCCCAATTACTACTATACCCTCAGCAATCAAGCCGTGCAGGACACCCTTTGGGAATGGGGGGAGCTACGCAATCTCTTGGATATTGCCTATTTAATTCTCAAAAGTGCCCTCTTTCGTGAGGAAAGTCGCGGTGGTCACTATCGCCAAGACTACCCCCAACCCGATCCCAACTGGCAAATGCACACCCTGATTTGGGGAGAACACTGGCAAAAAGCAGCGATTCAAGGCCTGCAGAGTAAACTATAGTTGCAATAGATTCCAAAAATTTTTTGCGGTGATCTATCCCTATGATGCAGTCACGGCGTGTGCAGGAAAGTTTGGTGGGCCTGGTCATCCTTGCGGGCTTAGGGACATTGGGGGTCGGCCTCCTCTGGTTGCGGGGCAACCTTGCCGGTGCCAATAGCTACACCCTTGAGGTGGAATTGGACACAGCACCAGGCCTAGCCGTGGGAACACAGGTGCGCTATCGGGGTGTCCAGGTGGGACGAGTCACGGCCATTGGTTTTGATGCCAATGCTGTCCAAGTGAGTGTGCGCATCAATAATGTGTTGATTCCGCGGAGTGCTGTACCGGAGATTCGCCAGTCGGGCTTTATTGGTCAGGCCTTCTTGGACTTTACCCCCAAGGAGCGGGTACCGGAGATTCCCGAGGGTGTCACCGCCTTTGCCCCCAAGTGCCAACCAGAGGTGGTTTACTGTAATGGCGATCGCGTGACCGGGGTGCGCACGGCTAGCTTAGAGGACTTGGTGCGAGCCGCAACTCGTTTTACCACTGCCCTTGCAGAATCAGGCCTTATCAACAACGCCAATACCCTCATTTTGGGCGCAACCCGCGTTGTTAACCGTGCCGATCAATCCCTGACGAAGGTCACCACTGCCCTCGATAGCTTCAACGCCCTCAGTAATGAAGCCCGTGTTGAACTACGGAACTTTGGCACGGCCTCGCAAGCAGTTACTCGTGCAGCCAACCAAATCAGTGAAATCGTTGAAGTGAACCGCAACACAATTAACTCTACTTTGCGCAACATTGACAGTGCTGCCCGAGAGCTGAGAACCACACTCAAAGCACTGCGCCCCCTGACGAACCAACTGGAGCAGGGGGAATTGCTAGCGAATTTGGATGCCCTAATTAAAAATGGTGCCGAAGCAGCCGCCAATCTCAATAAAGTCTCTGGGGCCCTAAGTAGTCCTGTCGTTATGCTGTCGATCGCCCAAACCTTAGATGCCGCGCGGGCCACATTCATCAATGCCCAAAAACTCACCAATGACCTCCTGAAACTAACCAGCGATTCATCCTTTCAGTCCGATTTACGGCGCTTAATTCAAATCCTCAGGCGCCTGCTGGCCTCAAGCCAAGCCCTGGAACAGCAATTATTGGCTCTTCATGCCACCTCCCTAAGGGAAACTGAAGCTGCGCCGCCAACGCTTGTGCCCATTCCCCCTGTGGCTGCAACACCCACAAAAGAAAACGCAGAGGAAGCAGCTACTTCCACAGATCCCTAACGTCCTCCCGAACTGGCAATGGGAAGATTTCTAGGAGGAACTGGGTCACCGCTGTTTATCATAGACCTAGGAATAAATGCATAGAGTCGAAATTTGCAATTTGCAAGGAATCGATTGAGGATAAAACTGATCATGGAGAATGCCTTACCTGCTGTTTATTTAAGTGTGTTGATTATTCTACTGGGCGTCTCGGCTTGGTTTGTGGTCAAACAAATTCTTAAAACCCGCCGTATTGAGTCTAGCTTGGCACGCCTGCAACGGAAACTCAAGCAAGAACCGGGCACTGCCCAAGAATACTTTGAGCTAGGCAGCATTTACCTCACCAAGAAACTCGCTAGCCAGGCAATTCCCCTGTTTCAAAAAGCCCTTAAAGCGGCTGAAAGTGAAGGCGAGACCTATGTGGCCCCTATCTACAATGCCCTGGGCTATGCCTACTTCATGCAAGAGCAGTATGACTTGGCGATTCGCCAGTACAAAGAAGCCCTCAAAAATCAACCGGAGTATGTGACTGCGGCCAACAACCTAGGTCACGCCTATGAGAAGAAGAACCTCGCCCAGCCAGCCCTTGAGGCCTATCAGCACACGCTGAAATACGACCCCAACAACGCGATCGCCCAACGGCGGGTGAATTCTCTGAAAAAACGACTCAGTGGTGCGGCGGCTTGAGGATAGCTAGTCAAGCAAAAACTGGTTAGCAAAAAAAACTGGCCAGGACATTCCCCAACCAGTTCTCAATTTAGTATCTGGGTATTTATCTGGGTAAGCTAGTCCTCGGCTTAGGCTTCTCCTTCAATGTAAAGAAACAGCAGTCCCATCACTACCGTGGGCATTAGCCAACAGACCACGGGAATAAAAATCCAAGGCAAAAAGGATGCAGCATAAGATCCCATCATAATCAGCGGTTCTCCTTCTGGGTAATCAACAGCAAAGTGTGACCAAGGCGCTAGTTAAAGAGGCCAGTCATGATGCCATCAACAACAGCAAAGTTTTCAAGGAGGAAAAAGGCAACAAAGGCACCCCCCATGGCACCCACAAAGAAGCCAGCCGTAAACTGACTCCAACCTTCACCGTTTTTCAGGGAATCGCTGCTACTGCCACCCTTTTGAAAACTGACCAGACCATAGGCCGCTAAGCAAGCTGTGGCAATTAAAATGAGGGCGATCCCCGAAATTAAGCCGCCGAGGTTGGCTACATCAGAGTCCCGCAGGGGACCCAGCTTGACCCAAGGGCCAATCAGGAAGTAACCATGGGCCATACCCACTTCCAAGCCCCGCAGAATCGGGGAGAGGCCTTGACGATAAGCGGGTAGGTTGCCGATAAACGTCTTCACGAGGCCAGAGTCAGAAATGGGTGTTGAGAGGTGACCCACAAAGGGATCGCCATTGTATGGCTTAATCAGTTCTTCTGCCATGATTTTTATTTCCCTAGCATTCCGTCATGTCCGCGCACAGGCACAGACCTAAGTGGTTATTCTAGGCAAGGGCGGGCGATCGCGCGAGAGACAGCGTGCTTCTCTTCAAGAAAGTTCATGTATTGCAACATCCCCTTACGCCGCCCTGCCCCTGCCCTTGGGTTAGTAGGTGGGTACACTGGGATCAACTTCCTGACTCCAAGCGTTGATACCCCCTTTGATATTGATTCCCTCAATGCCAGCTTGTTTGAGGATGCCCAAGGCTTTGGCAGAGCGCCCCCCCATCTTGCAGTGCACCAAAAGGCGATGGCCATTCACCAAACTGCGGATTTTCTCCACACCCGGGCCATTTTCAATTTCCGATAGGGGAACAAGGACCGATCCGGGAATCCTGGCAATTTCGTACTCATTGGGGTTGCGCACATCCACAAGGACGTAATCTTGGGCGCCACTGTCCATCAAGGCTTTGAGTTCTTGCACTGTCATTTCGGGAATGTCTGCCATTTGGGCGGCCTCCTGAGCTTTGGCTTGGCGAATACCACAGAATTCTTCGTAGTCAATCAGCTTGTCAATGACTGGTCGCTCGGGGTTGGGACGCAGTTTGAGTTCACGGAATTTCATGTCTAGGGCATTGAAGAGCAACAGGCGACCACTGAGGGTTGTGCCCTTGCCAAGAATGATTTTGATGGTCTCTGTTGCTTGGATTACCCCAATAATTCCCGGTAGGATGCCCAAAACACCCCCTTCGGCACAGGAGGGTACCAGACCCGGCGGCGGGGGTTCCGGATACAGATCGCGGTAGTTGGGGCCGCCTTCATAGTTAAAGACTGTGGCCTGGCCTTCAAAGCGAAAGATGGAGCCATAGACATTGGGCTTATTCAGAAGCACACAGGCATCGTTCACCAAGTAGCGGGTGGGGAAGTTATCGGTGCCATCCACGACAATGTCATAATCCGCCATTATCTCAAGGGCATTGGCGGCGCTGAGGCGGGTTTCATACAGATCGACTTGGCAGTAGGGATTGATTTCAAGGATGCGGTGCTTGGCCGATTCAATTTTGGGCTTGCCCACCCAAGAGGTACCGTGGATGATCTGCCGTTGCAAATTGGAACTGTCAACAACATCAAAATCTACAATGCCAAGGCGGCCAATACCCGCAGCAGCGAGATACAGTAGCAGCGGTGATCCCAATCCACCGGTGCCAATGCAAAGCACGCTGGCAGCTTTGAGGCGTTTTTGACCCTCGACACCCACCTCCGGCAAAATCAGATGGCGGGAATAGCGTTCATAGTCATCTTTGGTTAGTTCAATCGTAGCAAGGTCTGGATTTAGCATGGTAGCCCTTCGTAACAAATACGGCTGATCTAACCCGATCAGCAAGGGTGAGGGGATGACTTCCATTTTACTTAGGGGCGCGACAGGGGATCTGCCAAGGTTTCAATTGTCAATACTTGGGGTGGTGTCGCATCTGGCGGATAGACCATGGTGAACTGTACCCAGCGAATTTCCTGGGGTTGGAGCGTCAGCCGTACAAGATCATCCCCCTGCTGGCCTTGGCGTTGGACAAGGTGAATGATCCGACTTTGGGGGGTGCCTTGATCGTCCCGGAATCGTAGGCGGACGCTGCCCCGGAAAAAGATACGGTTGGGCGGCTCAGCAAAGAAGCGTAGGCCGGGGGCAGGAGCATCGAACTTGACAGGGGTTTGGAGGGCAAGGCGAATGGTCTGGGGGCGATCGCTGGTGTTTTGCAAGGGCAGCACTAAATCATATTCAACCCCATAGTTGCCGTGGGCGGCATAGGCCGTATCCGGATAGCGCACCACCAAGGGAGCAGTTTGTATCTGCTCAGTACCCAGGCGCCCCCCTACTAATGTGCTAATGGGGTAGGAAAAAGCCGTACCCCCTGTGGGAATGGGAATTGGTTGCTGCTGGGGATTGTGCCAGCGGGAACCAAGGGCAACGCCGGCGACTCGGCCATAGATGATCTTGCCCCCCTGATTGGGGGGGGTGGGGGCGCGATCGCGGGGAGTGACGAGTTCCCCTGTCATTAGGGTCTGCTGCCATTGCTCTAGGGTCGGCGGTTCATTGTCAAAGCGAGCTAAACTGGCGAGATAAATGTTGCCGCTACTGCGGGCACGGATCAGCAGGGAACGGCCATTGAGGGGTGGGTCTAGCCCCTTAACCGGAATCGGTAAATTGGCAATCAGGGCATAACGGCGGGCGGGAATCACCACTTGTGCTGGCCAGCCCGATTGCCGCCGTTGTCGCAAAATATCCAGCATGACGCGATCGCCCGGACCCGCAAAAATTTGGCCTAGATCATTGGCCTGCTGACTGGGCAGGGAGCGGAAGGGAGCATCGGGTTGACTCAGGTAACTGGCGGCATAGATCAGGTTCACCGTTACCGCTTCAGAACTGGGGTTGTAGGCGAGAATCCCTAGGTAGAGGGTGGTGAGATTCTGCGGGTTAAGGGGCTTAGCAATATGGTGGGCAAAGATATCAAAGCGATCGCGAAAGGCAAAGTTCAAGTGGGCCTGGGGGGTCCCTTTGCCCTCTGGTGGAAAGGTAGAAAGAAGAATGCCCGGTCGCTGTACCACCTCTGGGCTATTGCTATTAAACACAGGCACCTGATCGAGGGCCCCCGGTAAAGGGAGGACTTTTTGGGGTTTTTCAATTGTTGCTAGCGCCTGGGCTAGCACTGGAGAAATGACAATAAGTGCTGCACCGGTCCCCCACCACCAGCGGAGATCAATGGTCATCACCGAGACCTAGTAGCTAATCTGCAGCGTTACACTCGCCTCCACCTGCAATTCCCCAGAGACAACAGGGGTGCTATCAGCCATCGTTGCTGCACGAACGGTGAAGAGTTTTGGGGGAGGTGCCGCCTGACTAATTTGAATGCTCACCACTTGACGCGGTTGGAGATTGAGGGCACTCAGGACTGCTTGGGCTTGGCTTTGGGCATCTTGGGTCGCCCGCTGCAGGGCAGTGCGTTGGGCAGCAGCGATAGTGGCCTCTGGTGCCGTAAAGCTAATATTGTCAATCGTGGTTGCGCCAGCTTGCACAGCAGCGTCGAGGAGTGGCCCCACGCGATCGCTGGCAATGCGAAAACTCACGGTATTGCGCCCGATATATCCCACCAGTATCCGCTGATTGTTGGTGTATTGATAATTGGGACTGAGACTCAAGCCTGTGGTTTGCAGTTGGCTGACCTCCCGTGCCCGCAAAACTGCCAAAACTGCATTGGCTCGCCGCGCCACCTCCTGCTGTACCTCCTGAGCCGTGCGACCTTGAACCTCAACCCCAAGGCTGACTTGGGCAAGGGTTGCTGCAATAGCTTCTGTCCCTCGCCCTGTGACCGTCAGGGTACGTTGGGCTTCTTGACTCACAGCAGGTCGCTCACTAGCAACAACAGTCCCACCCAAAAGAACTGCCACAAGACCAAAGGTATAAAAAGGGATGAGTGGATGTTTCACAGCCGTACTGAGCACCTAAGGGCAGTCTAACACGTTCCTAATCCTTATAGACTGTGAGGGCCTTGTCCACTGTTCCTACCTAGGCAGCAAAACTGGTCAATTTAAGTTTTGTGACAACTTTAGGGCAACGATCATAAACGATCATTTTGTGTCTCACCCGCCAAGGTGACTATAATTTGCTTTCGTGGAGACTACCTTGAGAGGTTGTGATGGCACGCCCCCTCACCCCCGATAATCAAACACTGAACCGGGCCTGGACTTGGCAAGACGGCCTGATTATCTTGGCTTTGATTGCCCTGATCTTTTGGATTGTCAACACAGCGGCTCAGTTTACAGGACGCTATGACCCCACGATCACCATTGAGCTGAGTCCGGCGGTCTTGCCCAGTTACACTGCTCAAACGCTGCTGCGGATGCTCATTGCCTACATTATTTCTTTGGTCTTTAGTATCCTTTATTCCTATATCGCCTACTATAACCGCACTGCTGAAAAAATCCTGCTGCCCCTGCTGGATATTCTGCAATCGATTCCCGTGCTGTCATTTTTGCCGGGGGTGGTGCTGGCCCTCATTGCTCTCTTTCCGGGGAGCCGTCTTGGCGTAGAACTGGCAGCCATTATCCTCATCTACACGGGGATGGCTTGGAACATGACGTTTAGCTTTTACCAGTCTTTGATTAGCGTGCCCCAGGAGCTGCGGGAGGTAGCAAAAATTTATCGCTTGGGGTGGTGGCAGCGGGTGTGGACGCTGGATTTGCCGGCGGGAGCCATTGGCCTGATCTGGAATAGTGTGATGTCGGTGGCTGGCGGCTGGTTTTTCCTGATGGCGATCGAGTCCTTTACCATTGGTGAGAAAAGCTTTACGTTGCCAGGGTTAGGCTCCTATCTGGCGGCGGCAGCCAACCAACAGGATTATGTGGCTCTAATCTACGGCTTGGCAGTTCTGATTGGGGTCATCATTATCATTGATATTTTGGTGTGGCGCCCTCTGATTGCCTGGGGCGAAAAGTTCAAGATGGAAATGGTCGAGGCGGAGAATGTTCCTAAATCCTTCGTTCTTGATTTTCTGCGGCGATCGCCGACGTTGCGAGCCTTCCACCAAAACCTCTTTGCCCCCGTCTGGGAACAACTAGATGAGCAGTTGCGCCCCAAATACCCCCGTCAATCCCTCGCACGCCAGAAGGGCCAAGGCAACTGGCCGATAACCGCCATCATTTTGCTGATTTTTGTTGTGTTCGTGGGTTGGGGGGCGATCGCCTTTGTGCAGCAAATGTTCAAGGTGAGTTGGCAACAATGGCAGCAAATTACTCTGGGGGCAGTCCTGACAACCCTTAGGGTAATGACGGCACTCATTCTCTCGCTCCTGTGGACGGTGCCTGTAGGGGTGGCGATCGGTCGCAATCCCCGTGCTGCTCAAGTCTTGCAACCCATTGTTCAAATTGCGGCATCGGTGCCGGCCACGGCTCTGTTTCCAGTCCTGCTGTTGGCCCTGGCCAATGTGGGTGGGGGCTTGGAGATTGGGTCTGTGGCGCTGATGATGCTGGGCACAATGTGGTACATCCTCTTTAATGTGATTGCCGGTGCCCAAGCCATTCCCACAGAATTATTCGAAGCAGCGGTGGTCTATCAACTCCCTTGGTGGCAGCGCTGGCGTACGCTAATCTTACCCGGAATCTTTCCCTATTTGATTACGGGCATCATTACCGCTGTGGGGGGAGCTTGGAACTCCAGCATCGTCAGTGAATATGTGGAATTTCAAAATCAAACGGAGCAAACCCTTGGCTTGGGGGCCACCATTTCCGAGGCTAGCGTTCGGGGCGATTTTCCGCTGCTGATGGCAGCCACGGCGGTGATGTCGTTATTGGTGGTTTTGACCAACCGCTTGGTGTGGCGCCCCCTCTACCGCTTGGCGGAAACAAAATATCAACTGCTGTAATCAACGGCTGTGGGGGCAGGTGATGCGTGTCATTGGCCTGATGAGCGGAACCTCTGTCGATGGCATTGACGCGGTCTTAGTGGCGCTCCAGGGGGGCGATCGCGACCTGCAGCTAACGGTGCTAAATTTTTGTACGGTGCCCTATCCAGACGCCCTGCGGCAACGTATTCTTGAGGTTTGTGGTGCGCAATCCTTGACTCTGGCTGAGTTGGCGGCGTTGGATGAGGCGATCGCCGAGGCCTTTGCCCTGGCGGCGCAAACGGTTCAACAGGGCTATCCACGGGCAGAGCTCATTGGCTCCCACGGTCAAACGGTCTTTCATCGCCCCGCTACTGGCGATCGCCTAGGCTACAGCCTGCAACTGGGACGGGGAGATTGGATTGCTTGGCGCACCGGTATTCCCACCGTCACCAACTTTCGCGCCCGGGATATTGCCTTGGGGGGTCAAGGGGCGCCCCTGGTGCCGCGGGTGGATTGGTGTCTTCTGGGTCACCCCATAGAAAGCCGCTGTGTCCAAAACATTGGGGGTATTAGCAATGTCACCTACTTGCCGCCGCGCTCCACTGATCCTGAGGGCAAAGGGGTTATGGGTTGGGATACCGGTCCCGGTAATGTGTTGCTGGATTTAGCGGTGACCGAGTTATCGGGGGGGAAATACACCTATGATGCCGATGGGGCCTGGGCACGGCAGGGCCAAATTGTTGAGGCTCTGGTGGCCCACTGGCTGCAGGACCCCTTCTTTCAGCAGCCGCCACCGAAGTCCACTGGCCGAGAACGTTTTGGTCTGGTCTTTTGGCAGCGGTGCCGCACCGATGCCGTGGGTTTAGCGCCAGCGGATATTCTAGCCACCCTAACGGAATTTACGGCTCGCAGTATAGTTGAGAGCTATCGCCAATTTTTGCCCCAATGGCCGCAGCGGGTGTTGCTCTGTGGGGGCGGCGCCCACAACGGGTTCCTCAGGGAGCGCCTGCAGGTACATCTCGGGAAAATTCCCGTGGAAACTACGGCGACGGCCGGCGTACCGGTGGATGCCAAAGAGGCGATCGCCTTCGCGATTTTGGCCTACTGGCATGAGTTGGGCCTGCCGGGAAATCTGCCCCAAGTCACGGGTGCGTGCCAAGCGGTCCCCTTGGGTCAACGGTGGGTAGGACAGCGATGAAAACAACATGTCCAGTGATTGTCACCACTGCGGAAATGCAGGCGATTGAGGGGGCGATGTTCGATGCCGGCTTCCCCGTTCCTGCCCTGATGGAAAAAGTGGGACAACGGCTGAGTGAGTTTCTCGAGAGCCATTTTCCCAAGTCTCAGTATCCCTGGGTGGGTGTTTTGGCAGGCCCTGGTCACAATGGCGGTGATGCCCTGGTGGTGGCGCGGGAACTCTGGCACCGGGGCTATGGGGTGAAGGTCTGGCAACCCTTTGAACGCCTGAAGCCCCTGACGGCAGATCATGCCCGCTATACTCGCTTTCTCGGTTTGCCCTTTGTTGACACAGTAACGGCGTTGCAGGAAGTGGACTTGATCGTAGATGGTCTGTTTGGCTTTGGCCTAGAGCGGCAACTGACGGGTGAACTTGCCGCTGCCATTGAGGCGATCAACACCTGGGGGCAACCGCGGGTGAGCATTGATGTCCCCTCGGGGCTACATAGTGATACGGGGGCAGTGTTGGGCACGGCAATTCAGGCCAATCGCACCCTCTGTTTAGGACTGTGGAAGCGGGGACTCCTAGTGGAGGAGGCACAGCCTTGGGTGGGGCAGGGCGTGTTAATTCCCTTTGATATTCCCTCGGCCGTGATTGAAACAGCCTTAGCCGCTGCGCCGCGGCGATATTGCCTGGATGCTTCCTGTTGGCAAGCATTGCCCCTGGCGCGATCGCCCATTACCCACAAGTATCAGCAGGGTCAGCTTTTACTCATTGGTGGCTCTGCCCAGTTTGGTGGCAGTATTCTCCTCAGTGCCCTAGCCGCCCGCTGTACAGGTGTGGGAATGCTGGTGGTGGCGGTGCCCCAATCCCTGAAGTCCCTTGTGCTATCACGAGTTCCCGATGCCATTGTTGTCGGCTGTCCAGAAACAGCTGGGGGGGCGATCGCCCGCTTGTCCGAGAGTCTAGAGTTAGGGAAATTTGCCGCCATTGCCTGTGGGCCGGGGCTAACCCCTGAGGCAAGCTCAGTTGTGGAAACAGTGCTCAGTGCTGGCAAATCCCTCGTCCTGGATGCAGATGCCCTAAACATCTTAGCCACCCTCCCCCCATGGCCGCTGCCCAGTGGTACAATCTTGACCCCCCATTATGGCGAATTTCGACGGCTCTTTCCTGACCTTGTGGCCGCCGGGGGCGATCGCCTTGATCAAGTGATCGCAGCCGCTAACCGCAGCAATGCCATTGTGCTTCTTAAGGGAGCACGGACGACCATCGCCTCCCCTGGGGGCGACCTCTGGATCAACCCTGAGAGTACCCCTGCCCTTGCCCGTGGCGGGAGTGGTGATGTGCTCACCGGCCTCATTGGTGGCCTCTGCGCCCAGGGGGATATTCTAAGTGCCGCCCGCGGTGGGGTTTGGTGGCATGCCCAAGCGGCCCTTGCAGCGGAACGACAGACTACTTCCCTAGGGGTTTATCCCGAACAGTTGATTGCTCACCTGTTGCCGACGCTGCGCCGCGCCCTAACTGCCAGCGTTTAGCTTTTTAGCCAAGAGTTGATTCGCTAGCTTTGGATCGGCACGGCCGCCACTTTTTTTCATCAGTTGGCCAACAAAGAAGCCTTGAAGTTTGGTCTTGCCAGCGCGGTATTGCTCCAGTTCATTGGGATGTGCTGCTAGTACCTCATCAATCATCGCCTCTAAGGTGGCCACATCGGAGATTTGGCTAAGGCCTTTTTTCTCGACAAGGGCTTTTGGAGAACCCCCTTGAGACAGTAATTCGGGCAAGATCTCCTTGGCAATTTTGCCACTAATGGTGCCCGCCTCAATGAGTTGGATCAACTCCGCCAATTCCGCCGGTTTCAGGGGCAGTGCCTCGATCGCCAGTTTTTGTTCTTTGAGATAGGCGGTAATATCCCCCATGATCCAGTTGGCCGCTAATTTCGGGGGTGCTCCTGCGACAACGGTCGCCTCAAAGTATTCAGCAACGGCTCGCTCATCGGTGAGAACGCGGGCATCCTGCGGCGGTAATCCCCACTCGGATTCATAGCGGTGGCGTTTTTGGGCAGGGAGTTCGGGCAGCTCAGCGCGCCATGCCGCCAGTTGCTCAGCACTGACCTCAATCGGTCCGAGATCGGGTTCAGGAAAGTAGCGGTAGTCACTGGAGCCTTCCTTGACCCGCATGGTTCGCGTTTCTTGGGTGGCCTCATCCCAGAGCCGAGTTTCTTGAACGATGGGTTCCCCCGCTTTGACGGCAGCCACTTGTCGCTCAATTTCATAGTCAATGGCCCGTTGGATGGCACTAAAGGAGTTCATGTTTTTAATCTCCACCTTCGTGCCAAAGGTGTTGCTGCCCACTGGCCGCACAGAGATATTGACATCGCAGCGCAGCGAGCCCTCCTGCATATTGCCGTCGCAAACCCCCAAGTAGCGGAGAATGCGCCGCAGTTCTTGGGCATATTCCGCTGCCTCTTGACCGCTGCGCAGATCTGGCGCAGAGACAATTTCCACCAGGGGCACCCCTGCCCGATTCAGGTCCACCAGCGAGTAGGTGGAACCCGACAGGCGATCGCTGCCTGCATGCACCAGTTTGCCAGCATCTTCCTCCATGTGCAGGCGAGTAATGCCAATTTTTTTACGGCGGGCGGTACCGTTATCCTCCACCAGTTCAATCTCGAGGTAGCCATGCTGGGCAATGGGCAAGTCGTACTGCGAGATTTGATAGTTTTTGGGCAAGTCGGGATAAAAATACTGCTTGCGATCGAACTTGCTGTAGGGCGCAATCTGACAATTGAGGGCTAAACCTGCCTTTACGGCATACTCGAGAACCTTTTCATTCAAGACAGGAAGCGTCCCCGGCAAACCCAAGCACACCGGGTCAATGTTGGTATTGGGGGGCGCACCAAACTGGGTCGAACTAGATGAGAAAATTTTTGTTTGGGTACTCAGTTGGCAGTGAATCTCTAGGCCAATCACCGCCTCGTAGGTGAGATTAGCGGCATCTACAGGGGTGGGTTCAGGCGCAACGGTTGCCGCCTGCGGTGTCGGGGTTGTTGATTGCGGGGATTGCGACGCTGTTGATGTTTTTGATGTTTTTGATGCTTGCCGTTTACTTGATTTTGCCTTTGCCATCGGAAACTCCACAGGGGTACCGCCACTATAAAGCAGCTTAGTCAGGGGGGAATTGAGGATCAAGAGTTAGGGGCGATGATTGCGCTCCTCCATGGGTACATAGGGCTGATTATGGGCACCGGTATAGATTTGAGTGGGACGATAAATGCGATTGGCCTCCAGTTGTTCTTTCCAGTGGGCAAGCCAACCGGCGACGCGGGCAATCGCAAACACTGGCGTAAAGAGATCACTGGGGATTCCCAGCCGCCGATAGACCAGACCAGAGTAAAAATCCACATTGGGATAAATTCCTTTATAGCTCAAGTATTCGCCTACCACTTCCTCCAATTTCAGGGCAATGTCGTAGTAGCGATCGCCACCGAACTTATCAAACAGCTGCTCCGCCAACTTCTGCAAAATCGTGGCGCGGGGATCTTTGACCTTATACACACGGTGGCCAAACCCAGCAATCTTGATCTTATTTTGGATACACTTTTCCACATAGGGACGGACATTCTCGACACTGCCGATTTCTTCGAGCATATTGATCACCTCTTCATTGGCGCCCCCGTGGAGTGGCCCTGCCAGCGTACCCACCGCTGAAGCAACCACGGCGTAAGGGTCTGTCAACGTCGAGGCCGTCACCCGCGCCGAGAAGGTAGAGGCATTCATCGTGTGCTCCGCGTGGAGAATCAAGCAAATATCAAAGACCCGCGCTGCAAAGGGATCCGGATGCCGCTCATTGAGCATATAGAGAAAATTGGCCGCATAGTCCAGCTCATCACAGGGCATGACTGGGTCATTTCCCTTGCGGATCAGTTGAAAGGCCGCCACCATCGTTGGAATTTTTGCCAAGAGGCGGATCACTGCTGCCCGAATGTACTCTGGATCGTCGAGGGCCCGCCGTGAATAGAACAATCCCAAAGCTCCCGCCGAGGCCTGCAGCGCATCCATAGGGTGGCCACTGTCGGGAAAGCACTTCATCATGTCGCGAATGCGATATTTGACGCGGCGATGGTAGGTAATGTCGTGCTCAAAGGCCGCCAATTCCTCCTTGGTCGGCCAGTAGCCCCAAATCAACAGGAAGGCTGTTTCCAAAAATGTGCTTTTTTCCGCCAGTTCCTGAATCGGGACACCGCGATACTCAAGAATGCCTGCTTGGCCATCCACATAGCTAATGGCCGACTGGGCAACGGGAATACCGTCAAGACCGGGGCTAAATTCGCAAGCAACCATGCGTGGGTGTCCTTAAAAGGGCAAACTGAATTGGCATTGCAGTATTGATCAATTTTAGGGGAGAGAGGAAAGATGTTGGTATGTTAAGCGGCTTTCCCAATTCCTTCAAGTTTTGCAACGTTTTGGCAGGCTAGGGAGATAGCCTCGCTACGATCGCGATCGGACCTCAAAACACCTTTGCCCAGGGAGTTGACGCGATGAAACTTGCCTACTGGATGTATGCAGGACCTGCCCACATTGGTACGCTGCGCATTGCCAGTTCCTTCAAAAATGTTCATAGCATTATGCACGCGCCCCTTGGGGATGACTACTTTAATGTCATGCGATCCATGCTCGAGCGAGAGCGTGACTTTACGCCTGTCACCGCCAGTATTGTGGACCGCCAGGTCTTAGCCCGCGGCTCCCAAGAAAAGGTTGTTGAGAATATTACCCGCAAAGACACCGAAGAGCACCCTGATTTAATTGTGCTCACCCCCACCTGTACCTCCAGTATTCTCCAAGAAGACTTGCAAAACTTTGTCCAGCGGGCCAGCCTCAGCACGACTGCCGATGTTCTCTTAGCGGATGTCAATCACTATCGCGTCAATGAATTGCAGGCCGCCGATCGCACCCTTGAGCAAATTGTGCAATTTTACATTGACAAAGCCCGCCGCCAAGGCACCTTAGGGACCAGCAAAACCCCCACCCCTAGCGTCAACATCATCGGCATCACCACCCTCGGCTTCCACAACCAGCACGATTGCCGCGAACTAAAGCAACTGATGGCCGACCTTGGCATCCAGGTGAATCTGGTGATTCCCGCCGGTGCCAGCGTCTATGACCTTGCCCGACTCCCCCAAGCATGGTTTAACCTGGTCCCCTATCGGGAAATTGGCGGTCTCACCGCCCAATATCTGGAAAGGGAATTTGGCCAGCCCAGCGTCCGCATTACGCCAATGGGTGTGGTAGAAACCGCCCGTTGTATCCGTGCCATTCAAGGGGTGCTCAATGCTCAGGGGGCAAATGTGAACTACGAAGCCTTTATCGAGCAGCAAACACGGGAGGTTTCCCAAGCTGCTTGGTTCTCCCGCTCCATTGATTGCCAAAACCTCACCGGTAAAAAGGCGGTTGTCTTTGGGGACAATACCCATGCAGCAGCAATGACGAAAATTCTTACTCGGGAGATGGGGATCCACGTTGTTTGGGCAGGGACGTACTGTACATACGATGCCGAGTGGTTCCGGGCCGAAGTGGCCGGCCTTTGTGACGAGGTACTGATTACCGATGACCACACGGTGGTGGGGGATGCGATCGCCCGCGTTGAACCGGCTGCCATCTTTGGCACACAAATGGAACGCCATGTCGGCAAACGCCTCAACATTCCCTGTGGTGTGATTGCTGCCCCCATCCACATCCAAGACTTTCCTGTGGGCTATCGGCCCTTCTTGGGCTACGAGGGCACCAATCAACTAGTAGACTTAATCTACAACTCCTTCACCTTGGGGATGGAAGACCACCTGCTGGAGATTTTTGGTGGCCATGATACCAAGGAAGTGATTCACAAGGGACTCTCCGCCGACTCGGATTTAACCTGGACAGCGGATGGGCTAGCGGAATTGAATAAGATTCCCGGCTTTGTGCGCGGCAAGGTAAAGCGCAACACTGAAAAATTTGCTCGCGAACGGGGAATTAGCGAGATTACTGTGGAAGTCCTCTATGCTGCCAAAGAAGCCGTGGGGGCCTAAGTCCACCGTCAAACCTGCATGAACCTGGCCGTTGCAGCGTATAGCGGTTGGCATCTAAGCACCAATTGCTATGGTATTGCTCAAACGCATCATTGCCCTTGGTTTACTGGCAGCAGGGGTTGGCTTTGCGCCCAGTACCCTTGCCCAGCGGGTACCGCGTTTGCACCAAGGCATGAGCTATGCCGAGGCCCGTCAACGCCTGCTTGATCGCGGCTGGCAACCCGTGGTCAATCCGGCAATGGAGAATCCGGCAACCAGGACGCCGATTGTGGCCTATCTGCTCAGTCAAGGCTATAGCGAACTAATGGGCTGCCAACTAGTGGGGGTTCAGATCTGTACCTTTCAGTTTCGCAATCGCAAGGGTCATCTTTTAGAAATTGCTACGGTGAATTTGCCCGTGTTGCCGGGTGGCACCGTTACAAGTTGGGTACTGCGGAAGAAATCTCCCTAGCTGATTCTTGCGTATACTTGCGTATAATGGGGAGCCGTAGCCTTTTTCAGGAACCACAGTATGGTGTCTTCTCCCATAAGATCTGAAGCCCCTGTTCGTCACGATGTCAAAGACTTGAGCCTTGCCCCTTTAGGGCAGCAACGGATTGAATGGGCCAGTCGAGAGATGCCAGTACTGCGCCAGATTCGCGATCGCTTTGAGAAAGAAAAGCCCTTTGCCGGTATTCGCTTGGCCGCCTGCTGCCATGTGACCACAGAAACCGCTAATCTGGCGATCGCCCTCAAAGCCGGAGGAGCCGATGCAGTGCTCATTGCCAGTAATCCCCTCTCCACCCAAGACGATGTGGCCGCTAGCTTGGTAGTGAACTACGGCATCCCGGTCTTTGCCCAAAAAGGGGAAGACACCGCCACCTACAGGCGCCACGTCAACATTGCCCTGGATCACCGCCCCCAGATCATCATTGATGACGGCTGTGATGTGGTTGCCACCCTCGTCAAGGAGCGCCAGCACCAACTCAGCGACATTATTGGCACCACCGAAGAAACCACCACGGGTATTGTCCGCCTCAAGGCCATGTTCCGCGATGGCGTCCTGACTTTCCCTGCCATTAACGTCAACGATGCTGACACCAAACACTTCTTTGATAACCGCTACGGCACGGGTCAATCCACCCTCGATGGCATTATCCGCGCCACCAACATTCTCCTTGCCGGCAAAACTATTGTTGTCGCCGGCTACGGCTGGTGCGGCAAAGGAACTGCTCTGCGGGCACGGGGCATGGGGGCCAATGTGATTGTCACCGAAATCGATCCCGTGCGCGCCATTGAAGCAGTGATGGATGGCTTCCGCGTCATGCCCATGCTCGAAGCTGCACCCCTGGGGGATATTTTCATCACCGTGACGGGGAATAAACATGTGATTCGGGCAGAGCACTTTGCCGTCATGAAAGATGGAGCAATGGTTGCTAATTCCGGTCACTTTGACATCGAAATTGACCTCGCCACCCTGAAAACCCTTGCCAAGGAAGTCCGCCTTGTGCGCAACTTCACCGAGGAATACATTCTCCCTAGTGGCAAATCCATCATTGTTTTGGGTGAAGGCCGCCTGATTAACCTTGCGGCAGCGGAAGGCCACCCCGCCAGTGTCATGGATATGAGCTTTGCCAACCAAGCCCTGGGCTGTGAATATCTCGTTAAAAATAAAGGCCAGTTGGCTGCCGGTATTCACCCCATTCCCGCTGCAGTGGATCAGGAAATTGCCCGTTTAAAACTCCAAGCTATGGGCATTGCCATTGACACCCCCACCCCTGAACAGGTGGAGTACATGAACTCTTGGACCTCCGGCACATAGGGACACCGGCTGACCCGGAATAAAGCATTTTCCGCTGCATCCTCGCTGAATCTATAAGGGTGCAGCTTTTTATTTTGTTCCTTGAGTGATTGTCAGCAATAACCTTCTTCTAAAAACGGGCTGCCTCAACCAAATCTAGCCTTGTCCTACACCGACTTTGGCTGTTTTAGTTTTTGAGCAGATTCAATACCCCCCACTGAATTTAACCCTAGATACGGTCTGAGTATATCCAAGATACGAAAAATGTATAGCGCCAGGAGAAATGTAGCAATATTTACAAATATTCACGATTGATATAACTAAGCTTAGCTTTCAAAGAACCCATTAAAGACAAGGGCAACAATCGTGAGTAACAAAATCGAGGCCATTAAAAAAGAAAAAGATGGCTTGGCGGTTAAACAGGAGTTAGAAAGGTTTGCAGCCATCGGTTGGGAAAACATTCCTGAAGCCGATCGCGATGTCCGCCTCAAATGGCTAGGGATTTTCTTTCGTCCCGTTACCCCTGGCAAATTCATGATGCGGCTGCGAGTACCCAATGGGATTCTCAGCAGTCAACAACTGCGCACTCTTGGCGAAATTGTGGACCGCTACGGCGAGAACGGCAGCGGTGACATTACCACCCGCCAAAATATTCAGATTCGCGGCCTACCCATTGAGGAAATCCCGCAAGTCATCGAGCAACTCCGCACCTGTGGCCTCACCTCAGTTCAGTCGGGGATGGACAATGTGCGCAATCTAACTGGCTCCCCCGTGGCGGGCATTGATGCGGCCGAACTCATTGACACGCGCCCCTTAATTACGAAGTTACAGGCCATGATCACAAATCACGGTCAGGGCAATCCGGAATTTAGTAACCTTCCCCGCAAATTCAACATTGCCATTGAAGGGGGGCGGGATAACTCCGTCCATGCCGAAATTAACGATTTGGCCTTCGTGCCGGCTTATCGAGACAGACACTTAGGCTTCAATGTGCTGGTGGGGGGCTTTTTTTCTGCTCGGCGTTGTGCGGCTGCTGTTCCCCTGGATGCATGGGTGCCTCCCGATGACGCGGTGGTGGACCTCTGCCGTGTCATCCTGGAAATTTTTCGTGACCATGGCCTGCGAGGCAATCGTCAAAAAGCGCGCCTGATGTGGCTCATTGACGAGTGGGGCATGGAAAAATTCCGGGCCGCTGTTGCCGCCAAGCTTCCCTTTGCACTTCTAAGGGCGGCCCCCAAGGATGAAATCGCCTGGGACAAGCGAGATCATTTGGGGGTCCATCGCCAAAAGCAGCGGGGCTTAAACTATGTGGGATTGCACATTCCCGTGGGGCGGCTCTATGCCCCTGACTTCTACGAGCTAGCCCGGATTGCCCAAGTGTATGGTCAGTCAGAAGTCCGCCTCACGGTGGAGCAAAACGTGATCATTCCCCATATACCTGATGCCGTTTTGCCGAGCTTGCTGCGGGAACCTCTCCTTGGCAAGTTTCGGCCGGAACCACCGCCCCTCGAGCGTGCCCTTGTTTCCTGTACCGGCGCACAATTCTGCAACTTTGCCCTCATTGAAACCAAAAATCGTGCCCTCGCCCTTGCTCGCTGGTTAGATCAACAACTGCTACTGCCCCAACCCGTACGCATTCATTGGACTGGCTGTCCCAACTCCTGTGGTCAACCCCAAGTGGCGGACATTGGCCTCATGGGCACGAAAACCCGCCGCAATGGCGAAACGGTGGATGCCGTGGATTTGTACATGGGCGGCAAGGTTGGTAAGGATGCCAAGCTGGGCACCTGTATCAAAAAAGGGATTCCCTGTGATGAACTGCCTGAAGTACTGCGGCAACTGCTAATTGAGCAATTTGGGGCAAAACCAAGGGGATTGGAAGTGCCCCCCGTACCCACGCCGGCGGTGGCCATGATGGTTTCCTAACACGGTCTGCATTCTCCCCTATTGACTGCATTGACTCTATTGATTCCCTAAGAACTGAAGGAGTTGTAAATCGATGGCGAATTTTTCTCGGCGTCGCTTTCTGATAACCGCCGCCACAACGGCTGTAACATTAGTTTCCCACGCCTGTAGCAACAGCCAGCAAAGTGCTGACGTTGTCCAACCCACCACCCTCGCGGAGACCCCGGAGGTGACGGGTGCAAAACTTGGCTTTATTGCCCTCACGGACGCAGCTCCCCTAATTATTGCCAAGGAAAAGGGCTTTTTTGCCAAGTACGGAATGCCCGATGTGGAGGTGATTAAGCAGGCCTCCTGGGGCGTGACCCGCGACAACTTGGTCTTGGGCTCTGGCGGAGGTGGCATTGACGGTGCCCATATCCTGACGCCGATGCCCTACCTGATGACGGCTGGAACCATTACCGGTGGCAAAAAAGTACCCATGTACATTCTGGCGCGGTTAAACACCAATGGTCAGGGAATCCTCTTGGCCAATGCCTACAAAGGCCTGGGTATTAGCACCGATAGCAGTCCCCTCAAGGAAGCCTTTGCTAAAACGCGAGCTGAACGCCGCGCCCGCAACCAAGAGGAGAACATCAAAATTGCGGTTACCTTTCCGGGGGGCACCCACGACCTGTGGATGCG